>NZ_JXQS01000002.1:0-224541 GCF_000834565.1 Rhodococcus sp. MEB064
GGACGACCTGCCCCGGATCATCCGCGCCGGTCGGCACATCGCGATGCCCAAGCGATACATTCCCGGGCTCGCCGTCGATCTCGAGGACGAATCGCAGTTGCCGGAGGCCGTGCGGCAGCAGGCTCGGCTCGGTGACGGGTGGGTCAAGCTGGTCGGTGACTGGATCGACCGCAGCGTGGGCGATCTGGCTCCGCTGTGGGACGACGACATCCTGCGGGCCGCGATCGACGCGGCACACTCCGAAGGTGCACGGGTCACGGCGCACGTCTTCGGTGAGGATGCGCTCCCCGGTCTGATCGGCGCCGGCATCGACTGCATCGAACACGGGACCGGACTCACCGACGACACGGTCGAGATGATGGTCGAGCACGGGACGGCCCTGGTTCCCACTCTGATCAACATCGAGACGTTCCCGTCCATCGCGGACTCGGCCGGGCGCTACCCGCGGTACGCCGATCACATGCGTGACCTCCACGCCCGCGTCGCCGACACCGTCGGGCGCGCGCACGACGCCGGGGTGCCGATCTACGCGGGAACCGACGCCGGAGGCAGCATCGAGCACGGCCGCGTCGCCGACGAGGTCGCCGCGCTGACGGCGGTGGGACTCTCCCCGACGGACGCGCTGGGCGCGGCCAGTTGGAACGCGCGACGGTGGCTCGGTCGGGCAGGCGTCGAGCACGGCGCTCCGGCCGACCTCGTCTTCTACACCGAGGATCCGCGGACCGGACCGGACGTACTGGCCGCACCCGACGTCGTGATCTTGCGCGGACGTATTTGGTGACCGGGCCGAGCGGCCGCCGGAGATTATGACCAGCGGGCACGGTCTGGCAGAATCAACGCCTGTTCGCCCGTCTCCGGTTCCGTACCGAGCGGCGGTCACAACATCCATTCACCGCAAAACCGGGTGCGCATGCCGTGCGCATCGCCGAATTGCGCCGTGACCAGCGGTTGCATCACGCAACCACACCGAAAGAGGCTTCGTTTCACATGGCAGTCAAGATCAAGCTCACCCGTCTCGGCAAGATCCGCAACCCGCAGTACCGCATCGTCGTCGCCGATGCGCGCACGCGTCGTGGTGGCCGCGCCATCGAGACCATCGGCAAGTACCACCCCAAGGAAGAGCCTTCCTTGATCCAGATCGACTCCGAGCGTGCGCAGCACTGGCTCAGCGTGGGCGCACAGCCCACCGAGCCCGTCGCGGCCCTGCTCAAGATCACCGGTGACTGGCAGAAGTTCAAGGGCCTGCCGGGCGCCGAGGGCACGCTGCGCGTCAAGGAGCCCAAGACCTCCAAGCTGGATCTCTTCAACGCAGCTCTCGCTGCCGCCGACAACGAGCCCGTCGGCGAGGCCACCACGCCCAAGAAGAAGAAGGCCGCCAAGGCCGACGACGCTGCAGAGAGCGCTCCGGCCGCCGAGACCGCCGACGCCACCGCCGAGTCCGCCGACAAGTGAGCACCGTGGTCGCCGACGCCGTCGAACATCTCGTTCGCGGCATCGTCTCCAATCCTGACGACGTTCGCGTCGACATGATCACCGGTCGCCGTGGTCGGACCGTCGAGGTGCACGTGCACCCCGACGATCTGGGCAAGGTCATCGGCCGTGGCGGGCGCACCGCCACGGCGATCCGGACACTCGTCTCGGGTATCGGCGGCCGCGGCATCCGTGTCGACGTCGTCGACACGGATCGCTGAACTCGCTGTCGTGGAGCTCGTCGTAGGTCGCGTCGCGAAGTCGCACGGCATCAAGGGCGAGATCGTCGTCGAGGTACGTACCGACGATCCGGACGAGCGTTTCGCTCCCGGCTCGGTGCTGCACGGACGGTCACGTCGTGACAACCGCACGACCGACTACACGGTGGAAGCCGCCCGGGATCACTCCGGGCGGCTTCTGCTGCGTCTGAAAGGTATCTCCGACCGCGGGGAGGCCGACGCACTGCGCGGCACCCTGTTCGTCGTCGATACTGCAGATCTTCCCGCGTCGGACGACCCCGACGAGTTCTACGATCACGAACTCGAGGGGATGACGGTGCAGTTCGCGGCCGACCATCCGTCCGCCGGCGAGGTGGTGGGAACGGTCACCGAGGTCCTGCACTCGGCCGCGGGGGAGTTGCTGTCCATCGCCCCTGCCGACGAGAGCGTCGGTCGAGAGCTTCTGGTGCCGTTCGTCGCCGCCATCGTGGTGTCGGTGTCCCGCACGTCCCGGACGGTCGAGATCGATCCTCCCGAAGGGCTTCTGGACGGCGAGTGATGCGCATCGACGTGGTGACCATCTTCCCGGAATACCTCGAACCCATGCGTACCGCGTTGTTGGGCAAGGCCATCCAGAACGGCCTGGTCACCCTCGGGGTGCACGATCTCCGGGACTGGACGCACGACGTCCACAAAGCTGTCGACGACTCTCCGTACGGCGGCGGGCCCGGAATGGTCATGAAACCCACGGTGTGGGGCGATGCCCTGGACGACGTGATGCGCGACGCGGATCCCGTTCTCGTGGTTCCTACCCCTGCCGGCGTGCCGTTCACGCAGCGCACCGCCGAGAGATGGTCTCGTGAGAGCCATCTGGTGTTCGCCTGCGGGCGCTACGAGGGCATCGATCAACGGGTGTTCGACGACGCCGCCACCCGCGTGCGGGTCGAGGAGGTGAGCATCGGTGACTACGTGCTCATCGGCGGTGAGGCGGCCGTCCTCGTCATGACCGAGGCGGTCACCAGGTTGTTGCCGGGCGTCCTGGGCAATCAGCTCTCGCATCAACAGGATTCGTTTTCCGACGGGCTGCTGGAGGGGCCGGGGTACACCCGTCCCGCCACCTGGCGAGGGCTCGATGTTCCCTCGGTCCTGTTGTCCGGCAACCACGCTCGCATCGAGGAGTGGCGCCGCGAGCAGTCGCTGGAGCGGACCGCCGACCGCCGTCCCGATCTGCTGCCCCCGAATTCCTAGTCGACGACTCCGTCGGGGAACAGGATCTTCAACGCACCCGTCACGGTGACCCTGGCGTGCTTGGCGCCGTCGTCGTCGGTGACCGCGGTGTCGGCGGTGGTGTCCGCACTGCCGCCGTCCGAGCCGTACCACGGGTCCTCGCGGGACAGCACGGCGACGACGTAACGCTCACCCTCGCCGACGAATCCGGTACTCAGATGGATCCAGCGGCCGTCGACGCAGCACATCCATCCCTGCTTGATCCCGCGGACCGGTTCTCCCGACAACGCGCGAGGGATGCCGAAGGTCTGCGGGTACCCGTCCGCGCCGTCCTCGGTGTACGCCTCGAGATCGCCGACGATGGTCGCGCGATCGGGGGCGGCAAGTCCGCCGTTGCCGTCGAGGACGGCGTCGTAGTACTGCACGAGATCCGCTGCCGTGGTGCGGGTGTTCCACCAGATGCCGTCTGCCGACGGTGCCGTCGCGGGCAACCCGTAGCGTGCCGCCACTCGCGTGACCACGTCCGAGCCGCCGGCGGTGTCCCACAACACCTGTGCGGCACTGTCGTCGGAGGAGGAGAGCATCGGTGCGATCAGCGCGCGGGCGTCGTCGCCCAGAGCGAACTCGCCGCGAGAGGACCGGAAGAGAAGGTCGTCCGCGATGAAGAGCTTGACGACGGATGCGGTTTCGATGGGATCGCGATCGCCCGAGCCCATGTAGCTTCCGGTCACTCGGTCGAGGAAACCGATGGACAGCGTGGCGCCGCGCGCCGCGGCACCGTCCAGCGCCTGCTGCAGGCGGCCGGTGAGATCCGGCGCCATGGGCATTTCCGGTTCCGGGAACTCCGGCGCCACCGGAACGGTCGCTGCCGCAGGTGCCGCGTCGGGCTGCGAGCACGCACCGAGCGCCGACATCGCCAGGACCGATGCCACCACCACGGCTGCGATTCGCCGCACGGGCGGCGAGAGAACTGTCACGTATCTACCGATCTGTCATGGCGTGCGATCGCAGCGGACCGCACGACGAGTTCCACGGTACCGGCGCGGTAAGGTCCATCGCCGTGACGCCCGCTGTGAAATCTGTCAATCGCCGGATCGCCGATGAGCTGGAGGTCGCGGAAGAGCGTGTACGCGCCGCGGTCGAGCTCCTCGACGGAGGGGCGACGGTTCCCTTCATCGCTCGCTATCGCAAGGAAGTGACGGGCACGCTCGACGACATCCAACTCCGTCTCATCGACGAACGGCTCCGCTACCTGCGCGAACTCGACGAGCGTCGCGACGCGGTGCTCGAGTCGATCCGCGGCCAGGGCAAGCTCGACGACGCGCTCGAGGAGCAGATCGTGCTGGCCGACACCAAGGCCCGCCTCGAGGACATCTATCTGCCGTTCAAGCCGAAGCGTCGGACCAAAGCGCAGATCGCTCGTGAAGCCGGCCATCAGCCCGTGGCCGATGCGCTCCTCGGTGACCCCACCACCGACCCGTCGACCTACTCGGACGAGCAACTCGCCGGAGCTCGCGCCATCCTCGTCGAGCACTTCGCAGAGGACGCGGACCTCGTCGGATCGCTGCGTGAGTCGATGTGGACCCGTGGTCGCCTCACCGCCGCCGTCCGTCCGGGCAAGGAGACCGAGGGCGCCAAGTTCTCGGACTACTTCGAGTTCTCCGAGTCCTTCACCTCGGTTCCCTCGCACCGCGTTCTCGCTGCGCTGCGCGGGGAGAAGGAAGAGGTGCTGTCGCTGACGATGGATCCCGAGCCCAGCTCGGACGAGCCGGTCCCCGGCGTGCCCTCCGTCTACGAGACGGCGATCGCGGCGAAGTTCGGCATCGGCGATCACGGCCGACCCGCGGATCGCTGGCTGCTCGACACCGTCCGATGGGCATGGCGGACGAAGCTCCTGGTCAGCCTCGGCATCGACACCCGGATGCGGCTGCGCCAGGCTGCCGAGGAGCGTGCCGTCGACGTCTTCGCGTCCAACCTGAAGGACCTGCTCCTCGCCGCCCCCGCAGGCAGCAGGACGACCATGGGCCTGGACCCGGGTTTCCGGACCGGCACCAAGGTCGCCGTCGTCGATCCGACGGGCAAAGTGCTGGCGTACGACACGATCTACCCGCACAAGCCGCAGGGGAAGTGGAACGACGCCCTGGCCACCCTCGCCGGGTTGGCCGCGAAGCACGGCGTCGACCTGGTGGCGATCGGTAACGGCACCGCGTCACGGGAGACCGACGCACTCGCCGCGGAACTGATCGCGAAGTACCCGGCCGCTAAGCTGACCAAGGCGATGGTCTCGGAGGCCGGCGCGTCCGTGTACTCCGCGTCGGCCTACGGCTCGCGCGAACTCCCGGACCTCGACGTCTCGATCCGCGGAGCGGTGTCCATCGCGCGTCGTCTGCAGGATCCGCTCGCAGAACTGGTGAAGATCGATCCGAAGTCGATCGGCGTCGGGCAGTACCAGCACGACGTCTCCGAGTCGATGCTCGCGCGATCGTTGGGCGCCGTCGTCGAGGACGCGGTGAACGCGGTCGGAGTCGACGTGAACACCGCCAGCGTCCCGCTTCTCGCCCGAGTATCGGGCGTCGCCACGACCCTTGCCGAGTCGATCGTCGCGCACCGGGATGCGAACGGCCCGTTCCGGTCACGGTCGGCGCTGCAGAAGGTGCCCCGCCTCGGGCCCAAGGCGTTCGAGCAGTGCGCGGGCTTCCTTCGCATCACCGACGGCGACGACCCGCTCGACAGGTCCAGCGTCCACCCCGAGGCGTACCCCGTCGTGCGCCGCATCGTCGACAAGGCAGGTGTGGGGGTTCGCGAGGTCGTCGGCAACGAACGGGTCCTGCGATCGCTGCGTCCGCAGGACTTCGTCGACGACCGCTTCGGGCTCCCGACCGTCACCGACATCCTCGCCGAGCTCGAGAAGCCGGGCCGTGACCCACGCCCCGAGTTCGCGACGGCCACCTTCGCCGCGGGAGTGGAGAAGGTGGGGGATCTCGTACCGGGAATGGTGCTCGAAGGTGTCGTCACCAACGTCGCGGCGTTCGGGGCTTTCGTCGACGTGGGTGTCCACCAGGACGGGCTGGTGCACGTCTCCTCGATGTCGACGGAGTTCGTCCGCGACCCGCACGACGTCGTCAAGTCGGGACAGGTGGTCAAGGTCAAGGTCATGGAGGTCGACCTCCCGCGCCAGCGCATCGGCCTGTCGCTGCGGCTCGACGACGAGATCGGCGGCGGTTCCCCGCGCACCGCGCAGAACTCCGCACCGGAACGCCGGGACCGGCGCGGCGCCGGTGCCGCCCCGCGGAAGACTGCGAAACAACCGCCCGCGCCCGCGGCAGCCGGATCCATGGCCGACGCTCTGCGCAGAGCGGGCTTCGGAAAGTAGGCGCCCGCCGGACCGGCCTCGATACACTGCGAGCGTCCGGTCCGGCACGGATCCGAGAGGTGGAGCGATGGAGCGGTGGCTGCATCACGTCTCCGACGAGGGCCGGATCCCGCTGCTGTTCTTCCTCGTGGGGTTCATCGTCGGCTTCGCGTTCATCCGGTTCAGCGTGCGCATGATCCGTGCACAGGTGTCCTGGTGGCCCGGCAACGTCACGCCGGGTGGGCACCACGTGCATCACGTGGTCTTCGGCGTCGTCTGCATGCTGGTGTCCGGGGTGGCGATGATCGCGGTCTACGTCGACGGCACGCAGACCACCGGGGCGGTGCTGGCGACGTTCTTCGGCATCGGCGCCGCGCTGGTCCTCGACGAGTTCGCGCTGATCTTCTATCTGGAGGACGTGTACTGGGCAGAACAGGGCCGAACCTCCGTCGACGCGGTCTTCGTCGCCGTCGCGGCCACCATCATGCTGTTGTTCGGTCTGAAACCGCTGGAATTCTTCGACGTGGCCGGATTCCGCGAGGACGCGAACGTCGGTGTCAGGGTCCTGATCGTCGTTCTCGCCGCGCTCAACCTGCTGCTGGCCGCGATCGTGCTGGCCAAGGGCAAGATCTGGACGGGCCTGGTCGGCCTGTTCTTCCTCCCGTTGCTCCTGATCGGTGCGATCAGACTGTCCCGCCCCGGTGCGCCGTGGGCCCGATGGCGCTACACCCGACGGCCCAAGCGGATGGCGAAGGCGCTGCGCCGGGAGAAGAACCTCCGACGGCCGGTGGTGCGCGCCAAGATCTGGATGCAGGACGCGATAGCCGGCACCCCGGACGCCGAGCACGTCCGTGCGGTCACGGAGGACGTCCTGGACCGCGTCGTCCAGCCCGCACCGCCTCCGTCGTCGAGTCGGACGGACAGGGAACACGTGACGACGGGCTGATCCCCGTCGATTTCGTCTCGACCTGTCTCTCTGGCACAATCGTGGGGTTGCCCGACCCGGCGTTGCGTTCCGCATGCTCCGACGACGGGTGGACACCTATTCGGAGTACGAACCAGTCGAGCGTCGACGGCACCATCGTCGGCAGCCGCTCGGGTCCTCTGCTCGAGATCTCGTCACAGCAAGGATGAACCATGAACACCCTGGATTTCCTGGACAAGCAGTCGCTGCGTAGCGACATTCCCGAGTTCCGCCCGGGCGACACACTGAACGTGCACGTGAAGGTCATCGAGGGCTCGAAAGAGCGCGTGCAGATCTTCAAGGGCGTCGTCATTCGGCGTCAGGGTGGCGGCATCCGCGAGACCTTCACGGTCCGCAAGGTGTCCTTCGGCGTCGGTGTCGAGCGCACCTTCCCCGTCCACACCCCGAACATCTCCCTCATCGAGGTCGTGACCCGCGGTGACGTGCGTCGCGCCAAGCTGTACTACCTGCGCGAGCTGCGCGGCAAGAAGGCCAAGATCAAGGAAAAGCGCTGATCCACGGCGTCGTTCGTCGTCCGGCCGGGCACACGAGGTTCTTCCTCGGGTGTCCGGCCGTTCCATATTCCGGGCCTGCGGTTAATCTCTAGTCGTGACGGACAAGCGCGTGAGCGACGACAACGACGACACGCCACCGGTGAAGAAGCCCCGGTCCTTCTGGCGAGAACTTCCCATCCTCATCCTGGTCGCGCTCGTTCTGAGCTTCCTCCTGCAGACCTTCGTCGCGAGGGTGTACCTCATCCCCTCCGAGTCGATGGAGCCGACGCTGCACGGCTGCACCGGGTGCACCGGCGACCGCATCGTGGTGGAGAAGGTGTCCTACCGTTTCGGCGATCCGAAGGCCGGTGACGTCATCGTCTTCCGCGGCCCTCCGTCGTGGGACGGTGACTACGTCTCCACGCGGTCGTCCAACGTCGTCGTGCGAGGCGCGCAGGAACTCGGTTCCCTCGTCGGCCTCGTGGCCCCGGACGAGAACGATCTGGTCAAGCGCGTCATCGCCACCGGCGGGCAGACCGTCGAGTGCTGCGACGAGCAGGGTCGGGTCCTGGTCGACGGCAAACCTCTCGACGAGCCCTACATCACCATGGACTTCGACTTCGTGCCCGGCTCCCTCACCTGCGACACCCCGATCCGGTCCGGCAGGTGCTTCGGCCCCGTCACGGTGCCGGAGGGCAACGTCTGGGTCATGGGTGACAACCGCAGCAACTCGGCCGACTCGCGGTACCACGTCGCCGACGAACTGCAGGGAACGATCCCGCTGGACAACGTCATCGGTGAGGCGCAGGCCATCGTCCTGCCGCCCGGTCGCTGGGGCCTCATCGACGATCCGGACATCCAGGGTCAGTGAGTCCCCGCACCATCACGGCGACGCCGCGGCTCTCACGAACGTCGTGGCCGCCGCGGACCGTCATCCGGCGCGCCGGGGGTATGCGCACGATGGAGTCGGCGCTGCTGCGGTCCGGACTCGGTCCCGTTGCGGGTGTCGACGAAGCAGGGCGCGGCGCCTGTGCGGGCCCGCTGGTCGTGGCTGCGTGCATCCTCGGAGACCGCGCTCGATCGTCTCTCGAGGTACTCGACGACTCCAAGAAGCTCAGTGAGAACACGCGGGAAGCGTTGTTTCCGAAAGTTATTCGCTGGGCCACGGCGTACTCGATCGTGACGATTCCCGCAGCGGAGATCGACCGGATCGGTATCCACGTCGCCAACATCGAGGGAATGCGCCGCGCGGTCGCGGGCCTGGCCGTCGATCCCGGGTACGTGTTGACCGACGGGTTCCGTGTGCCGGGTCTGCCGGCGCCGTCCCTGCCCGTCATCGGCGGAGACGCGACCGCCGCGTGCATCGCGGCCGCGAGCGTGCTGGCGAAGGTGCACCGCGATCGCATCATGCGCCGAATGGACCGCGACATCCCCGGGTACGACTTCTCGATCCACAAGGGCTACAACACGACTCTGCACACCGATGCCCTCGCACGTCTGGGAGCGAGTCACGAGCATCGACAGTCCTGGGCGAACGTGTCGGGACTGTCTCCTCGGACGGACGGCGACAGGGCCGATTGACGCCTCACGACGTCGATGCGGGATGATGTCGGCATGAGTGCCGAGGATCTCGAGAAGTACGAAACCGAGATGGAACTGTCGCTGTACCGGGAGTATCGCGACATCGTCGGCCAGTTCACCTACGTGGTGGAGACCGAGCGCCGCTTCTACCTGGCCAACTCGGTGGAGATGATTCCCCGCAACGCCGACGGCGAGATCTACTTCGAGGTGCGGATGTCCGACGCATGGGTCTGGGACATGTACCGACCCGCACGATTCGTCAAGCACGTCCGCGTCATCACGTTCAAGGACGTCAACATCGAGGAACTCGACAAGCCGGACCTCAGACTTCCCGAGTGACGATCCTGGCATTGAGGTGCCAGCCCTCGTAGCCGTCGTCCAGGCCGCGAGTGTCGGCATGTTCGATGGAGCTTCGCGGAATCGACAACATCCTCGCGGTGCGTACGGCCCAGCGGTAGTCACCACGGCCGATCTCTCGTGTCGACTGCTCTCCCACGTCGTCGCTCGAGGTCCACAGCAGCGCGTACGGGTGGTCCGGCCGGCCCGCGTGCGGTGCCCGGCGCAACAAGAACTCGGTCGGCGCCCCTGCCGACGAATCGTTCGCGCTGCTCATCGTTCGATCCTAGGGAAGTCCGAGCGTCGTCGCCGGGCAACGGCCGATCCACAACCAGGGACGTCATCCCCAACATTTCTGTCGCCGCAGGTCGATCCCGTCGACACGTCTCCTCCACGGGTGAAGGTCGTGTCCCGACACAGCACGTGCATCCAGCCCGGATGCCGGCGTCGGCGAGGGGAGCCATGGCAACACACGTGGAGTTGGGGCGGTACGGGGAGGACGCGGCGGCGGAATTCCTGACGACGACGGGGATGGAGATCGTCGCCCGTAACTGGCGGTGCCGGCACGGCGAGGTCGACATCATCGGTGCGGACGGGGACACGATCGTGTTCGTGGAGGTGAAGACACGGTCGGGTGAGAGGTTCGGCTCACCGGCCGAGGCCGTGACGCCGGTCAAGGCGCAGCGGATCCACCGCCTCGCGGGGCTGTGGCTCGCGGAGCGTGCGGGACCGTGGGTGCCGGTGCGGTTCGACGTCGTCGAGGTGATCGTCGCCCGAGGCGACGGACCCCGCGTGGTGCATCTGCAGGGTGCGTTCTGATGGCTCTCGGACGGTCCTACTCGGTGGCGGTCACGGGAATCGACGGAGTTCTGGTCGAGATCGAGGCGGATGTCGGCCGGGGTCTGCCGGGTGTGCACGTCGTGGGTCTTCCCGATGCGGCACTTCAGGAGTCGCGTGACAGAGTGCGCGCGGCAGTGAACAATTCGGGTCAGACGTGGCCGATGTCGAAAGTCGTTCTCGCACTGTCACCGGCGACGCTGCCGAAGGTGGGATCCGTCTACGACGTCGCCTTGGCCTGCGCGGTGCTGGGCGCGGCGAAGGTGGTTCCCGACCGGTTGCTCCGAGAGACCGTGCTTCTCGGTGAGTTGGCGCTGGACGGGCGGGTGCGTGCGGTGCGCGGGGTTCTCCCGGCCGTGCTGGCTGCGCGCAGTGCCGGCTGGGCTCGCGTCGTCGTGCCGTCGGACAGCCTCGCCGAGGCCGGACTGGTCGGGGGAATCGAAGTCCTCGGCGCCGCCCATCTGCGCGAGGTCATCGACTGGTTGGACGGTCGCACGTTCCTGACGGAGCCCGGAGTCGTCACCCCCGTGGTCTCTCCGCAGGTGGGTGATCTCGCCGATGTCGTCGGGCAGGCGGAGGCGCGGTGGGCCGTGGAGGTGGCGGCCGCCGGCGCGCATCACCTCATGCTGACGGGACCGCCCGGCATAGGGAAGACGATGCTGGCCGGGCGTCTGCCGGGTCTGCTCCCTCCGCTGACGGACCGGCAGGCGCTCGAGGTGACGGCCGTTCACTCGGTCGCGGGCACGCTCACAGCGGAATGCCCGCTCATCACCACCGCCCCGTTCATCGCACCGCACCACACCAGTTCGGTCACCGCGCTGGTCGGGGGCGGAAGCGGCATGGCGCGGCCGGGTGCGGTGAGCCGGGCGCATCACGGCGTGCTGTTCCTCGACGAGTGCGCCGAGATGTCGGTTCGTGTCCTCGAAGCACTGCGTACACCGCTCGAGGACGGTGAGGTGCGCATCGCCCGCCGAGACGGCGTCGCGCGGTACCCCGCGCGGTTCCAGTTGGTTCTCGCGGCCAACCCGTGCCCGTGTGCGTCGCCGCGAACCGCCGACTGCGTGTGCGCGCCGAACGCCCGGAGGCGTTACCTCGGCAAGTTGTCGGGCCCGTTGCTCGACCGAGTCGACCTGAGGCTGGCGATGCATCCCGCGGCGACGGGGATGTTGACCGACGACAAGGGAGAGAGCACGGACGTCGTGCGAGGCCGGGTCACCGCGGCGCGCGCGGCGGCAACGGAGCGGTGGCGCGAGTTCGGGTGGCAGACCAACGCGGAGGTTCCCGGATCCGCACTGCGGCAACAGTTCCGACTCGGCCGCGAGGCGCTGACACCGATCGAGCGAGCGTTGCGGCGCGGGGCGATCACGGCCCGCGGCGCGGACCGCATACTGCGATTGGCGTGGACACTCGGCGACCTCGAGGGCAGGGACGTTCCCGGTCCGGAGTGCGTCGCGTCGGCCATGTCGTTCCGTGAACAGGGGAGCGGAGCATGACGCGGGCTCTCGATCCGGAGCGTCTGGCCCGGGCATACGTGTCGACGGTGACTCAGGGGCCCTCGCGCGCCGTCGAACAGTTGATCGCCTCACGCGGGGTCATCGATGCCGCGGCGACGATGAGGACCGGGGACGTTCCGAAGGCAGTGTGGGACAGGATCTCTGCGCGTGCACATCTCGACTCGGCAGCGCAGAGTCTGGACATGGTCGCGGCGTTGGACGGGCGACTGGTGATCCCGTCCGACGAGGAGTGGCCGGCGTGGCGCTTCCTCGGATTCGACCGGCAGGACGGTGCGCCCGACAAGCGGGACGCAGGAGCGCCGTTCGCCCTGTGGGTGGTGGGGTCGGCATCGATCGCGGCATCGTCGGAGCGTGCCGTGGCGGTGGTCGGCACACGTGCCGCGACGAGTTACGGCGAGCACGTCACCGCCGAGATCGCGGGCGACCTCGCGGTGGACGGCTGGACGGTGGTCTCCGGTGGTGCGTACGGCATCGACGGCGCCGCGCACCGCGCGGCGCTGGGCGTGGGTGGGTGCACGGTGGCGGTGCTGGCGTGCGGAGTGGACCGAGCCTATCCGGCGGGCCACGAACGTCTGCTGCGCCGCGTGTCGGAGAGCGGTGCGGTGATCAGCGAGTATCCGCCGGGCACACACCCCGCCAGGTACCGCTTCCTCGCCCGCAATCGTGTCGTGGCCGCGCTGAGCGACGGGGTGGTCGTGGTGGAAGCGGGGTGGCGCAGTGGCGCCCGGAACACGGCGTCGTGGGCGCGGTCCTTGGGCCGACCGGTCATGGCGGTGCCCGGCCCGGTGACCTCGGCGTCGTCGACCGGGTGTCATCGCATGATCCGAGAGGGTGAGGCGCGGCTGGTCACGGGCGCTCGCGACATCGCTGCGGAGGTCGGCGTCATCGGGACCGGCGCCGGGGACGACGACGCGCAGGACGCGTTGTTCGGGCGCGATCTGGACAGGCTGCCGGCGACACCGGCTCGGGTGCTCGACGCGTTCCCCGCGTCGGGGGCGCGCAGTGTGCAGGAGCTGTCGGTGGACTCCGGGGTGACGGTGTCGGCGGTGCGGTCAGCTCTGGTGGTGCTCGAGATCGAGGGTCACGCCGGCCGGGACGAGTCGGGGTGGTTCCGCATCGGCGGGCTCTGACGGGACCAGGTCGGTCGCGCGGAGGGAGGTGCCGGGCAGGATCGCGTCGTGGAGATCGGGCTTGTCACCGGTCAGGATCCACGTGCTCAGTGCCGCGAGTTGCGCGGAGATCAGCGGCGGGACAGCGTCACCGATGTGGCGGTACATGTTGGACAGCGACCTGGCGCGGAAGACGTAGTCGTCCGGGAAGCCGTTGAGCAAGGCCAGTTCTCGCACCGTGCACAGCCGGTCCTGCTCGGGGTGGGTGTACCGGCCGTTGCCGAAGTGAGCGCATTCGCGCTTGATCGTCGGAGACGGCCGGTCCCACCACAGTCGCCCGTAGACGTCCGGGTGCGAGCCGAAGCGACCGGCCGCGACGAGTCTGCTCATCGCGGGTGTCAGGAGGTCGTCGCCCGACGGGGTGGAGCGCAGGTCCAGCCACGACCCGCCGTCGTGGGGGAGTGCCCTCAGACGCCGGAGCGTGGAGTCGCGGCCGATGCTGGGTGAGACGTGCATCGGATCGGTCGGTGACGTCACTCCCGCCTCGACCGCGCGGAGATGCCCGATCGCGCGTCGGACGGTCGTGGCCTCGGTATCGACGGCGACGCCCGACCACAGATCGGACATCGTCCGGAGGGTGTGGTCACGCCGGACCGCGACGACGAGCGATCGTTCGCGTCGCTGCGGTAGTCCGAAAGCGGTCAGCATGTGTACCGACGCGCTGACGTCGTAGCCCAGTCGGTCCAGCCGCTCCGACAACACGTCGAGGTGCACGCGGAAATTCCCGCCGACCAATTCCCGCGCATTCTCCATCACCACGACGGCGGGTGAGAGCGCGGCGACGGCGTCCGCTACCCGGGTGACGAGGGAATTGCGGGGATCGTCGCTCAGATGATTCTGCGGATTGGCACGGGAGAAACCGGTACAGGGCGGACATGCGCTGAGTACATCGAGCGGCCGCCCACGCAGTCGGGACGCGAACAACCGCGAAAGATCCGCACCGGAAATCGACGAGAGATCGACGGCGTGGGGAGCGATGCCGATATTGGCCTCGTAGGACGAATTGCATTCGAGGGAACCGCGCGTACTGCTGGGTTTACCCAGTTGCGCGTCGGCCGCGCCGACTACCTCGAAATCCCCGTGACGTGCGTAACCGCAAGACATTCCGCCGGCACCGCTGAACAGATCCGCGAAGGTCCACCGACTGTCCGGTCTATTTGCCGGGGAAGTTCGCGTCATCGGGTGGTCTTTCCGTCAGTGTGCGACGGCGTGAATCACGACGCCGAGAACGGTGTACGCGGTCAGCGTACCGGTGCCGGCGGTGGCTATTGCCGAGGCGCTACGCGAGGGCGACCGTTGTGTCCTGTTTTTCGCTGGTCGTCGCGGCTGCGCTCCGGCATGACACCGGTGTCGGCTGATATGTTGGAGCAAGTTCATTCCACCTCGCGAGGAGCGCAGCAACAATGGCACGACGTACAACGGTACAAATGATCGACGATGTCGACGGCTCCTTGATCAAGGAGGGTCAGGGAGAAACTGTCGAGTTCTCGATCGGTGGGGTGTCGTATTCGATCGATCTGAACAACAAGCACGCCAACGAGCTCTTCGATCAATTCGCGTTCTGGATCGAGCACGCGGAGAAGGTCGGCGGACGCAAGGCCCGTCGCGCCACCGCGTCGACCGGCAGCAAGCCGCGTCAGAACCTGCAGGAGGTTCGCGCCTGGGCCAAGGAGAACGGCTTCGAGGTCAGCACGCGGGGCCGCATCAGTCAGGAGATCCAGGACGCGTACGACGCCGCTCACTGATCGAGCCTCACGGTCCCCGGCGCCGATCTTAGGGTAGGCTAACCCCAGATCGACCCGAAGGCCATCGAACGGTGGCATGTTCTCGACGGAGGTGTCCTGTGGCGCGACGACTGACCACCATGACCGTGGTGCGTACCGAGCGTCTCACGGCGCACATGATCCGAGTTGTGCTCGGCGGCAACGGTTTCGACGAGTTCGAGGCCTCCGAGTTCACGGACGGGTACGTCAAGTTGCACTTCGGGGACCCTGAGCAACCCACGCTGCGGACCTACACCGTCAGCCGGGTCGACCGTGCGGCGCGCGAGATCGCGATCGACTTCGTCGTCCACGGCGACGAGGGCGTAGCGGGACCGTGGGCACGTCGGGCGGCCCCCGGTGATTCCCTGTCGTTCTTCGGCCCCAGCGGTGCCTATGCCCCGCGCGTCGACGCCCAGTGGCACCTCCTCGCAGGCGACGAGACTGCGCTGCCGGCGATCTCCGCTGCGCTGGCCGCGCTCCCCGAGGGTGTCCCCGCGCGCGTCGTACTGGAGGCCGCGGACCCGCAGGACCGACTCGACGTCGCCGCTCCGGCGTCCGCGGACGTGCGGTGGGTCTTCCGGTCCGACTCCGGCGACGGGGTGAGCAGCGTGCTCGCCGACGCCGTCCGGGACATCGCATGGCTTCCCGGCCAGGTACACGTGTTCGTACACGGCGAAGCTCAGTCGGTGATGCACGAGATCCGGCCGTATATCCGCAAGGAGCGTGGCGTTACCGCCGAATGGGCGTCGATCTCGGGATACTGGCGACGTGGTCGAACCGAGGAAGGCTTCCGGACCTGGAAGCGAGAGCTCGCCGCCAGCGAGTCCTGAGCTCGGTCCGGAACTGCTCGAACGGTTCGCCCGACATCTCGCGTGGCAGCGCAACAGGTCCGAGCACACGATCCGTGCCTACGTCGGCGACGTGGAGAAGTTGATCGCGTTCGGTTCGGCGGCCGCACCCGATGCGGACGGAATGGCGTCCCTCGTCACACTCCGCGCTCTGAGGTCCTGGCTGGCATCGATGTCCGCGGACGGGGCGTCACGTGCGACGCTCGCCAGGCGGGCCAGCTCCGCGCGGACGTTCACGGCGTGGCTGTGTTCGATCGGAACCCTGACCGTCGATCCCGCGGCCAGACTCGTCGCGCCTCCGGCGCACCGCACACTCCCCGGTGTGCTCCGCGAACGTGACGCCGCCGACGCGATGGACGCTGCCGAATCGGGTGCTCGTGAGCTGGAACCGGTGGCGTTGCGCGACCGCCTCGTCGTCGAACTGCTCTATGCCACCGGGATCCGCGTCGGCGAGCTGTGCGGACTGGACGTCGACGACGTCGACCGTGACCGCCGCGTACTCCGCGTGATCGGCAAGGGGGACAAGGAACGAGTGGTTCCGTTCGGGCGGCCCGCCGACGACGCCCTCGACGCCTGGATGCGCGTCGGTCGACCGGCGTTGGTGACGTCGGCGTCGGGTGCGGCCCTGCTGGTGGGTCGGCGCGGGGGACGGTTGAACCAGCGCCAGGCCCGCACGATCGTCCACGACGTTCTCTCCGCGGTTCCCGGAGCGCCGGACCTCGGCCCACACGGTCTCCGTCATTCCGCGGCGACGCACCTTCTCGAGGGCGGAGCGGATCTCAGGGTGGTCCAGGAGCTGCTCGGGCACGCCTCCCTGGCGACGACGCAGATCTACACGCATGTCTCCGTCGAGCGTCTCCGCGCCGTGCACGACCAGGCGCATCCACGCGCCTGACGCCCTTCGGTGCCGCTCACCGCACGTTTGGTACCGTCGGCCACCGGGGGACTTGCGCTGTCGAGTGGGTGTGTCGTACACCGTTCACCCCGTCCGGCGAAAGGATGGCCGATCGTGAACAATCGAGACGACGACTACCGTCCCCGCCCGGATGCGCCGCAGACCTTCCCACCGCAGACCCCGTGGTCCCCGCCCGCGGCACCGAGCCCCCGATCGACCGCGGAATCCGGCTACACGCCGGTGCCGGCCGATCCTCGACGAACCGGCGCCGACTGGGCGACCGTCGCTCGCAGACCCGATGCCGGCAAGCCGAGTTGGCGCCGGGCACTCGATCGGCTGTGGGGACAGCAGTCGGGTGTCTCCGCGGACGCGCGCCGGGAGCAGCAGATCGAACGCATCCGCCAGCCGATCAGCAGTGACTACCGCATCGCGTTCCTCTCCCTCAAGGGCGGCGTCGGCAAGACGACGATCACCGTGGGACTCGGTTCCGTCCTCGCGTCGCTGAGGCGCGACAACGTCATCGCGGTCGACGCGAATCCCGACTTCGGAACCCTGGGGGAGCGGATTCCCCGGCAGACCATGTCGACGGTGCGTGACCTGCTGGCCGCGCGTCCGCGGATCCGCAGCTACGCCGACATCCGGGAACACACGTCTCAGTCGTCCAGTCGACTCGAGGTCGTTGCCGGTGAGCGTGACCCTGCGGCGTCCGAGGCGTTCACCGAGCAGGACTACCGCGCCGTGATCGACACGCTGCGCGCGCACTACAACCTGATCCTGACCGACTGCGGAACCGGCATCATGCATTCGGCCATGGACGGGGTGCTCTCCCTCGCCCACGCACTGGTGCTGGTGAGTTCGCCCGCCGTGGACGGCGCCAAGAGCGCCGCGGCGACACTCGACTGGTTGGGGCTGCACGGATACGCCCATCTGGTCGAACGGACGGTCGTCGTCATCAGTGCGCACCGGCCCGGTGCCGCGAGCATCGACATGGACGAACTCGAACGCCACTTCCTCGCCCGCTGCCGTGCTGTCGTCGTCGTGCCGTTCGATCCGCACCTCGCGGAAGGATCGATCGTCGAGATCGACCGGTTGCGTCCCCGGACCCGGGCGGCGTTCATGCAGCTGGCCGAGCTGATGGCCGACGATTTCCCGGATGCCGGTGGTCGCCATGCGTCGTCGCAGGCGCCCGTGCAGCGTCACCGCACCTGGTAGTTCAGCGGACCGGTTTCAGCACCGGGCGCCCGCTGTCGAGCGCGAGGGTCGGATCGAGATAGTCGCGGCCACGCCGCAAGCCCCAGTGCAGGCACCACGGAACACCGCATCCGGGATGTCCCGCCGATACCGTCGCCACCGGTTGACCACGGCGCACGCGCGCTCCCGTGACGACGGCGCCGTCGACTGGTTCGTAGGTGGTGCGTAGTCCACCCGCGTGCTCGATGGACAGGACGCCCCGTCCTGCGACGTCGCCGACGAACACGACGACGCCGTCGGCGGCGGAGAAGACGGTCCGGGTCGGATCCCTGCTCGCATCCAGATCGATACCGCGATGACCGGGCAGCCACCGCTGCGGGGGAGGATCGTAGGCAGTGACGACCGTGGGCCGAGGGTGCAACGGCCAGTCGAACGGACGCGCCGAATCGGCGTGTACCGGACTCGCGGTCGAGCACAGGGCGGTCAGGACGAGCACGGCGGCAGTCCGATGCAGGGGCATCCGCTCAGCGTCTCCCGCCGGGGGGCGTGCGTGCTCGGGCCGCGATCGTGCCCCGGGGACGAGTCGTCGGCCGTCCACAGGTCTCGTGACCCGGTTATGACCTGCGGCATCGCCGACGTACACTTGTTCCTGCGGCCTGTCCACACGGGTCGACTTCGCGCGCTCGAGCATATGTTCGGCGGCTGGTCCTGCGGTGCAGGTCCGCCGAACGACGAGCGCCAGGGCACGGAACACGACACCTGTCGGACCCACGGTCTGCCAGGGACTGTGTCCGCGCATCAACCGGCATACGAAAGAGAGAACTACAGCTATGGCTGTTGTGACCATGAAGCAGCTGCTCGACAGCGGCACACACTTCGGGCATCAGACCCGCCGTTGGAATCCGAAGATGAAGCGATTCATCTTCACCGATCGCAACGGCATCTACATCATCGACCTGCAGCAGACGCTGACCTTCATCGATCAGGCCTACGAGTTCGTCAAGGAGACTGTCGCCCACGGCGGCACCGTCCTCTTCGTCGGTACCAAGAAGCAGGCGCAGGAATCCATCGCAGCCGAGGCCACGCGCGTCGGTATGCCGTATGTGAACCAGCGCTGGCTCGGCGGCATGCTCACCAACTTCAGCACCGTTCACAAGCGCCTCATCCGACTCAAGGAACTCGAGTCGATGGAGCAGACCGGTGGTTTCGAGGGTCGCACCAAGAAGGAAATCCTCATGCTCACGCGTGAGATGACCAAGCTCGACCGCACCCTCGGTGGCATCCGGGACATGGCCAAGGTTCCGTCGGCCATCTGGATCGTCGACACCAACAAGGAGCACCTCGCAGTCGCCGAGGCGCGCAAGTTGAACATCCCGGTCATCGCGATCCTGGACACCAACTGCGATCCCGACCTGGTCGACTACCCGATCCCGGGTAACGACGACGCCATCCGCTCGGCCGCTCTGCTGACCAAGGTCGTGGCAACCGCCGTGGCCGAGGGCGTGCAGTCGCGTGCCGGACGCAACTCCGGTTCGGACGACAAGCCCGAGGTCGGCGCAGGCGAGCCTCTCGCCGAGTGGGAGCTCGAGCAGCTCGCACAGGCGTCCCCGGCCGCCGAGGCCACGCAGCAGGCAGCCGCGGAGACCCCGGCCGCAACCGACGCGCCGGTCACCGACGCACCGGCCGCAGAGGGTGCGAACGGCGCAGCCGCTCCCGCCGAGACCGAGGCTCCGGTCGCAGAAGTTCCCGCTTCACAGAGCTGACGACGTACGAGACCCGGTGTGCCCAGTCGACGGTGCGCCGGGTCTCGTCGTGAATCGCCACTCTTTTCTCTCCCCCCATTTCCTCGAGCAATGCAAGGAGGCTCGCCCACGATGGCGAACTACACTGCCGCCGACGTCAAGCGGCTCCGTGAGCTCACCGGCTCCGGAATGATGGACTGCAAGAACGCTCTCGCCGACAACGACGGCGATTTCGACAAGGCAGTCGAGCAGCTTCGTATCAAGGGCGCCAAGGACGTCGGCAAGCGCGCCGAGCGGTCCACCGCCGAAGGCCTCGTCGTCGCCAAGGACGGCGTTCTCGTCGAGATCAACTCGGAGACCGACTTCGTCGCGAAGAACGAGGAGTTCCAGAGCTTCGCGCAGTCGATCGCCGACGTCGCCGCGGCCGGCAAGCCCGCCGATGTCGACGCCTTGAAGGCGCTCGACCTCGACGGCAAGACGGTCGACGTCGCACTCCAGGAGCTCTCCGCCAAGATCGGCGAGAAGCTCGAGATCCGTCGCGTCGTCTCCTTCGACGGCCCGGTGGCCACCTACCTGCACAAGCGCAGCTCGGACCTCCCGCCCGCCGTGGGCGTTCTCGTCGAGTACACCGGCGAGGGCGAGGCCGCTGCCGAGGCAGCGCGTGGAGCAGCTATGCAGGTCGCAGCACTCAAGGCGAAGTACGTCACGCGCGACGAGGTCCCCGCGGACGTCGTCGAGGGCGAGCGTCGTATCGCCGAGCAGACCGCCATCGAGGAGGGCAAGCCGGAAGCGGCTCTGCCCAAGATCATCGAGGGTCGCGTCAACGGCTACTACAAGGACGTAGTGCTGACCGAGCAGTCCTCGGTCCAGGACAGCAAGAAGACCGTCAAGGCGCTTCTTGCAGACGCTGGAGTCACCATCACCCGCTTCGTGCGTTTCGAGGTCGGCTCCAACTGAGCCCCTGCTTCACCCGACCGTGCCGCTCACTCGAATCGAGTGGGCGGCACGGTCGTCTGCGCCCCCATGGGGCAAGATCAGGCGCAAGCCCCACGGACAGGAGTTGTCATGACCGAGTCGTCATCCGAACGCACCGGCTTCAGGCGAGTGTTGCTGAAGCTCGGTGGTGAAATGTTCGGCGGTGGTCAGGTCGGACTCGACCCGGACGTCGTGCAGAAGGTGGCGGAGGAGATCGCGGACGTCGTGCGCTCCGGCGTGCAGGTCGCCGTCGTCATCGGCGGCGGCAATTTCTTCCGCGGCGCCGAACTGCAGGTACGCGGTATGGACCGGTCCCGCTCGGACTACATGGGCATGCTCGGCACCGTGATGAACTGTCTTGCACTGCAGGACTTCCTGGAGAAGCAGGGCATCACGACCCGCGTTCAGACCGCCATCACGATGGGCCAGGTCGCGGAGCCGTACATACCGTTGCGTGCAGAACGCCACCTCGAGAAGGGCCGTGTCGTCATCTTCGGCGCGGGCATGGGCATGCCCTACTTCTCCACCGACACCACGGCCGCACAGCGCGCGCTCGAGATCGGCGCCGAGGTCGTCCTGATGGCGAAGGGCGTCGACGGCGTCTACTCCGCCGATCCCCGCGAAGATCCCGATGCCACCCTGTACACCGAGATCTCGCACCGCGAGGTGATCGAGAAGGGGTTGAAGGTGGCCGATGCCACAGCATTCAGCCTCTGCATGGACAATGGGATGCCGATCATGGTGTTCAATCTGCTCACCGAAGGCAACATCGCCCGCGCGGTGTCGGGTGAGAAGATCGGAACACTGGTCAAGTGAGTCACCACGTGCAGTCGCTGCACACTCGAAGTTTTCGGAAGGAACGGTCGTGATCGACGAAGCGCTCTTCGATGCAGAAGAGAGAATGGAAAAGGCCGTCACGGTCGCGCAGAACGACCTGTCGTCCATCCGCACGGGTCGCGCTAATCCCGGCATGTTCTCCAAGGTGCTGGTCGAGTATTACGGTGCTCTGACCCCCATCACCCAGCTCGCCGGCATCAACGTGCCCGAGGCGCGCATGGTGATCGTCAAGCCGTACGAACAGGCGCAGCTCGGTGCCATCGAAACGGCGATCCGTAACTCGGACCTGGGATTCAACCCGTCCAACGACGGCCACATCATCCGTATCTCCATTCCGCAGCTCACCGAAGAGCGTCGCCGTGAATACGTGAAACAGGCCAAGAGCAAGGGCGAGGATGCGAAAGTATCCATTCGCAACGTGCGTCGTAAAGCGATGGACGAGCTCAAGAGGATCCAGAAGGACGGCGAGGCGGGGGAGGACGAGGTCACCCGCGCCGAGGCCGAGTTGGACAAGACGACGGCGAAGTACGTCGCCCAGGTCGACGAGATCGTGAAGAACAAGGAAGCGGAATTGATGGAGGTGTGACCTCCTCCGGTTCCGGTGACTCCGGCGAAGTGAAACGAGAAGCAGTGTCCGTATCGGCCGACAGCGATTCGGCACCCGAACCCGCTCCGACGAAGACGTCACGTGCGGGACGCGACCTCCCGGCGGCGATCGCCGTCGGTGGTGGCCTGGGTGTCGGCCTCATCGTCGTCCTGGTGTTCGTGCCGCTGGTCTTCATACCGATCGCTGCTGTCGCCGTCGCGATCGCCTCGTGGGAGGTGACCAAACGTCTGCGCGAGTCCGACATCTCGGTGCCGCGCATTCCGGTCATCCTCGGTGGTCAGGCCATGATCTGGTTGTCCTGGCCGTTCGGTGCGCTGGGCGGTCTGAGCGCGTTCGCGGCGACCGTCCTGGTGACGATGGTGTGGCGGCTGCTCTCCGGCGGGCTCGACGTGGCACCGAAGAACTTCCTGCGAGACTGCGCGATCTCGATCTTCGTCCTCGCGTGGTTGCCTCTGTTCGGTGCCTTCGCCACGTTGCTGACCCTGTCGGACGACGGTGGGTTCCGCGTCCTCGTGCTGATGATCGCGGTGGTGTGTTCCGACGTCGGCGGGTACGCAGCCGGCGTCCTGTTCGGTCGCCACGCGATGGCCCCCGCCATCAGCCCCAAGAAGTCCTGGGAGGGACTCGGCGGATCGCTCCTGTTCAGCGTGGTGGGGTGCGTCCTCACCGTGTCGTTCCTTCTCGACGCGAATCCGCTCGTCGGTGCGTTGCTCGGCGTGCTGGTGGTGTTCTCGTCCACCCTCGGCGACCTGATCGAGTCCCAGGTCAAGCGTGAGCTCGGGATCAAGGACATGGGAACGATGCTGCCGGGCCACGGCGGTCTGATGGATCGTCTGGACTCGGTGCTGCCGAGCATCCTGGTCGCGTGGCTCGTCCTGACCGCTTTCGTCTGACTTCCGTGCGGGGCGTGATCGCCAGTCCGAACATCTGGAACTGGCCGGATCTCTACGAGGCCGAGAACCGAGCCCAGGACGTAACCGGAGAGATCGCTCGCGTGCTGCGTTCCCTGGCGCCCTTCACCGACCGCGACGTCGTCGACGTGGGGTGCGGCGCCGGCTTCCACCTTCCGATGTTCGCCGCGGACGCACGCAGCGTGATCGGTGTCGAGCCCCACCCACCGCTCCTGGAACGTGCGGCCGCGCTCGCATCCGGACTGCCGCGTACCCGTGTGACGGGGGGAACGGCGGAGTCGCTTCCTCTCGACGCCGCGTCGGTCGACGTGGTTCACGCACGCACCGCCTACTTCTTCGGCCCGGGATGCGGACCGGGAATCACCGAGGCGATGCGCGTCCTGCGCCCCGGGGGAGTTCTCGTCGTGGTCGATCTCGACGCGACAGTGGCCCCGTACGGCGAGTGGATGCGACGTGACCTCCCGCGATACGACCCGGCCGCGGTGGAGCGCTTCTTCGACGCCCAGGGGTTCGACACGACACGCGTCGTCACGCGGTGGGCGTTCCACGACCGTCGTACCCTCGACGCCGTTCTCGGGATCGAGTTCTCGCCGCGAGTGGCAGCCGCTGCCGTGCGGGCCGTCACCGGATTGTCCTTCGATGTCGGCTATCGGGTGCACACTCGTCGCAGACCGACGGGCGTGGAACTCGGATCAGGAATCGAGAAGCGCCTCGATCGTTCTTCCCGCTACGGTGACCGCTGAGCCACATCCGGTCGGCACGACGAAGGGCAGCATCTTTTCATGGCAACGACCCCGGCACACGTCGCCGACACCCACGACATGATCCGCGTCCAGGGCGCCCGCGTGAACTCCTTGAAGGACGTCAGCGTGGAGATCCCGAAGCGCCGGCTCACGGTCTTCACCGGGGTGTCCGGATCGGGCAAGAGTTCCCTGGTGTTCGGCACCATCGCGGCGGAGTCGCAGCGGATGATCAACGAGACCTACAGCACGTTCGTGCAAGGCTTCATGCCGACGATGGCCCGCCCCGATGTCGACATCCTCGACGGTCTGACCACGGCGATCATCGTCGATCAGCAGCGTCTCGGAGCCGATCCGCGATCCACGGTCGGCACCGCGACGGATGCCAACGCGCTGTTGCGCATCCTGTTCAGTCGACTCGGCACGCCCCACCTGGGCTCCCCGCAGGCGTTCTCCTTCAATGTGGCGTCGATTTCCGGGGCCGGTGCGGTGACCATGGAGAAGGGCGGTCGACAGACCAAGGAGAAGCGCACCTTCAGCATCACCGGGGGAATGTGCCCGCGGTGCGAGGGTCGCGGTGCGGTGTCCGACATCGACCTCACCGCGCTGTTCGACGAGTCGAAGTCGCTGAACGAGGGCGCGATCACCATTCCCGGATACAGCATGGACGGGTGGTTCGGCCGTATCTTCCGGGGCTGCGGGTACTTCGACCCGGACAAGCCGATCGCGAAGTTCACCAAGCGTCAACGCGAGGATCTGCTCTACCGCGAGCCGACCAAGATCCAGATCGACGGCATCAATCTGACGTACTCCGGACTGATTCCGCAGATGCAGAAGTCGATGCTGTCCAAGGACGTCGATGCGATGCAGCCGCACATCCGGGCGTTCGTGGAGCGGGCGGTCACCTTCGCCGTCTGCCCCGAGTGCGACGGGACCAGGCTGAACGAGGGCGCACGCTCCTCGACGATCGACGGCGTCTCGATTGCCGACGCCTGCGCCATGCAGATCAGCGATCTCGCCGTGTGGGTCCGCGGTCTGACGGACAGTTCGGTCGGGCCGCTGCTCGAGTCGTTGGCGGAGACCCTGGCGTCGTTCGTCGAGATCGGCCTGGGATATCTGAGTCTCGATCGTCCTGCCGGAACGCTGTCCGGGGGAGAAGCGCAGCGCACCAAGATGATCCGGCATCTCGGATCGTCACTGACCGATGTGACCTACGTGTTCGACGAGCCCACGACGGGTCTGCATCCGCACGACATCGCCAACATGAACGACCTCCTGCTCCGTCTCCGCGACAAGGGAAACACGGTCCTGGTGGTCGAGCACAAGCCGGAGACCATCGTGATCGCCGATCACGTCGTCGACCTCGGCCCGGGCGCCGGAACCGACGGCGGCACCATCTGTTTCGAGGGGACGGTCGACGGCCTGCGCACCAGCGACACCGTCACCGGGCACCACTTCGACGACCGTGTGTCGGTGAAGGACACGGTGCGGGCGTGGACGGATTCCCTGCAGATCCGAGGTGCCGACACCCACAATCTCCGGTCCGTCGACGTCGACGTGCCGTTGGGCGTCCTGGTCGTCGTCACGGGTGTGGCCGGTTCGGGGAAGAGCACGTTGATCCACGGATCGCTGTCCGGACGCGACGGCGTCGTCTCGGTGGACCAGGGCGCGATCCGCGGTTCGCGTCGTAGCAACCCCGCGACGTACACGAGTCTCCTCGAGCCGATCCGGAAAGCGTTCGCGAAGGCGAACGGCGTGAAACCCGCACTCTTCAGCGCCAATTCGGAGGGTGCGTGTCCCACCTGCAACGGCAACGGTGTGATCTACAGCGATCTCGCGATCATGGCCGGTGTCGCCACGGTCTGCGAACTGTGCGGCGGCAAACGGTTTCAGGCATCGGTGCTCGAGTACCGGCTGGGTGGGAAGGACATCAGCGAGGTCCTCTCCATGTCGGTGGCGGAGGCCGCGGCGTTCTTCGGGGAGGGAGATGCGGCTCTGCCCGCTGCGCACAAGATCCTGAGCCGGCTGGCCGATGTCGGCCTGGGCTATATGACGCTCGGGCAACCGCTGACGACGTTGTCCGGTGGTGAGCGTCAGCGGCTCAAGCTGGCGACTCACATGGGCGACAAGGGCGGAGTTCTCATCCTGGACGAGCCGACGACCGGTCTGCATCTAGCAGACGTCGAGCAGCTGCTGGCGCTGCTGGACCGTCTCGTCGACGCCGGCAAGTCAGTGATCGTCGTCGAGCATCATCAGGCCGTCATGGCCCACGCGGACTGGATCATCGACCTCGGTCCGGGTGCCGGTCACGACGGTGGAACCGTGGTGTTCGAGGGCACGCCGGCGGATCTCGTGAACGCCGAATCCACCCTCACGGGTGAACATCTGGCGGCCTACGTGCGGCGCTGACGGTCAGCCGATCGAGAAGACGGCTGCCTGAGCGGTGATCTTCTTCGCCTTCGCGAGGCGAGGCAGATCGCTTCCGTCACGGACGCCGGAGCCGTCTTCACCGAGCTGCTCGATGACCTCTTTCGCCCACGCGACGTCCTGGACGCTGGGAGCGAGTTCCTTGTTGACGATGGGGCCCTGATCGGAATGCATGCAGAGCTTGCCGGTCATTCCCATCGACACGGTCAGCTGGCTGTCCCGGCTGAGCATGCTGTCGTTGACGGCCAGGGTCGGTCCGTCGATCGGGCCGGGCAACCGCGCTGCGCGGCTGGAGACGACGAGCCGGGCGCGGGGGTAGGACATCGCCATCGGGTCGTCGCTCATCCCGGTGTCACGACGGAAGTCGCCGCTTCCGAACGCGAGGCGGAAGGTGGCTTCGGCACGGGCGATCTCCGGTGCGGCTTCCAGGCCCATCGCGGACTCGACCAGTGCGACGATGCGGCATCCTTCGCCGAGACGCGCGGCCGTGGCCTCGACCTGGCTGCCACTCTCGGTTTTGGCCAGCATGACGCCCTCGAGGGTGTCGATGCCGCGAAGAGCCTCGAGATCGTCTGCCCAGAACTCGGTCGTCGCGTCGTTGATGCGCACCCATGCGCGTCCACCGGCGCGAAGCCAGGACACCACGGCGTCGCGTGCTGCCGGCTTCGCACCGGGAGCCACCGCGTCCTCGATGTCGAGGATGATGGCGTCGACTGCGGATTCGGCAGCGGGGGTGAACAAGTCGGGCTTGCTCGCGGGAACGAGGAGCCACGAGCGTGCTTTGTCTGCAGCCACTACGGGTAGCACTGGGTTCTCCATGAAGGTCGTCACTGCGGATGTCCTGTCGGTGGATCGCTCGCGGTTACCGGTCGATCCCCACTGTGCACGGCTCGACCGCCCACGTGAAGGTTCTGTCAATAGTGTTCACGTGAGCGGTCGGACAGAGCGGGTATGACTGTGATGTCACTTACGCTTGGCGGCCCGTCGGACCTGGAGGATGCGGACTCCGCCGGCAGCGGCCATGACGAGTGCTCCGGCAACGGCGGCGAGCAGCATGCCGATACCGATGGGGAGGTCGAACGTCCATCCGAACAGGTGGATGGGCACGCTGTCGAGGTTCTGCAGGATGAACACCATCAGCACGACCAGGATGATCGCGCCGACGACCAGACCTGTGTACAGGGCAGCGGCGCGGGTGTGCTTGACGCCGTCCGGGGTCTTCCCGGCCGCCGCCCGGGTGTCCACCGTGTCGCCCGGGCCGTCGAGAGGTGCCGAGGTGGTCAGAGGGGCGTCCGCGCCGGTGCCGGCGGTCGGATCGGATGCGTCGTGCGATGAGCGAGCCATGTGTCGATCATGCTGCACCGACGTGTCGAATGCACGTCCCGATCGGCGGTGTCCGCAGGTAGTACGCGGACAGTGAGACAATGGAGCCACTATGGCACCCATCGCTCTCCCTCTCGTATTCGACGCTCCCCGTCGCGGCATGCCCGCGAAGCATCTCGCGGACCTCGACGCCGACCAGCGTCGTGCCGCTGTCGTCGCCCTGGGCCTGCCGGCATTCCGAGCGGATCAGCTGGCCCGTCAGTACTACTCGCGCCTCGAGGCGGACCCGGCGAAGATGACCGACCTGCCGGCGTCGGTACGCGAGAAGGTGGGCGAGGCACTCTTCCCGACCCTCCTGACCCCGATCAAGCACATCGCGTGCGACGGAGGCGACACGAGGAAGACGCTGTGGAAGGCCGGTGACGGCACGCTGCTGGAGTCGGTTCTGATGCGCTACCCCGACCGTGCGACGCTGTGCATCTCGAGCCAGGCGGGGTGCGGGATGGCGTGTCCGTTCTGCGCTACCGGCCAGGCGGGACTGCAGCGCAACCTGTCGACGGCGGAGATCGTCGACCAGGTGCGGTCCGCCGCAGCCGACCTTCGGGACGGGGCCGTCGAAGGCGGCGAGGGACGCCTGTCGAACGTCGTGTTCATGGGCATGGGGGAGCCGCTGGCCAACTACAAGCGTGTCGTCGCAGCGGTGAAGCGGATCGTCTCACCCGCGCCTGAAGGACTGGGGCTGTCCCAGCGTTCGGTCACCGTGTCGACGGTGGGTCTGGCGCCGGCCATCCGCAAACTCGCCGACGAGGGCCTGACCGTCACGCTCGCCGTGTCGCTGCACTGCCCGGACGACGAACTGCGCGACACGTTGGTACCGGTCAACAACCGCTGGTCGATCTCCGAGGTGCTCGACGCTGCGCGGTACTACGCGGACACCACGGGCCGTCGAGTCTCGATCGAATACGCGTTGATCCGCGACATCAACGATCAGCCGTGGCGTGCCGACCTGCTGGCCAAGAAGCTGAAGAAGGCACTCGGCGCGTTGGTGCACGTCAACCTGATCCCGCTGAACCCGACACCGGGCAGCGAGTGGGATGCCAGCCCGAAGCCGGTCGAGCAGGAGTTCGTGCGGCGGGTGCGCGCGCAGGGAGTCTCCTGCACCGTGCGCGACACGCGCGGACAGGAGATCGCAGCCGCCTGCGGTCAGTTGGCCGCGGAGAACTGATTCAGGAGTGGCGGGGCTTGCGTCGACGCAGGACGTCGCGAACGAGGATGAACGCGATGGCGGCGGCGAAGCCGATCAGCCACAGGTCCTCGACGCGTCCGCTGTGGTTGCCGATGATCATCACGAGCAGGATCGCGACGGTCACCCAGCCGGCGATGCGTGACGTGCGCGGGCCTTCGCCGCTCCATCCCCATTCGGCGGACGGAACTTCGGCGGTGCTCACGTTCGTCGTGGGAACGCGGTCGACGTCGGAAGCGTGGTTCCGGCTGATGTCGGTCACGGCCGATCCTCCTGATGCTCTGTGATCCTGGTGCAGATGGTGACGTCACCCTAGCGCGCGGTACGACCGCCTGTCGTAGGGGATGGCGTCAATCCTTCAACGCCGCCACGTAACGCCCGGTGGCGATGCGCTGGGTGGCCCGGTTGAGCGGGCCACCCAGGGCGACCAGTCGATTTCCCGGCCGGGAGAAGGCACGAATGACGGCGTACACCGTGTCGGTCTCGGCATCTCGGCGCACCGAGAAGCTCTCCTCGCCGCTCTCGGGGTGTCCAGGGAGCGTTCCGTAGGCGAATCCGCGGCGTTGCGGTTCGTCGATCACGTCGACGACTCTGCACGGGATGCGGACCGGACCGAGTCGCAACACCACCACGGCGTCGACGACGGCCCTCGGCGAGGTCGCCCACACCGTGAGGCCCGCACCGCGGTGCATGTCCCAGGCCAGGATCTTCGCGGCGGCTCGTTCGAACAGGTCGACGCCGGTACCGATCGGTTCCTCGACATCGACATGGTGGTAGCCGGCGGGCATCACCTCGCGCGCCGTTCCGCCGACCTCCGAGTACGTGAACGAGGTTCCGGTGTAGGTGTCGGGGTCCGCGGACGGAAGGAACGGCATCACGCCATCCTGGCACGGAGGGGAGCGACTGCGCCCGCACACGTTCCTCTCAGCGCGGTCGTTCACACTGTCCTGGTGACGGACGCGAAGACGAGGGTGCTCGTTCTGGGCAGCACGGGATCCATCGGTACCCAGGCGCTCGAGGTGATGGCAGCACGCCCCGACAAGTTCACGATCGTCGGACTCGCGGCCGGCGGCGGCAACATCGACCTCCTGCGACGACAGATCGACGCGACCGGCGTCACCGAGGTCGCGGTGGCCGATGTCGACGCGGCGAGACGGCTCGACCGTCCCGGTGTCCGGTCGGGCCCCACCGCCGCGACCGACCTGGTCCGCGACGTGGGTGCCGACGTCGTCCTCAACGCCCTCGTCGGCTCGCTGGGTCTGCCGCCGACACTGGCGGCCCTCGAATCGGGCGCCCGGCTGGCGTTGGCTAACAAGGAGTCCCTGGTGGCGGGCGGGTCGTTGGTGACCTCCGCTGCGGCGCCCGGTCAGATCGTCCCCGTCGACTCCGAGCACTCCGCGGTGGCGCAGTGTCTGCGCGGAGGCCGCGCGGACGAGGTGGCACGGCTGGTCGTCACGGCGTCGGGCGGCCCGTTCCGCGGGTGGGACCGCAAGGGTCTGGAGTCCGTCACCCCCGACCAGGCGGGCAAGCACCCCACCTGGTCCATGGGCCCGATGAATACCCTGAACTCCGCGACGCTGGTGAACAAGGGGCTCGAGGTGATCGAGGCGCACCTGCTGTTCGGGATCCCGTACGACCGCATCGACGTCACGGTGCACCCGCAGTCGATCGTCCACTCGATGGTGACGTTCACCGACGGCTCGACGCTCGCCCAGGCCAGCCCCCCGGACATGAAGCTGCCCATCGCGTTGGCGCTCGGCTGGCCCGCCCGCATCGCCGACGCCGCGGCGGCCCTGGACTTCACGCGATCACACACGTGGGACTTCGAACCCCTCGACGACGCCGTGTTTCCGGCCGTCGCACTCGCGCGTCGTGCCGGTGAGCTGGGTGGCTGCATGACGGCCGTCTACAACGCCTCGAACGAGATCGCCGCGGAAGCCTTCCTCGCGGGCGCGCTGCGCTTCCCACAGATAGTCGACGTCGTCGCCGAGGTGGTCGATGCCGGATCCGCCGAATGGTCGGCGGAACCGTCTACCGTGGACGAAGTTCTGGCGGCGGACTCGTGGGCCCGTGACAGCGCCCGCACGCTCGCGCGATCGAAAGGCTGAACGACAAGATGGTGTTCGTTCTCGGTGTCGTCGCATTCGCGATCTGCATCGGCATCTCCATTGCACTGCACGAGTGCGGTCACATGTGGGTGGCCAAGGCCACCGGCATGAAGGTCCGGCGGTACTACATCGGCTTCGGGCCGAAGATCTTCTCCTGGACGCGCGGCGAGACCGAGTACGGTCTCAAAGCCGTTCCGGCAGGCGGCTTCTGCGATATCGCCGGCATGACGGCAGTGGACGAACTCGCGCCCGACGAGGTCGATCGTGCGATGTACAAGCAGAAGACGTGGAAGCGTTTGGCCGTCATGTTCGGCGGCATCGCGATGAACTTCGTGCTGGCCTTCGTTCTCGTCTACACGCTCGCGCTCGGGTGGGGTCTGCCCAACCGGGACACGTCGGCGACGGTGGCCGGGGTCCAGTGCGTCGCGGCGCAGAACGAGGACAGAACGTTCGATTCCTGCTCCGGTCTCGGTCCGGCAGGTGACGCCGGCATTCGGGCCGGTGACGTCATCACCGCGGTGAACGGCGACGACACGGCGACGTTCGCCGACGTCGTCGACAAGATCCAGGGCGCGACCGGGTCCGTCGACGTCACCGTCCAGCGCGGCGACGACACGCTCACGCTTCCGGTCACGGTCCAGCGGACCGAGCGTCTCTTCGCGCTCGACAATTCGGCCGACGGGCCCCTCGAACTGCGCACCACCGGCGCCATCGGTGTCGCCCGCACACCCCTGACCATCGACTACAACGCGCTCTCGGCCGTGCCGGGCGCGGTCTCGTACACGGGCTTCATCGCGGGCCAGACAGCCCACGCGATCGTCGATCTGCCCAGCAAGGTCGGCGCGCTGTGGACGGCCGTCACCGGCGGCGAACGCGACGCCGACACTCCGGTCAGCGTCGTCGGGGCCAGTGTCATCGGTGGTCAGGCCGCCGAACTGGGATTGTGGCAGGTGTTCGTCAGCCTGTTGGCGACGCTGAACTTCTTCCTCGGCGCGTTCAACCTTTTGCCGCTGCTCCCTCTCGACGGCGGTCACATCGCGGTGACGATCTACGAGGGCATCCGCAACAAGATCAGAGCGGTGCGCGGGTTGGGCAAGGGTGCGCCGGTGAACTACATGAAGCTGATGCCGCTGACCTACGTGGTCATCGTCATCGGTGGTGCATTCATGCTGCTCACCCTCACCGCGGACATCGTCAATCCCATCCAGCTGTTCCAGTAACTACAGTGGTGCATGTCAGACGGCAGTAGTTGCCGTCAGACGACGAAAGGAACGAAGTGACCGTTGGACTGGGCATGCCGGCCGGACCCGTACCGGTGCTCACACCGCGACGGAAGACCCGCCAGCTGCAGGTAGGAACTGTCGGCGTCGGAAGCGACTCGCCGATCTCGGTGCAGTCGATGACGACGACCAAGACTCACGACATCGATGCCACGCTGCAGCAGATCGCCGAGCTCACTGCCTCGGGCTGCGACATCGTGCGCGTGGCCTGCCCTCGGCAGGAAGATGCGGACGCGCTCGCGACCATCGCGCGCAAGTCGCAGATCCCGGTGATCGCGGACATTCACTTCCAGCCGCGCTACATCTTCGCCGCGATCGACGCAGGTTGTGCCGCCGTCCGCGTCAACCCCGGCAACATCAAGGAGTTCGACGGCCGAGTCAAGGAGGTCGCGAAGGCGGCCGGTGACGCCGGTATCCCGATCCGGATCGGCGTCAACGCCGGATCGCTCGACCCGCGGCTGATGCAGAAGTACGGCAAGGCGACCCCGGAAGCACTCGTCGAGTCGGCCCTGTGGGAAGCCGGCCTGTTCGAGGAGCACGGCTTCGGCGACATCAAGATCTCGGTCAAGCACAACGACCCGGTGATCATGGTCGAGGCCTACCGCCAGCTCGCGGCCAAGTGCGACTACCCGCTGCACCTCGGCGTCACCGAAGCCGGCCCGGCGTTCCAGGGCACCATCAAGTCCGCCGTCGCTTTCGGATCGCTGCTCGCCGACGGCATCGGTGACACCATCCGCGTGTCCCTCTCGGCTCCGCCGAACGAGGAGATCAAGGTGGGAACGCAGATCCTGCAGTCCCTGAACCTGCGCCCGCGCAAGCTCGAGATCGTGTCGTGCCCGTCCTGTGGCCGTGCTCAGGTCGACGTGTACTCCCTCGCCGATCAGGTCACCGCCGGACTCGAAGGCATGGACATCCCGCTGCGCGTCGCCGTCATGGGATGCGTCGTCAATGGACCCGGCGAAGCGCGCGATGCCGATCTCGGCGTGGCGTCGGGAAATGGCAAGGGTCAGATCTTCGTCAAGGGTGAGGTCATCAAGACCGTGCCGGAAGCGATGATCGTGGAAACCCTGATCGAGGAAGCCATGCGTATCGCCGAGACGTACGAGGCGGATCAGCAGGCGGGACCGGGCGCACCCGTGGTGTCCGTCAGCTGATTCGGTCCTACGGAACCGCTTTTGCTGGCAAAGTTCAGGGTCACGGAGGTGGCGGGATGCTCAAACTGCTCGGCGCGAAGGCGCTGACGAGCCGGGACACGAACGAAGTCGTTCGTGTCCTGCGTCGTGATCCCGTGGCGTCGTGCATGGTCCTCGCCCGCGTCGAGGAAGCCGGAATCGAACCCCGCACCAATTACGGTGAAATGTGGTCGCGGGGTGGTCCGGCCTCCTCGCTGTGTTTCTCCGGTGCCAATCTGGTGCCGTTGTTCGGGACGTACGACGACCTCCGAAGCTTCGCCGAGCGCGCGCTCCGGGCACCTCGGGTGTGTTCGTCCCTCGTCGGCCGCGCCGAGCTGACACTTCCGTTGTGGGACATGCTGTCCGGTGAGTGGGGCACGCCTCGCGAGGTCCGCGCCGAGCAGCCCCTGCTGGCGCTGACCACGATTCCCACCGCCGTCGACGTCCACGTTCGACGCGTCACGATCGACGAGCTCGACGTCTACCTCACCGCCGCCGTCGCCATGTTCATCGAGGAAGTCGGCGTCGATCCCCGAGCCGGAGACGGTGGACGTGGGTACCGGCGTCGGATCGCCGGGCTGATCGCCGCCGGGCGCGCCTGGGCTCGGTTCGAGGACGGTCGCGTCATCTTCAAGGCGGAGGTCGGGTCGATGTCCACGTCGGTAGGGCAGATTCAGGGTGTCTGGGTGCATCCGCTGTTCCGCGGTCGCGGGCTGGGGACGTCCGGCACCGCCACCGTCGCCGCGGCCGTGGTGGACAGTGGCAGGACAGCCAGCCTCTACGTGAACAGCTTCAACGTGCCGGCGCGACGGGCCTACGAACGTGTCGGTTTCGAACGAGTAGCTACGTTCTCCACGGTGTTGCTCGACTAGAACGGGAGCTCGCCGTTCTACGATGAGTATCGATGATCTTTCGAACGCACGGCCGAATCACCCGCGTACTTCTCGCAGTCGTCGCGACGACGACGGTGGTGTCGGCAACCGCGTGTACCCCCAAGCCGCAGGGACCGGAGTCCGCCGCCGACACCTTCGTCGCAGCGCTCGCTCAGCGTGACAGCGCAGCTGCCGGGCAGGTGACGGACAGGGCCGATCTCGCAGCGTCCGCCGTCGACAAGGCATGGGACGGACTGCAGGCCGAGTCGCTCGACGCGCAGACGGGGGCCGTGTCCGTGAACGGCGACACTGCGACCGTCGACTACACCTACACGTGGCATCTGCCGAAGGACCGCACCTGGACCTACGACGGGGCACTGCAGATGGGGCGTCGCGGCGGCGACTGGGTCGTCCGCTGGAACTCGACGGATCTGCACCCGAAGCTCGGGGACACCCAGTCGATGGTTCTGCGATCCACCGCCGCGGAGCGCGCCAGGGTGAACGAGCACGCCGGCTCGGACGTTCTCGTTCCCGGTGTCGTGCACGGTGTCTCGTTCGATGCATCGGAGGCGACCGACGTCGTCGGCAGCGCCCGGACGCTCGAACGTATCCTCGTCCCGTTCGACGCCTCGATCACTGCCCAGTCCATCGTGGAATCGGCGACCGCGTCGCCGGGTCCCTATCGCGTCGTCACGCTGAGGGACGAGGACTACGAGGCGGTGGCACCGGGACTGCTCGCGTTGTCGGGTGTCACGGTGTCGGAGCAGTCCGACCTGGTGTCCACCGATCGCACCTTCGCGCCCGACCTGGTGAGCCAGGTGAAGAAGACGGTGATGGACCGTGTGGACGGCGCTGCCGGCTGGAGCGTGGTCGCCGTGAACACCAACGGCGCAGATACCGGGATCCTGACCGAGACGGCCCCGCAGCCGGTCCCGTCCATCAGCATCAGTCTCGACCGTCCGGTGCAGGTCGCCGCACAGAATGCCGTGAACGTCTCGCGCGACCAGGCGATGATGGTGGTGATCCAGCCGTCGACCGGAGACATCCTCGCGGTCGCGCAGAACGCGGCCGCCGACAAGGACGGCCCGGTCGCGTCCACGGGCCTCTACCCGCCGGGGTCGACCTTCAAGATCGTCACCGCGGGCGCCGCGATCGAGGAAGGCATCGCAACGCCGGAGACGACGGTGCCGTGTCCCGGCCGCATCGTCATCGGCGAGCGCAGTGTGCCCAATTACAACGAGTTCTCGCTGGGGAACGTATCGATGAGCACCGCGTTCACCCGGTCGTGCAACACCTCCTTCGCCAAGCTGGCCAGCGAGATGTCGGCCGGTGCGTTGACCGATGCGGCGTCGATGTTCGGGATCGGGCCGGAGTACGGCGTGGTCGGGCTTCCCACCGAGTCGGGATCGGTGCCGCCGGCCGAGGAACTGGTCCAGCGGACCGAGGACGGCTTCGGCCAGGGCAAGGTGCTGGTGTCGACGTTCGGCATGGCGCTCGCCGCGGCCACCGTCGCACACGGCTCCACCCCGGTTCCCACCCTGATCCAGGGGGAGGAGACCACGATCGACGGTGACCATCCGCAGATCGAGCCGGCCATGGTCGACGGGCTCCGCGGCATGATGCGATCCGTGGTCACCAGCGGTACCGCCGAGCGCATCGCCGACCAGGGTGAGGTGTACGGCAAGACGGGTGAGGCCGAGGTCGAGGGCGGGTCCCATGCCTGGTTCGTCGGCTACCGCGGCGATCTCGCATTCGCGACACTGGTGGTGCGCGGCGGCAGTTCCGACAACGCCGTCGCCGTGACTCGCGACATGATCACCGCCTTGCCCGCCGGATACTGACAGCGACCGACGGCGACTAGTCTGGAGCCATGTCCGTCCGCACCGCTCTCGAACCCGGCACCGTCTCACCCGTTCTCGACGTTCCCAAGAACATCGAGCGTCCCGAGTACGCGTGGAAGAAGACCGTCCGCGAGGGTCACGAGCCGTGGGTGCAGACGGCGGAGACCATCGAGAAGATGCGCCTCGCCAGTCGTATCGCCGCTCGCGCACTGCAGGAAGCGGGAAAGGCCGTCGCTCCCGGCGTCACGACGGACGAGCTCGACCGCGTCGCGCACGAGTACATGATCGACCACGGCGCGTATCCGTCGACGCTGGGCTACAAGGGTTTTCCCAAGTCCTGCTGCACGTCGCTGAACGAGGTCATCTGCCACGGCATCCCGGATTCGACGGTGGTGCAGGACGGGGACATCGTCAACATCGACGTCACCGCATACATCGACGGGGTGCACGGGGACACCAATGCCACGTTCCTCGCGGGCAACGTCTCGGATGAGGCCCGACTGCTCGTCGAGCGCACTCACGAGGCCACGATGCGCGCCATCAAGGCGGTCAAGCCGGGTCGCGCACTCAACGTCGTCGGCCGAGTGATCGAGGCGTACGCCGACCGCTTCGGATACGGCGTGGTCCGTGACTTCACCGGGCACGGCATCGGCACCACCTTCCACAACGGCCTCGTCGTGCTGCACTACGACGAGCCGTCCGTCGAGACGGTCCTCGAGCCGGGCATGGTCTTCACCATCGAGCCGATGATCAATCTCGGCGGTGTGGAGTGGGATCAGTGGAACGACGGCTGGACCGTCGTCACGCGCGATCGGTCGTGGACGGCGCAGTTCGAGCACACCCTCGTCGTCACCGACACGGGCGCTGAGATTCTCACCCTCCCTTGACCGTTCGCGGCGCCATCCTCGTCGCCGGAACCACCTCCGATGCCGGCAAGAGTGTCGTCGTGGCCGGCCTGTGCAGACTGCTCGCGCGGCGCGGGGTGCGGGTCGCGCCCTTCAAGGCGCAGAACATGTCGAACAATTCCGTCGTCACTCTCGACGGAGGTGAGATCGGGCGGGCGCAGGCACTTCAGGCCAGAGCATGCGGACTGGAACCCAGTGTTCGATTCAACCCGATACTTCTCAAGCCCGGTGGCGACAGGACCTCGCAGCTGGTGGTGCGTGGCCGAGCCACCGGCACTGTCGGGGCGGCCGACTACATGACGTACCGCGACCGGTTACGGACCGTCGTCGCGGACGAACTGCGGTCGCTGCGTGAGGATTTCGATGTCGTCGTCTGTGAGGGTGCGGGATCTCCGGCCGAGATCAACCTCCGTGCCACGGACCTTGCCAACATGGGTCTCGCGCGCGCGGCCGACCTACCGGTGATCGTGGTGGGCGACATCGACCGTGGCGGTGTACTGGCGCATTTCTTCGGGACGCTCGCAGTACTCGAACCCGAGGATCAGGCGCTGATCGCAGGCTTCGTGGTGAACAAGTTCCGGGGGGACCCCTCCTTGCTGCAACCAGGTCTGGACACGCTCGCAGAGCGAACAGGTCGGCCCACATTGGGAGTCATCCCGTTCAGCGAGGGTCTGTGGCTCGACGCCGAGGACTCCTTGGGGACGGTGGCCGATGCGCCGCTCGGACGACCTGCCGCCCCTCTCGGATCGCAGTGGCTGCGCGTGGCGGCCATCCGCTTGCCGCGTATCTCGAATTCCACGGATGTGGAGGCTCTGGCCTGTGAGCCGGGTGTCACCGTGCACTGGGCCACCGATCCGTCCCGGCTCACCGATGCGGACCTCGTGGTCGTCCCGGGATCGAAAGCGACGGTGCACGATCTGGACTGGTTGCGCCGCACCGGTATCGCCGACGAACTCGCGCGCCGCGCCGAGCGCGGTGCGCCGGTCCTCGGAATCTGCGGTGGTTATCAGATGCTGGGCCGAACCGTGACCGACTCGGTGGAGTCCGATGCGGGCGTCGTCGCGGGGCTCGGGCTGTTGGACCTCGACATCGAATTCGGCGCGGACAAGGTGTTGGCGCAGGTCACCGGTTCGCTCGATGGAAAGGTGCTGCGCGGCTACGAGATCCACCATGGTCGGGTCGTCCGCACCGGCGACGCGTCCTGGTTCACCGGCGGCGACGACGAGCCCGAGGGGAGTGTCCGGGGGAGTGTTCGCGGTACGCATTGGCACGGGTTGCTGGAGAACGACGACTTCCGCCGTGCCTATCTCACGAACGTCGCGGATCAGGCAGGCCGCCGCGGCTTCGTCGTAGCTGCCGATACGGACGTCGACGCGATGCGTAACGCCCAGGTGGACCTGCTCGCCGACCTGGTCGAGAACTCGCTCGACATCGAGGCGGTCCTGTCGCTCATGGCGGAGGGTGCTCCGCCGTCATTGCGGACCCTCGAGGTGCGGTGAACGTGTCGAGCCGGTGTCAGCGTTCGGGTAGCGTCCATTCCCATGCAGCAGCAGACCGTCACACTGCCCTCGGGTGATCTCGTCGTGCGACTCGACGGGCCGGACAGCGGTCACGCCGTCCTTCTGCTTCCCGCCACCGACGACGCTGCCGACTCCTTCGACGACACGGCAGCCCGGCTGACCACGTCGGATCTGCGCACCGTGGTCCTCGAACCGGGTGCGGACCCGTCGGATACGGACCTGATCGCACTGCTCGACACGCTCGGACTTCCCTGGGTCAATCTGGTCGGGAGGGGAGCGGGCGCGGACCGCGCATGGTCTCTCGCAGCGCGGACGTTCGGTCGAGTGTCGAGCCTCGTCGTCATCGACCGTGGGCATCCGGCTACACGCGGCGAAAGTTGCCCCGCAGTGGAACTGAGAACCACGATGGTCGTCGCCGACCCCACCTTCCGTGACGACGCCTCCGCGAGCAGCCGGTACGTCTACGGTGACTACCGCGTGATCACGCTCGACGCCGCCGACCCCGACGCCGCTGCAGCCGCACTGGCGACGGAGATCGTGATGCGCACCAGCGCCTGGTGACTCATTCGCCGGGTGCGGTGAGGTAGTCGTTGCCGTGGGAGTCGCGGATGTGGACGATGCCTCGGAGCATGCGGTAGTGCCATTGTCTGCGGGTCTTCAATCCGTGGTGCCGGCGACACAAGGGTTCGAGGTTGCCGGTGACGGTCCAGCCGCCCTTGTGTGGGTCGGTGTGGTCGAACGGGACGACGTGGTCGAGGTCGCAGTCCTCACTGGGCACCGCGCATCCCGGATGGACGCACGTCGGATACAGCGCTGTCACCACAGCCGCGACCGCCTCCGATGGGCGGTAGGTCAGTGCCCCGTCCGGGGGCACGGCGAAGCCCCGTGGCCGTCGGGGTTGTCGACGGCACGGTCGAGTGCTGAGGGTGGGAGTGTGCGGAGGTACTCGACCTGCTCCCTGACTTTCCTGGCTTTCGCGCTGCGGACGTTGCCGGAAGTAGGTGTCCAGCCCGGCGGCATGCGGCGGGTGCGGCGTACTTCCCGACCGTCGACCGGAACCGGTGGATCGGACTCCGGGTCTGGTGGGTGGTGTTCGCTGTCGCGCGCGGCGGTGATGAGTGCTTGCCACGTCGCATCCTCTGCGATGCGACGAGCCACATCAGCCGGGACCGGTCCCCAGCCGACGAGGTGACCGGGTTCCCCCGCCAACCCCGCCGCCGTCGCAGCATCGAGAACGATGACCGCATGGTTGGCCGGTTCACTCGACACGGTCCCGGTCAGAATCGCGTGCGCGGCGTCGAACAACCGCGCCGGCAGCGACGTCGGATCGGTCACTCCCCGCGCGGCGGCGACGATGTTCCGCCACATCGCCGCGACCTTCTCCGCCGGACCACGGATCATCAGCTCCGCCTCACCGCGAGGCAGCTTCCGCACCGTCGCCGCACGCTCCAGCGCCGCCCGCTCCCGGACGACCCTGTGCCACTCCGCATCGAAGTCGGCGAGGATCCGGTCGATCGCCGACGCCACCGCACCCGGGGTACACCGGGATGCGGCAGCGATCACCCGCTGCAGCAACGCTTCGGTCGCGTTCGGAACCCCGGCCAACGACCGGCACACCGTGCGGAACGCCGCGTACGCCAACCGGCCCGCAGCGAACGCTTCCTGCACCGCCGGCCGGGCCGTACGGGTCAGGAACAGCCACTCCGTGACCGTGCCCGTGGACACCGACAATGCTGACGCGACCTCCGCCACCGCACACGCTTCGGCGGCATCGGCGTCGAACACCCCACCCGGACCGAGCACCGCGGGACGACGCGATTCCTCGTGAACGTAGGCGCACGACGCGGCGACGGTACGGGCGAACGACGCTTGGGCGTCGACCTTCGCCGACACCAACACATCGACGGAAACTGTTGCGTCGTACACGAATTCACCCCCCGGTGATACCCCGATCAAGCCGCCCCCCGACGACCTGACCAAACACTAACCCAGCCCACCGACACGAATCAGCGTGGCGCGAGTTTCCACATCCCGACGTCGCACCGGCCGTCGCCGTGGTCGCCTGCAGCCACCACGGTGCCGTCCGCTCGCAGGCCGAGGGTGTGCGCCGAGCCTGCAGCGATCGCAACGATGTCCCGCCAGAATGCGACCTCGCACTGTCCGCGACTGTCGTCACCGACTGCGACGACGCGACCGTTTTCGAGTAGGCCGACCGTGTGGCTGCTCCCGGCCGAGATGCCCACGACGCTCGACCAGCCCGATACCTCCGAGGAATGGTCGCCGGCGATCGATACGTGTCCGTCCTCGTGCAGAGCGGCGGAGTGCAGGTAGCCGGCGGAGACAACCCTGACGCCTCTCCATCCCTCGACGGCGCACTGGCCTCGCTGGTTGTTCCCGACGGCTGTCACGGTGCCGTCGGAGAGAAGTCCGACCGAATGCCAGTCACCGGCGGCCACGGCAACGACATCCGTCCACGAGGAGACCCAGCAGGCACCCTCGGTGCGGCGGCCGACGGCGAGCACGGTGCCGTCGGCACGCACGCCGAGGGTGCGTCTCCACCCGGCCGCCACTCCGACGACGTCGGACCAGTCGGCGACGTCGCACTGGCCGTGGGCATTCCACCCTGTCGCCACGACGGAGCCGTCGGACCGCAGTCCCACGGTGTGCGACCGACCGGTGTTGCGCGCCGTGTGTACGTTTCCCGCGGCCACGGCGACGACGTCGGTCCAGTGCTCGAGTCGGTGCTGGGACAGATCGCCCGCGCCCACCACCGAGCCGTCGGCGCGCACTCCGACGGAGTGCCGGCGGCCCGCAGCGAGGACAGTGGGCGGGGACGTCTCGTCAGTCCAGATCGAGTCCGAGGAGGGCATTCTCGACGACCTCGGGCAGCGCCGGGTGGATCCAGTACTGGCCGCGAGCGACCTCGTCGACCGTCTGACCGAACGTGATCGCCTGGATCAACGGCTGGATCACGGTCGGTGCCTGCTCGCCGATGATGTGAGCGCCCAGGATCTTTCGAGTCGCACGATCAGCGACGATCTTGCACAGACCCTCGTCGTCCTCCATCGCCCAGCCGTACGCCACGTCGGCGTACTTCTGAACCTTCACAGCGACGTCGTATCCCTGGTCGCGCGCTTCCTGTTCCGTGAGGCCGACCTCCGCGATCATGGGATCTGTGAAGACCGCGGACGGAACGTATCGGTGATCGAACCTCGACCATCCGGTGGTGTCGGTCCACGAGGTCTTCAGGACGTTCTCCTGAACGACCCGCGCCTCGGCGTTGGCGACGTGTTTGAGCTGGTACGGCGACGACACGTCGCCGAGGGCGAACACGCCCTCCGCCGTCGTCCGGCCGAACTCGTCCACGACGATCCGGCCGTCGGGGTGCACGTCGATACCGGCCTCGGCTGCTCCGATGAGATCGCTGTTGGGTGCGCGTCCGATGGCGACCAGAAGTGCGTCACCCCGAATCTCCGCGCCGTCCGAGAGCGTCACCACGACGTCGTCTCCGTCACGGCGGACAGCGGTGGCGTCGACACCGAGCCGGACGTCCCACTTCTTCCGCGCGAGGTCCGTGAACTGCTGCGAGATCTCGGCGTCGGACTTACGGAGCAGCCGTTCCTTGCGGGCCAGCATCGTGACCCGAGAACCCAACGCGGAGAACACGTGCGCGAACTCGGCGGCGATGTATCCGGACCCCAGGACGATCAGATGCTCCGGCAGTGAGGGCAGCCGCATGATGTCGTTGTTGGTGTGGAACGGCACCCCGCTCTCGGTGATGAAATCCGGCACCGTGGCGCGTGATCCACTGGCGACGACCACGCGGTCCGCGGTGATGATGCGCCCGTCGCCGGTGTCGATGCGCCTCGGGCCGACGAACGTCGCGTGACTGCTGAAGAGCGTCACGTTGGCGCTGCCCTCGCGCCGATACTTCTCGCCGCCCTCGGCGATGGGGTCGATGCGGCCGAAGACGCGGTCGACGATGTCCGTCCACCGCACCTTGTCGATGTGCGCATCGATGCCGTACTTCGACGCGGTGGTGATCGCGCGAGCTACCTCGGCCGCGTAGACGAACATCTTGGTCGGGATGCACCCGACGTTGATGCAGGTGCCGCCGAAGATCGACTCCTCGAACATGGCCACGGACAGTCCGTCGAAGCGCTCGTCGAGAATGGTGTTGGCGGAACCGGATCCGATGATGGCGAGGTCGAAGTGCTGCTCCGTCGTCATGAGCCTGTCGCCAGTTCTGCGTGGTCGCCGCCGGACGGCGCGGCCTCGAGGTGCCCGTCACGGCGTTGACGCAGCCAGTCGTCCATCTCGGCGAATGCGCGAGCGAGAGGGTCGGTCGTCGACAGGAACACGTCGTGGCGGGCGCCCTCGATGGGCACGATGGTCGTGCGGTTGCCGAGACATCCTGCCCACCGGGCGATCTGGCGGACGTCGAGGACCGCGTCGGCGGCGTCCACGTCGGGAATGTAGGTCTTCGAGAACCGGGTGACCTTGCTCCGCAGGATCAGCGACGGCACACCGATGTCGAGGCCCCTGTGCAAGGTGGCGTGTCCGCGGCGCACGGCGCGGATCCATCCGAGTTTGATCGGGAACCCGGCCAGCGGCTTCCACGACAGGTCGTAGTCCCAGTCGCCGTTGCCGCCGGAGCTGATCGACAACCCGTAGGTGTCCAGTCCGTCGCCGGGAAGCGAGCGCTTCGGCGCGACGCGGCCGATCAGGTCGATGGCGACGGTGCCGATGCTGCGGACGGCAGGCGGACCCTGGAGGTCGAACCACGGACTGTTCAGGATCAGACCGGTCACACCCGCGTTCACCGCACCTCCGCGGGTGCGTTCGAGGCGGTCCAACCACAGCGGGACGATGAGTCCGCCGGTGGAGTGCGCCGCCATCAGGACGTCCGCTCCGGTCTCGTCGCGCACGATCGTCAGCGCGCGGTCGAGTTCGGTGTCGTAGAGGGAGAGATCGGAGATGAAGTGTGGAGACTGGTTCGCCCCGATCGACCGGCCGCACTTCCGGAGGTCGAGCGCGTAGAACGCGTATCCCAGGTCGGCGAAGTGCTCGGCCAGGTGTCGCTGGAAGAAGTAGTCGGTGAAGCCGTGAACGTAGAGAACCGCTCTGGTCGGCGCCGTCGGGCCGGTCACCGAGCGGGTCAGGCGGACCAGGGTCGCCCGGACATCTCCCTCGCCGTCGGGGTCGGAGCCGAGCGGTATGGTCAGTTGCTCGTATTCGTCACCGAGTACGTCGGGCTCCCATGTAGTCACACTCACACAGTAATGGGCTTGTCGCAGCGGTGGCGAGGGGCACAATCGGGTACACAGCGCGTGATGAACCATCCGCACGATGCTCCGTTCGGGGCATCGATGGACGAAGGAAGTCGATCTAGCAGTGGGCGAACACGATCAGAACCAGCAGTCCGGGTCCTCTCGAACGGAGAGGACCGACGTCGTCCTGATCGGTGCGGGCATCATGAGCGCCACGCTCGGCACCCTCTTGCGCCAGGTCGAGCCGACGTGGTCCATCTCGATCTTCGAGCGTCTGGACGCCGCCGCCGCCGAGAGCAGTGACCCCTGGAACAACGCGGGCACCGGCCACTCCGCCCTGTGCGAGCTGAACTACACGCCGCAGAACAAGGACGGCACCGTCGACATCGCGAAGGCGCTGAACGTCAACGAGCAGTTCCAGGTCTCGCGCCAGTGGTGGTCGCACGCCATCGAGGCCGGCGTTCTCGCCGACCCGAAGAACTTCATAAACCCCATCCCGCACGTGAGCTTCGTCCACGGCGAGGACAACGTGAAGTATCTCCGGGCGCGCTACGACGCGCTGTCCGGCAACCCGTTGTTCCCCGGTATGGAGTACATCGACGACAAGGACGAGTTCGCACGTCGTCTCCCGCTGATGGCTGCCGGCCGCGACTACAGCGACCCCATCGCCCTCAACTGGTCGGAGGGTGGCACCGACGTCGACTTCGGTGCCCTGACCAAGCAGTTGCTGAACCACCTGGCCACCGAGGGCGCGTCGGTCAACTTCGGCCACGAGGTCCGCGACCTGTCCAAGAACTCGGACGGAACCTGGACGGTCAAGGTCTACAACGGCCGCACGGGCGTCACGCGCAAGATCGTCGCCAAGTTCGTCTTCGTCGGCGCCGGCGGCGGCGCGCTGCACCTGCTGCAGAAGTCGGGCATCTCCGAGGCCAAGGGCTTCGGCGGGTTCCCCGTCAGCGGTGAGTGGCTGCGTTGCACCAACCCCGAACTCGTCGCGCAGCATTCGGCCAAGGTGTACGGAAAGGCGTCCGTCGGAGCGCCGCCCATGTCGGTTCCGCACCTCGACACGCGCGTCATCGGCGGCAAGCCCGGCCTGCTGTTCGGGCCGTACGCGGGCTGGTCGCCCAAGTTCCTCAAGCAGGGCAAGATGACCGACCTGATCAACTCTGTCAAGCCCAACAACCTGTTCTCCATGCTCGGCGTCGGAGTCACCGAGATGGCGCTGACCAAGTACCTGGTCACCGAGTTGCTGCAGTCCGAGACGGATCGCGTGGAGACGCTGCGCGAGTTCATGCCGTCGGCGCAGGGCAGGGACTTCGAGATGGTCACCGCCGGACAGCGCGTCCAGGTGATTCGTCGCAAGGGCCGCGGCGGCGTCCTGGAATTCGGCACCGCCGTCATCAACGCGGGCGACGGAACCATCGCGGGTCTCCTCGGCGCGTCCCCGGGCGCCTCGACTGCCGTCCCGGCCATGCTCGACGTCCTGCAGCGCTGCTTCTCCGACCGCTATGCCTCGTGGGAGCCGGTTCTCAAGGACATGGTGCCGTCGTTGGGCACCAAGCTCGCCGAGAACTCGCGTCTGTTCGACGAGATCTGGTCGCACACCACCCGAGTCCTGCAGCTCGACACGACCACCACCGGTGGTCGGCAGGTCGCGCACTCCGGCACGGTGTGATACCAAAACCAGATGACGACGGCGACTGCAACACTCAAGCGATCCTGGGCACTCGACCTGTCGAACGAGACCCTCTACGAACTTCTCAAGCTTCGCGTCGAGGTGTTCGTGGTGGAACAGGCCTGTGCCTACCCGGAACTCGACGGTAAGGATCTTCTCTCCGACACACGGCACTTCTGGCTCGAGCGGGACGGCAACGTGGTCTGCACGCTGCGCCTGCTCGAGGAGCACGACGACGGCGAGAAGTCGTTCCGTATCGGCCGGTTGTGCACGCACCGGTCCTCGCGCGGGCAGGGTCACACCACACGAATCCTGCGCGCCGCGCTGGCCGAGGTCGGATCCTCGCCCTGCCGGATCAACGCGCAGAGCTACCTCGTGGACATGTACGCCAAGCACGGTTTCGCGCCCGACGGCGAGGAAGTTCTCGAGGACGGTATTCCGCACACGCCCATGCGACGCGGCGGCGGAACTCCGTGGAGCGAGGGGAACAAGGCCTGACCCACGCCGATCCACCGCGAGCACTGCCGGAGAAGCCCGTGAGATTCGGGCGCGGTCCCGCCACTGTGACGTGAGTCCTCCGACCCACGAAGCCAGATCGCCGGGTGCTCGCGACAACGCTGCGTGAGAAGACCACACGCTGCATCTTCTCGATTCCTCGGCGCGGTCACCGAGGTCGAACAGGACACTCGTTGAATCCCGGATTTCCGTTCTCTGCCATCGTCGGTCAGGACCGACTGCTCCTCGCGCTCGCCCTCAGCGCCGTACACCCCGGCATCGGTGGTGTTCTGGTGCGTGGGGAGAAGGGCACCGCGAAGTCCACCGCGGTGCGCGCGCTGACCGCTCTGCTGCCCCCTGTCGTCGACCAGTCCGGTGCGCGGCCGGCACGGCTGGTCGAACTTCCCGTCGGTGCCACCGAGGACCGGGTGGTCGGATCGATCGACTTCGAGCGCATCGTCCAGGACGGCACGCGCGCGTTCACACCCGGACTCCTCGCGGCGGCAGACCGAGGGATTCTCTATGTCGACGAGGTCAATCTCCTGCACGACCACCTCGTCGATCTGCTCCTCGATGCCGCCGCCATGGGCCGCGTCCACGTCGAGCGCGACGGCATCTCCCACTCCTACGCGTCGCGTTTCGTCCTCGTCGGCACCATGAACCCGGAGGAGGGGGAGCTGCGGCCGCAGCTGCTCGACCGCTTCGGTCTCGCCGTCGACGTCGCGGCCTCCCGTGACGTGGACACCCGCATGACCGTGGTGCGTCGCCGGTTGGACTACGAGCGCGACGCCGAGAACTTCGCCCGGACCTACGCCGACGCCGATGCGGACATCGCACGTCGCATCGCGGAAGCGGGACAGCGACTCCCCGACGTCGATCTGCCCGACACCGAACTGCGCCGCATCGCAGCCGTGTGTGCGGCCTTCGACGTGGACGGCATGCGCGGGGACCTCGTCGTCGCTCGGACGGCCACCGCCCACGCCGCGTGGCGTGGAGCGGACTCGGTCACCGAGGACGACGTCCGTGTCGCCGTCGAACTGGCCCTTCCACACCGTCGCCGACGCGATCCGTTCGACGCACCCGGGATGGCGGAGAACGAACTCGACGACGCGATGCAACGCGCGGCCGACGATGTCCGTGACAACGAACCCGAACCCGATCCCGATCCGGACGGTGGGGGCGCTCCCGAGCCGCCCTCCGCCGAACCGTCGTCCTCGACACCCGACGACGACGCGAGCGCTGACCAGACGAGCACATCGGACAGCGGACAGGAGCCGGCTCCGGCAGGCTCCGGTAACTCGGGCACCGCCGACGCCGGCGACGGATTCGACGCGCGTCTGCTACAAATCGACGGGGTCGGTGAGGGAGCTCCCGGTCGACGTTCCCGCGCCAAGGTCTCGTCGGGCCGAGTCGTGCGAGGCACCGATTTCACCGGCGGCTCACTGCATCTCGTCCAGACGCTGCTACGAGCCGCGGAACGACGCGGGGGATCGGCGGGGCGTCTCACGATCGCCGGCAGCGATCTGCGAGGAGTGGAACGCGAAGGGCGAGAAGGCAATCTGATCGTTTTCGTCCTCGACGCGTCCGGGTCGATGGCTGCACGCGATCGGCTCTCCGCCGTCACCGGCGCCGTCGTCTCGTTGCTGCGCGACGCCTACCGTCGCCGCGACCGCGTGGCCGTGGTGTCGGTCCGCGGCAGTGACGCCGAACTCGTTCTCCCGCCCACTCGATCGGTGGACGTGGCGGTCACCCGACTGAACGGCGTCCGCACCGGAGGGAAGACGCCGCTCGCATCCGGGTTCCTCGCGACCCGCGACGTCATCGCGCGTGAACGTATCCGGGAGCCGGGACGACGCGCTCTGGTGGTCACTCTCACCGACGGTCGCGCGACCGGCGGACCCGACCCGGTCGGCCGCGCCCGCTATGCGGCGGCCTTGCTGGCCAGGGACAAGGTGGCCTCCGTCGTCGTCGACTGCGAGTCGGGCATGATCCGGCTCGGTCTCGCTCGGGACCTCGCGACGGCGCTCCGCGGCACCTACATCTCGCTGCCGGAACTGTCGTCGGCCGGTGTGGCCGGCGTCGTCCGCGCGGCGGCGTGAGGAGATAACGATGCCTCAGGGAGTTCCGCTGCCCGGCAGCGTTCCGGACGACGGTCTGACCACGCGTCAGCGTCGCAACCTTCCCGTCCTCGCCGTGCACACCGGCCCCGGCAAGGGGAAGTCCACGGCAGCGTTCGGAATGGCGATGCGGGCGTGGAACCAGGGTTTCGACGTCGCCGTCTTCCAGTTCGTCAAGAGCGCGAAATGGAAGGTGGGGGAGGAGTCCGTCTTCCGCACGCTCGGAGATCTGCACGACGACACAGGCGTCGGCGGCGCCGTGGAGTGGCACAAGATGGGTTCGGGCTGGTCCTGGTCGCGTAAACGCGGTGACGAGGTCGACCACGCGGAGGATGCGCGCGAAGGATGGGCCGAGATCGCCTCGCGTATCCGCGACGAGCGGCACCGGTTCTACGTGCTGGACGAGTTCACGTACCCGCTGCACTGGGGGTGGATCGACGTCGACGAGGTCGTGTCGACTCTGGCGGATCGGCCCGGCAACCAGCACGTCGTCATCACCGGCCGCAACGCGCCGCAGGCCTTGATGGACGCGGCCGACCTGGTCACCGAGATGACCAAGGTCAAGCATCCGATGGACGCGGGCCGTAAGGGTCAGCGCGGGATCGAATGGTGAACGACCTGCCCGCTGTCGTCATCGCGGCGCCGTCGTCGGGAAGCGGGAAGACCACCGTCGCCACCGGCATCATGGGCGCTCTGCGAGCGGCAGGGCGTCGAGTCGCGCCGTTCAAGGTAGGACCGGACTACATCGATCCGGGCTACCACGCTGTCGCCGCGGGGCGGCCCGGCCGCAATCTCGACGCCGTCATGATGGGCCGCGACGCCATGGTGCCCTCACTCCGGTGGGGGTCGGCGGGGTGCGACATCGCGGTCGTCGAAGGTGTCATGGGCCTGTTCGACGGTCGGATCGACCTGTCCGAGGGTGCGGCCACCGAGCCGGGCGCCGAAGGGTCGACCGCCGCGGTGGCATCGGCCATCGGCGCGCCCGTCGTGCTCGTCGTCGACGCCCGCGGTCACAGCCAGAGCATCGGCGCACTCGTGCACGGATTCTCGACGTACGACCCGGCGGTCCGTATCGCCGGTGTGATCCTCAACCGAGTCGGCAGCCCCCGCCACGAGGCGGTGCTGAGACAGGCCTGCGATCGGATCGGCGTTCCGGTCATCGGGTCCGTTCCCCGCGCCGCCGCGCTCGAGGTCCCGTCACGGCACCTGGGCCTCGTCACGGCGGCCGAGCATGGATCCGCCGCAGTCGATGCAGTCTCCGCCATGACGGCGCTCGCGGCGCAGCACGTCGACCTCGAGGAACTGTCCCGCATCGCCGACTCCGCCCACGTGCCCGCCGGCACCGCCTGGGACCCCAGGGAGGCCGCGGGACCGACGGCGAACGCCGGCACGCCCGTGATCGCCATGGCGGGCGGACCCGCGTTCACGTTCGGGTACGCCGAGCACGTCGAGGTTCTGCGGGCGGCCGGCGCCGATGTCGCCGTGTTCGATCCGCGTCACGACCGACTCCCCGAGGGAACGTCCGGTCTCGTCGTCCCCGGCGGATTCCCCGAGCTCCATGCCGCCGAGCTGGCCGCGAACGAGCTTCTGCTGCACGATATTCGAGACCTCGTGGACGCGGGGCACCCCGTGCACGGCGAGTGCGCCGGGCTGCTCTACCTGGCGCAGTCGCTCGACGGACATCGGATGGCAGGCGTGCTGGACCTCGACGTGGAGTTCGGGAGTCGATTGACACTCGGATACCGGGACGCCGTCGCCGTGACGGACTCGGTCATGTTCGATGCGGGGACCAGGGTGACCGGGCACGAGTTCCACCGCACATCCGTCTCCCGACGCGGAACGGCCGACAACGCGTGGGGATGGCGGCGCGACGGCGCATCGCTCATGGAGGGTGCAGTGGCATCAGGGGGGCGAGTGCACGCGTCGTACCTCCACACGCACCCGGTCGCGACGGCCGCCGGCATCGCTCGGTTCGTCACGGCCGCCTGCCCGGTACGTGCCTGAGATCTTGCTCTCTTCCGCTTCATAGTTGCACTTCACAGACTTCTGGGGTTCAATGTCGTTTCAATACATACTTCAAGTATCTTTTGGCGCAGTTAACGGGGGCTGCACTCGACGAGAGGGTCTGTTCGATGCGCACGAGAAGTTTTCGCACCAAGAGTTCACTAGTAGTCGGCGCTGTCGGAATCACGTCAGCCGTACTCGGCATCGTCGCTCCGGCCACCGCACATGCGACGGATGTCAAGGGCTGCGTCATCGCGGAACCGGCCAGCGACACCGTCTGTCGCGGAATGGATCTCAACGGTGCGGACATGTCCGGCATGGATCTCTCCGGTGCCGACTTCTCGGACTCGAACCTCAGTGGGGCGAATCTGTCGGGCGCGATCGGATTCTCGGCTCGATTTACCGGGGCCGATCTGACCGGCGCGAACCTGCAGGGCTCGTCGTTCGGGCGTGCGGACTTCCACCACGCTCGCCTGTCGGGTGCGAACCTGGCGGATGCCGCGGTGTCGAACACTGTCCTGGACCAGGCTGATCTGACGCGAGCGAACCTGAGCAACACCGACTTCAGCGTGTCGTATCTGCGTGACTCGGACATGTCCTACGCACGATTCGCAGGTACGAAATTCTTCGGAGCGCAGGTGTGCGGCGCGAACATCTACGGCACCGACCCATCGGGCGCCAGCAATCTCGATACCTCGTGCACGGTGTCGACGGGGCCTATCTCCACGCCGAGCCCTGTGCCGGGAAACATCTTCGGGAGCTGACACCTCAGGCCGCGAGCAGCCCCTCGAGGTAGTCGAGCAGACGTGAGACCTCGCGGGGAGCTCCCAGGACGACGATCTTCATCCGATCGCGCTGGGCGTCGTATGCGGTGTTGACGCGGAGCGGCTCACCGTCGGGGCGGGCGTCGGTGGACGCTCTGGCCAGAAGTGCGCTGAGTCGATCCGCGGTCTCGCGATCGACGGTGTCGATGTCGACGATGGAGGTGACTTCCACGCGATGGTCGGTGCGCAGTGTCGACGCGGACTGGCCCGTGAACGTCTCGAGGTCCTCGGCCGAGATGCGGTACTGCTTGCCGATGCGGACGGCGGGAAGCCGCCCGGACCGCACGTACCCGCGGACCGTGCGCACGTGCAGACCCAACATGTCGGCTACATCGTCGACCGAATACATCCGCACTGTCACACAAACAACGTTAAACATCCCCTGTCCCGCACGTCAATTGGGACATGTACGTGCGAATCCAACGAAATCAGGGCAAGAGTGGCAACCTGGGACGAATGACCGTCACAGACCCGAGATTGATCCTGGGGCCCTTCGTCCGTTACGTCAGCACCGATCGTGCGACGTTCTGGGTCGAGACGTCCCAGTCCTGCACCGTCACCGTCACCACCTCGACCGGCGTCTCGGTCGAGGAGAAGACCTGGGGAGTACACGGTCACCACTACGCGCTCGTCGCCGTGGAAGGTCTGCCGCAGAATTCCACCGTCGACTACACCGTGTCGATAGACGGCGGACAGGTCTGGCCGACGGACGGCCACCCGTCCGTCGTGCACACGATGTGCGAAGACGAGCCGATCACCGTCGCCTTCGGGTCCTGCCGACGCGGTGACACGTACAGCGAGGAAGCGCTCACCCGCATCGGTGCGGACGCCCTCGTGGGCCTGGCCGATCGAGTCGCCGGCGAGGAGCCCGACGACTGGCCGGATCTGCTGGTCTTCCTCGGCGATCAGGTCTACGCCGACGATCCGTCGCCCGAGATCGTGGAGCGCCTCCATGCGCGGCGCGAAGCCGGCGAGCGTGCAGCGGGTGCGCGCTCGGAGGACGTCGAGGACGAGATCTGCGACTTCGAGGAATACACCTGGCTGTACCAGGAGTCCTGGGGAGACGACCGCGTCCGCCGACTGATGGCGTCGGTTCCCACCTGCATGATCCTCGACGACCACGACCTGCGGGACGACTGGAACTCGTCGGCGGACTGGCGCCGGGACATCACGCAGAAGCCGTGGTGGGAGGACCGCGTCATCGGCGCGTTCTCGTCCTACTGGGTCTACCAGCACCTGGGGAACCTGTCGCCGCGCGAACTCGAGAACGACGCGATGTACGCGGCCGTCCGGTCGGCCGCCAGCGATTCCGAGCGCGAGGCGCTGCTCGCCGACTTCGCGCTGAAGGCCGATTCCGAGCCGTCCTCCGCCCGGTGGAGCTACCACCGCGACATCGGCAACACCCGTCTGATCATGATCGACAGCCGCTGCTCGCGCGATCTCTCGCCAGAACGCAGGGCCATGGTCGACGACGTCGAGTGGGCGTGGGTGCGGGAGCACACCTTGAACTCGGGTAAGGAGCACGTGCTGCTCGGCTCGTCGCTGCCGTTCCTCATGCTGCCGGGGCTTCACGCGGTCGAGCAGTGGAACGAGGCAGTCGCCCAGGGCGCGTGGGGTCCGCGCGTCGCCCGCTTCGGCGAGAAATTGCGCATCGCACTCGACCTCGAGCACTGGGCCGCTTTCGGCAAATCGTTCGGAGACATGGTCGATCTGGTCGACGAGGTCGTGGTCGGACCGTCCGCACCCAAGTCCGTGGTGTGGCTGTCCGGCGATGTGCACTGTTCCTACGTGGCCAAGGCGCAGACCCGCGTGTCGACGTCCACCTCGCTCTACCAGCTGACGATGTCGCCGTTCCGGAACCCGTTGAACCTGCCGATCCGGGCGGTCAACCGGCTCGCCATCCGTCGTCCGGTGGCGAAGATGCTCGCTCGGCTGGCGCGCAGTGCCAAGGCGGAACCGGTGCACGCGGAGTGGAGCGCGGAGGCCGGACCCTGGTTCGACAACGGAGTCATGTCGTTGACCACCGATTCGCAGGCGCTGCGGCTCGAGGTCGACCACGCGTCCGTGGTGAACGGTCGCCAGACTCTGCGGACGACCGCGCGGTACGACCTCACGCCGTCCGGGGTGCGGGAGCGCTGACTGCACTGCCGGTAAGGTCACCCGACGTGGACGCGACCGAATCTCCTTACCTGGCAGGGCTCGATCTGGCCGGTCGTCGCGTGGTCGTCGTCGGTGGAGGCAGCGTCGCGCAGCGGCGACTCCCGCTGCTGGTGTCGTGTGGCGCGAAGGTAACCGTCATCACACGCGAGGCGACGCCTGCCGTCGAGGGGATGGCCAGCTTCGGCCAGATCGACCTCGAACTCCGCGATTACCGCGACGGGGACCTGGGCGAGGCATGGTACGCCATCGCCTGCACCGACGAGGCCGAGACCAACGCGGCGATCGTCGCCGAGGCCGCCCGGTCCCGCATCTTCTGCGTCCGCGCGGACGTCGCCAAGGACGGCACCGCCGTCACCCCGGCCAGTGCCGAGTACGACGGTCTGACAGTCGGTGTGCTCGCGAGTGGAGAACACCGCCGATCCGCTGCCGTCCGCAACGCCGTTCTCGACGGTCTGCAGTCCGGTGCCATCGCGGACGCTCCCGAGAAGTCGGTCGCCGGTGTCGCACTCGTGGGCGGCGGCCCCGGTGATCCGGACCTGATCACCGTGCGCGGCCGTCGGCTCCTCGCCCGCGCCGACGTCGTCGTCGCGGACAGGCTCGCGCCGCCGGAACTGCTGGCCGAACTGGGGCCGCACGTCGAGGTCATCGACGCGTCGAAGATCCCGTACGGCCGGTTCATGGCTCAGGAGGCCATCAACGACGCGCTCATCACCCACGCGAGAGCCGGAAAGTTCGTCGTCCGGCTCAAGGGCGGTGACCCGTACGTGTTCGGTCGCGGTTACGAGGAACTCGAGGCGTGCACCGCTGCCGGAGTCCCGGTGACCGTGGTGCCCGGGATCACGAGTGCCATCTCGGTCCCGTCGGCCGCCGGCATCCCCGTGACGCACCGCGGCGTCACCCACGAGTTCGTCGTCGTCAGCGGTCATCTGCGTCCCGACCACCCCGACTCGCTGATCGACTGGCCGTCACTCGGACGCCTCCGCGGCACCATCGTGCTGTTGATGGCCGTCGAGCGCATCGGTGCCTTCGCGGACGTGCTGGTCGAGAACGGCCGTTCGGCAGACACACCCGTCGTGGTCGTGCAGGAGGGGACGACGCGGTCGCAGCGTGTCGTCCGCGCCGATCTGTCCACCGTCGCCGATCGGGTCCGCGAGGAGAACGTGCGCCCACCCGCCATTATCGTCATCGGACCCGTCGCGGGCTTCGATGCCGCGGCCGCGATCGGAGCAGCGTCGTGACCCGACCCATGACCTATCCCGTGACCGAGCGCGCGTTCGGCCTCGCCATCATCGCCCTGTCCGGGATGCAGCTCATGGCCGTGCTCGACGGCACCGTGGTGAACCTCGCGCTTGCTCCTCTGCAGGCCGAACTCGGACTCAGCGACGCCGGACGCAACTGGGTCGTGTCCTCGTACGTCCTGGCGTTCGGTGGCCTGATGCTCCTCGGCGGACGGATGGGTGACGCATTCGGCCGTAAACGCATGTTCCTTCTCGGAGTCGCGCTGTTCACGATCGCCTCCGCCGCCTGTGGACTCGCGCAGAACGAGGCGATGCTGGTGCTGGCGCGCGTCGTGCAGGGCGCCGGCGCCGCAGTGGCATCACCGACAGCGTTCGCCCTGGTGGCGACCACGTTCGCGCCCGGTCCCGTTCGTAATCAGGCCATCGCGATCTATGCCGCCATGACCGGCGTCGGATCCTTCTCCGGCCTGATCATCGGCGGCGCCCTGACCGAGGTGTCGTGGCGGTGGATCTTCCTGATCAACGTCCCCATCGGCATCGCGATCCTGGTGCTGGGGTCGCGGGCGCTGACGGAGACGGCGGGGGAGCGAGCTCCTCTGGACGTGCCCGGCGCCATCCTCGCGACGCTGGGGTCGACCGGGGTCGTGTTCGGCATCGTCGAGGGACCCGAGCGCGGGTGGACCGACGTCGTCACCGTCACGGCGATCCTGGCCGGTCTGCTCCTGCTGCTGGCATTCCTCATGGTCGAGCGTCGCGCTCGGAACCCGCTGCTGCCGTTCGAGCTGTTCCGCGACCGAGATCGCGTAGCGACCTTCGTCGCCATCTTCTTCTCCGGCGGTGCCCTGTTCGCGATGACGGTGATCGTCGCGGTGTTCGTCCAGGACGTCCTGGACTACAGCCCGTTGCGCGCCGGTATCTCCTTCATTCCGTTCGGCGGCGGCATGGCCCTCGCGGCGATCGCATCCGCGTGGCTCGCTCCGCGCGTCGCCCCCCGGTGGATCATTGCGACCGGCGCTGTCCTCACGGTCGGCTATCTACTCTTCGCGTCGACCATCACCGTCGACTCGACCTACTGGAAGAACCTGTTCCTCCCGATCGGCGGCATCGGCTTCGGCGTCGGGCTCGCGGTGATCGCTCTCCCTCTCTGCGCGATCGCCAATGTCGATCAGAAGAACATCGGGCCGCTCACCGCCATCTCGCTGGTCGCCCAGAACTTGGGCGGACCGCTGGGCCTCGCCGTGGTCAGCGCGCTGGCGGCGTCGAAGACGCTCTCACTCGGTGGCCGCACCGGATCCGCCGTGGACATGACCAGGCCGGAGATCGTCGCCCTGGGCGAGGGGTACACGTTCGCGTTGCTCGGCTGCGCCGTGCTGGCAGCAATCGCGGCGATCGCGGCGCTGTTCATCCGCTACAGCGCTGCCGACGTCGCCCAGGCCAAGGCTGCTCAGGACGCCGTTCACCGCTGACGGTGCAGGTCGGCGTCGTTCGCGGCGGCGTGCCCCGATTCCCAGCCCTCCGCGTCGAGGCGTGGGCCGCGCACCGTACGCGCACGCGGGAAGAGCCGTTCGAACTCCGCGTCCACGGCCACCGTCTGGGCGGCCAGCATCGGAAGCAGGTCACCGGTCTCCCGGCTCGCTTCCTCGAGCACGTGGGCATCGGCTTCCTCGAGGCGTTCGCCGATGCGGACTGCATACGAGTAGAGGAAGGCTTTGCCGAACGCGCCCGAGGACGCGCCCTTTCGCTTCTTCGCCTTGGGGGAATGGGACAGCGCTCTGGTCGCCTGGATCAGCAGTGACGTGAACAGGATCTCGGTCTGCTCCACGTCCACGGGAGACCCGACGACCGTGCCCACCGCGAAGTCCTGATCCCAGATGGTCTTGACGCGGTTGACCGTCGCGACGACATGCAGCAACTGCGCTTTCGCAGCGGAGTGAGGATTGTCGACGTGGATGCGCCTGCTGACGATGTCGGAACGGCCCTCGGTCAGCACCAGAGAATCGATGGAGTACTTCGTCATCAACTCCTGGGCCTTCGCGGTGAACGTGTCGGCCTCGTCCTCGAACTCGGTCGCATCCGCCTTGGCCAGGAGGCCGCGGATACGCCCCAGCATCTTCGAGTCGGTGCTTCCCGTCGGCCGGCGGTCACCGGTCGGTCCTCCCGCCGTCCGGCGTGCCGGCCACTGGGAGGGCAGCGAACCGATGCGGGGCCAGTGCGGGAGCGACTGCCACTGGCCGAGCAAGGACAGCACAGCGATCCACTGATCGTTGACGGCGATGTAGTCGCTCTTCCCACCGACCCGTAGGCGGGCCGCCAGGAAATTCGGGTCGGGCTTTCCTGGCGATACCGCATCGGGATGCGCGTCGGCGATCTCACGGAGGTGCCGCAGCCATTCCTCGGGTGCGCGGGTCGCGGCGCGCGTCAGATCGGCGTCGTGCAGGATCGCCGCGGCCGCCAGCGTCGTCACCGCGGCGCTCTGCTGCCGTCGGACGACGTGCAGTAGGTCGAGCGGCTGCCAGCCGGCTTCGTACGCCGCGTCGATCGTCGTCGTCAGCGCGTGCGAGCCCAGCCCCAGCGGATCGAACTGCTGGTAGGCGATCAGCTGGTCCGCGACGTCGTCGACGGCTCTCATGTCGATTCCCCGTCCGAACGCGGCGTTCGCACCGCGCCTCAGGAGCTCGGGTACCGGGTTCATCGGGTCACCACGACGACTTCGGTCGGCGACGCGACCTCGGCCCGCAGGCCGGCCTTCGACGCCACCTGAGCGACGGCCCGGGCGGTCGTCGGCTCCGCGCGCGTCACCGTCAGGGCTCGTGCGAGCAGACCCTTGTGATGTTTGATGAAGTGGCTGACCACGGTGCGCGAACCGTCGGGCTGCTCGGTGAGGACCGTGGCGGTGATCGCGCCGGGAACGGGCCCGAGATCGCGGTAGACACCGGACCGTAGATCGACGACGAGGCCGTCCGCGGCGGCGGAGATGGCCGCCGGCAGCTGGGGCTTCCACAGGGCACGCAGGGTCGGGAGGTCCGGTAGCGCTGATCCGCCCGACAGCCGGTAGGCCGGTACGTGGTCGTGGGCCCGTACGGCTCCGAAAAGCGCGGAGCCGATCGCGAGGCGTGCCTGCGCCCTGGCCCTCTGAGCGCGCGTGAACGACGCGGCATCGAGGGCGTCGTACAGCACGCCGGTGTAGCGCTCGAGTGCCGGCCTGGTGGGCGACACGGTGAGCGCGGCGTTGCGTTCGATCTCGTCGTCCTGCTTCGGGGACAGGCCGAGAGCCGACCGCGACGCGTCGACGTCGTCGGCGAGGGAGACCAGCGCATCGATCAGGGCGGAGCGCGTCGCCGTGAGTTCGGGGAGCCAGAGCTGGTCGAGGTCGAGCGGACCGCCGCGACCGCCGGTCGACTTGGTTTCGGACGGGGGGAGAAGAACCAGCACGGCCCGAACGGTACCCACTCGCGCACGGACTAGGATTTGCGGCTGTGATCACGCGTCTGTCCCACCTGTTCCTGCGCACTCTCCGCGACGACCCTGCCGATGCCGAGGTGCCGAGCCACAAGCTGCTGGTGCGTGCGGGCTACGTCCGCCGCATCGCCCCCGGCGTGTATTCGTGGCTGCCGCTCGGACTCCGCGTCCTGCGACGCGTCGAGCAGGTGGTGCGTGAGGAGATGAACGCCATCGGTGGCCAGGAGATCTCGCTGCCCGCGCTGCTGCCGCGCGAGCCCTACGAGGTGACGAACCGGTGGACCGAGTACGGCGACGGGCTGTTCCGTCTCAAGGACCGCAAGGGCGTCGACATGCTCCTCGGGCCCACGCACGAAGAGTTGTTCGCGCTCACCGTGAAGGGTGAGTACAGCTCCTACAAGGATCTGCCGGTCACGCTCTACCAGATCCAGACCAAGTACCGCGACGAGGAACGGCCCCGCGCGGGCATTCTGCGTGGCCGCGAATTCGTCATGAAGGACTCCTACTCCTTCGATCTGGACGAGGCCGGTCTGAAGACGTCGTACGAGGCGCATCGCGAGGCCTACCAGCGCATCTTCGAGCGGCTCGGTGTCTCCTACGTCATCGTGGCCGCGACGTCGGGCGCGATGGGCGGTAGCGCGTCCGAGGAGTTCCTGGCCGAGTCCGTCGTCGGCGAGGACACCTACGTCCGGTGCATCGAGTCCGGCTACGCCGCCAATGTGGAGGCCGTGATCACCCCGGCCCCGGAAACGACGTCACTGGAGGGCCTGCCCGAGTCCACGGTGTACGAGACCGGAGACACCCCGACCATCGCCACGTTGGTCGAGTGGGCCAACGGCGCGGACCTGGGCCGGACCGTCACGGCGGCGGACACCTTGAAGAACGTCCTGCTGAAGACCCGTATCCCCGGCGGGGACTGGGAACTGCTGGCTGTCGGTGTCCCCGGCGACCGTGACGTCGACGAGAAGCGACTCGAAGCATCTCTCGCCCCCGCCGAGTTCGTCATGCTCGGTGACGCGGACTTCGCCGCCAACCCTTTCCTCGTCAAGGGATACATCGGCCCGAAGGCGTTGCAGGACAACGGTGTCCGTTACCTGGTGGACCCCCGTGTGGTCACCGGAACGGCCTGGATCACCGGAGCGAACGAGAAGGGCAAGCACGTCGTCGACCTCGTCGTCGGACGAGACTTCGTCCCCGACGGCACGATCGAGGCTGCCGCCGTCCGTGACGGCGACATGTCGCCCGACGGCCGTGGTCCGCTGGTGACCGCCCGCGGAATCGAGATCGGTCACATCTTCCAGCTGGGCACCAAGTACACCGACGCGTTCTCGGTGGACGTCCTCGGTGAGAACCAGAAGCCGGTCCGGCTGCTGCAGGGGTCGTACGGCGTCGGTGTCTCACGCCTCGTCGCCGTCATCGCCGAGCAGATGCACGACGACAAGGGCCTGCGGTGGCCCGCGTCCGTGACGCCCGCAGACGTGCACATCGTCATCGCCAACAAGGATGCTGCCGCGCGCGAGGGTGCCGAGGCGCTGGCCGCCGAACTCGATGCGCACGGTCTCGAGGTCGTCCTCGACGATCGCCCCAAGGTTTCGCCCGGCGTCAAGTTCAAGGACTCCGAGTTGATCGGAATCCCGTTGATCGTCGTGCTCGGGCGCGGCTGGGCCGACGGCACCGTGGAGCTGAAGGATCGTTTCACGGGCGAGACTCGGGACGTTCCCGCGGACTCGGCCGGCCAGGAGGTTCTTCGCGCAGTCGGGCGTCCCGTGTGACAGGCGACAACCTGCCTGCGGTGCTGGTCACGCTGGTCGGTGCGCGTCGAGTGCTGATGGTCGATCCGTCGACGTCGGAGCCCGCTCGTCGTGCGGCGGCGGCGGTCGGACCGCAGGGATCGGTCGTCGTCCTCGTACGGGACGGGGCGGCCGGGTGGAGTGACGGCGTCGAGGTCGTCGTCGGCGACCCCGTCGAGTCGTTGCCCCATCTGCGTACCGACGACGACACGACGTTCGGAGTCGTCACCGTCGACGTCACCCGGGCGTCCGTCGAGGACGCTCTGCAGTACGTCGAGTGGGCGTTGGTGCTGGGACGGCCGGGGACCGCACTGGTAGTCGGTGGTTCGGGTGATGCGTTCACCGCGGTGCGCGGCGCGCTCGACCGCCACCCGCGTATCGACGCGGCATCCTGGGACACCGGGGACAGTGCGCTGGCGGTCGCGGTCCTCACCGACCAGCGCTGACCTCAGGGAGCCGGCTGACCGGGGAACGCGACCGTCGACGGAAAGATCCCGAGAATCGCACGCCACGCGGAACCGCGGCGTGCGGAATCCGTCAGGGCGACGATCGCCAGATCTCGCGTCGCGCCGGACTGCGACCGTTCCACGACCGATCTCCATGCCACGGCGCAGTCGTCCTCGACCTGCGCCGCGAGTCGGGCCGCGGCGACGGCGTCGGTGACCGGGAACGGTACGGTGTACCCGGCGGCAGGTTCGGGGGACGTGACACTCGCAGCGGTCAGGGCGTCGATGGTGCCGTCGCGCCGCGCGCGGTGTTCCGCCGCGTACTGGGCGACCATCGGATCGCGTGTGGGATTGGAGAACGCCGCCACGACGCCGTAGGCGAAGACGGCGGCGAATTCCACGTTCAGCGCATCGACCAGGGCTTGCTGTTCCGGGCCCAGTTCACTCATGCCGACACCGCCGAGGATGCGAGAGCGCATGCGGCACTGACGGATCCGAGCACACCCGCACGGTAGCCCGACAGTGTGCGCGCGAGGTCCGCGGCCGAGCGGCTCGACGCGGACAGCGATTCCGCGAGTTCGGTCAACGTCGGTGCCGCCACCGGTGCAGGCTCGGGTGTCGCGGTGGGAGTGGTGGTGCCGGTGGGCGGCGGGGGAGTCAGGCGGGCGATCTCCGTGTCCAGCACGTCGGCGTGCGCGCGACGCTGATCCGCGACGACCGTCAACGTGTCCGACGATGCAGGGAACTGCGCGATGGCTGCGGTGGCGGAGGCGCTGTCGGCCCGCGCTCGCGCCGACTCGGCCAGCAGCGGATCGGGCTCGGGGGCGTCGTCACCGGACGACGAGGTCCCGCACGCAGAGAGCGAGAGGGTGCTGCCGACGACGGAGAGACCGACACCGCGCAGGACGGTTCGGCGGGAAACGGGAAGAACGGTCGGTGACACCCGGTCATCGTGCCAGACAGCGCCGACGCAGCGTGTCGTGAGGACACGCCGTCACGCGGTATCGTGGCACCTCCACACAACTGAACGAGGAGTAGTCGAGCGATGCCGGTTCCATCAAGGGAGAGGGTCGTCGAACTCCTCTCGGCGCACATGCAGCCGACAGGGCCGGGTTTCAGTGCCGGCGAGTTGGATCTCGAGGACGTCACCGTCTCCAAGGCGGGGAGTCACAGCGTCGTCAAGGTCATCGTGGATCGTGATTCCGGGTTCGAGCTCGACGCTCTCGCGACGTTGAGTCACGAGGTGTCCGAGATTCTCGACGCTGCCACCGAATTCGGCGACACGGCCTACAACCTCGAGGTGACCACCCCTGGAGTCGACCGCCCCCTCACCGAGCCCCGGCACTGGCGACGCGCACGAGGCCGCATGGTGACGGTGACCACGGCCGACGAGACGATCGACGGCCGCGTGGGCGAGCTTCGACCCGGATCGTCGGAATCTTCGACGGACGGCGCGGAGCTCGATCTGGTCCTGCGGTCGCGCACCGGTCCGACGGTGCGCACGCTCGCGCTGGGCGAGGTGGTGTCCGCGGCGGTCCAGGTCGAGTTCAAGAAGCCGAACCCGGTCGAGCTCGAGATGGCCGGCGGCGTGGCTCCGGGACGTTTCGACCCGCTGAATCCACCGGAAGAGCCCGTGACCGGGCTCGACGACGACGACGACACAGACGACGAAAGATAGACACGTGAATATCGACATGACCGCCCTGCGCGCCATCGAGGCGGAAAAGGGCATCACCATCTCCGCGGTGATCGAGACGCTGCAGTCCGCGCTTCTCACCGCGTACAAGCACACGGCCGGGCACCAGTCCGACGCGTACATCAGCGTCGACCGCAAGAGCGGCGAGGTGAAGGTGATGGCGCGCGAGAAGGACGAGGCGGGCAACCTGATCTCGGAGTGGGACGACACTCCCGAGGGTTTCGGTCGCATCGCCGCCACGACGGCCCGCCAGGTCATCCTGCAGCGTCTCCGCGACGCCGAGAACGAGAAGTCGTTCGGTGAGTTCGCCATGCACGAGGGCGAGATCGTCGGCGGGCTCATCCAGGCCGACGCGAGGCTCAATGCTCGTGGAACGGTCGTGGTCAGGGTCGGCAGCGAGTCGGGCGGCGTCGACGCGACCATTCCGCCGGCGGAGCAGGTGCCGGGTGAGACGTACGAGCACGGTGACCGCATCAAGTGCTACGTCGTCGGAGTCACCCGCGGCAACCGGGGACCGCAGGTCACGCTGTCGCGGACGCACCCCAACCTGGTGCGCAAGGTGTTCGCGCTGGAGGTTCCCGAGATCGCGGACGGCTCGGTCGAGATCGTCTCGGTCGCCCGCGAGTCGGGTCACCGTTCGAAGATCGCCGTGCGGTCGTCCGTGGCGGGCCTCAATGCCAAGGGTGCGTGCATCGGCCCCGTCGGGCAGCGAGTCCGCAACGTGATGAGCGAGCTGGCCGGCGAGAAGATCGACATCATCGACTACGACGACGATCCCGCGACCTTCGTCGGCAACGCGCTGTCGCCGTCCAAGGTGGTCTCGGTCACCGTCGTCGACGAGGCTGCACGCGCCGCGCGCGTGATCGTGCCGGACTACCAGCTCTCCCTCGCCATCGGCAAGGAAGGGCAGAACGCTCGACTGGCCGCCCGTCTCACCGGATGGCGCATCGACATCCGTAGCGACGCCGCGCCGACAGAGGACGATCACTGAGTCGGGGACCGACCGCGCCTCACGGGCGCGCCGAACGGGTCGACGTTCCGAACCGCCGCGAATCCGCGTTAGACTGTGAAGTGGCTCGACACACGTTGTCCGAAGAGACCACGTCCGCACCGGTGAGTCCGGTTCGGACGTGCGTAGGATGCAGACAGCGGGAGTCGCCTTCCGCCTTGGTGCGAATCGTCGCCGACGTCTCCGATGTCGGCACGGTCTCCGCCGTGGTCGATCATCGCCGCAGATTGCCCGGCAGGGGTGCATGGTTGCATCCCGATACGGACTGTCTGCAGCTGGCGGAACGACGTCGAGCCTTCGGGCGTGCCTTGCGCGTGACCGGTCCCATGGACCTGTCCGCGCTTGCCCGGGAGTTCGCGCAGTTCCGGCGAACCGTCCAGTGATCGACCGGCCGAACGGTCGCGGCACCTCGCCGCGCCACGAGGAGAACAGGTACACGAATTCATGAGCACACCGTGAAGCACCGACGATGAACATCGTTATCAGATAACCCGAGGTCGTGCGGGCACCTGCCAAGGAGCCGCGCTCGACCTCTCAGTGAGGAGAGCAGTGGCAGGCAAGGCCCGCGTGCACGAGTTGGCTAAAGAACTCGGTGTCACCAGCAAAGATCTACTCGCACGGCTCAAGGAGCAGGGCGAGTTCGTGAAGTCCGCGTCGTCGACCGTGGAAGCCCCGGTCGCTCGACGCCTCCGGGAGTCGTTCCCGTCCGCGCCGTCCGGCGATTCGCCGGCACCCAGCGCACGTCCGTCCGGCGACGGCCCCAAGCCGGGTGGACCCCGGCCCGGACCCAAGCCGGCACCCGCAGCTCCGGCCGCACCCGCAGCCCCGGCCGCACCCGCGGCTCCCGCTCCGGCTGCACCCGCAGCCCCGGCAGCTCCCGCAGCGCAGGCACCCGCCGCGCCCGCACCCAGCCGTCCGGCAGCACCCGCTCCGGCGGCTCCCACCCCGGCAGCACCGGCGGCCCCCGCTGCATCGGCCGCTCCCGCAGCACCGGAGCAGTCCGCACCCGCGACTCCTGCCGGTCCCGGTCCCAAGCCGGGTCCGAAGGCGCCTCGCGTCGGTAACAACCCGTACTCGTCCGCACCTGTCGAGCGCCCGGCTCCCCGTCCCGCACCGGGACAGGCCGGCCCTCGCCCCGGTGCTCCCCGTCCGGCTCCCGGACAGGGTGGACCTCGTCCCGCACCCGGCGCTCCCGCAGCCGGTGGAGCAGGTCGTCCGCCCGCAGGTCAGGGCGGACCTCGCCCCGGCGGACCCCGTCCCAATCCCGGCTCGATGCCTCCTCGCCCGAACCCGGGTGCCATGCCGAGCCGCTCGGCTCGTCCGGCTCCCGCAGCCGGCGGTCGTCCGGGTCGTCCCGGCGGCGCACCGGGCGGTCGTCCCGGCGGTGCCGGTGGCGGCGGCGGTTACCGCGGTGGCGGTGCCGGTGCACCCGGCGCTCCCGCGGGTGCTCCCGCAGGCGGCGGCTTCCGTGGTCGTCCCGGCGGCGGTGGCCGTCCCGGCCAGCGCGGCGCGGCAGCAGGTGCATTCGGTCGTCCCGGCGGCGCAGTCCGTCGTGGACGCAAGTCGAAGCGGGCGAAGCGCGCCGAGTACGAATCCATGCAGGCTCCCGCAGTCGGTGGCGTGCGGTTGCCCCGTGGCAACGGTGAGACGATCCGTCTCGCTCGCGGCGCATCGCTGTCCGACTTCGCGGACAAGATCGACGCGAACCCGGCTGCACTCGTGCAGGCGCTGTTCAACCTCGGCGAGATGGTGACGGCAACTCAGTCGGTCAACGACGAGACGCTGGAGCTGCTCGGCGGCGAGATGAACTACGTCGTGCAGGTCGTCAGCCCGGAGGACGAGGACCGCGAACTGCTGAACTCGTTCGACCTGACCTACGGCGAGGACGAGGGCGGTGAGGACGAGCTCGAGCAGCGTCCCCCCGTGGTCACCGTCATGGGTCACGTCGACCACGGCAAGACGCGCCTGTTGGACTCGATCCGTAACGCCACCGTGCGTGAGGGCGAAGCCGGCGGTATCACGCAGCACATCGGCGCCTACCAGGTCCTCACGGAACTCGAAGGCAACGAGCGTCTGGTCACCTTCATCGATACCCCCGGTCACGAGGCCTTCACGGCCATGCGTGCCCGTGGTGCGAAGGCCACCGACCTCGCGATCCTCGTGGTCGCGGCCGACGACGGCGTCATGCCGCAGACGGTGGAGGCCATCAACCACGCGCAGGCAGCAGACGTGCCGATCGTGGTCGCGGTCAACAAGATCGACAAGGAAGGCGCGAACCCGGACAAGATCCGGCAGCAGCTGACCGAATACGGTCTGGTCGCCGAGGAATACGGCGGCGACACCATGTTCGTCGACATCTCCGCCAAGCAGGGCACGAACATCGATGCCCTTCTCGAAGCGGTGCTGCTGACGGCCGACGCGGCGCTCGATCTGCGCGCCAACCCGGACATGGACGCGCAGGGTGTCGCCATCGAGGCGCACCTCGACCGCGGTCGCGGACCGGTGGCCACCGTGCTCATCGCTCGCGGAACGCTGCGTGTCGGTGACTCGATCGTCGCCGGTGACGCCTACGGCCGAGTTCGTCGCATGGTCGACGAGCACGGTGAGGACGTCATCGAGGCGCTTCCGTCGCGGCCCGTGCAGGTCATCGGCTTCACGTCGGTGCCCGGCGCAGGCGACAACCTGCTCGTCGTCGACGAGGACCGTATCGCCCGTCAGATCGCCGACCGCCGCAATGCGCGCAAGCGCAACGCGTTGGCCGCGAAGTCGCGCAAGCGGATCAGCCTCGACGATCTCGATGCCGCACTGAAGGAGACGTCGCAGCTCAACCTGATCCTGAAGGGCGACAACTCCGGAACCGTGGAGGCCTTGGAAGAGGCTCTCGTCGGTATCGCGATCGACGACGAGGTCGAACTGCGTGTCATCGACCGTGGCGTCGGTGGCGTCACCGAGACCAACGTCAACCTGGCGTCGGCATCCAACGCGATCATCATCGGCTTCAACGTCCGCGCCGAAGGCAAGGCGACGGAGCTGGCGAACCGCGAAGGCGTGGACATCCGGTACTACTCGGTGATCTACCAGGCCATCGACGAGATCGAGAAGGCGCTCAAGGGCCTGCTCAAGCCGGTCTACGAAGAGGTCACGCTGGGTCAGGCCGAGATCCGTGCGCTGTTCCGGTCCTCCAAGGTCGGAAACATCGCCGGTTGCCTCGTCACCTCCGGTCTCGTGCGTCGTAACGCGAAGGCACGTCTGCTTCGCGACAACAACGTGGTAGCCGAGCTGGTCACCATCTCGTCGCTGCGGCGCGAGAAGGAGGACGCGACCGAGGTCCGCGAAGGGTACGAATGCGGTCTCACGGTGACGTACTCCGACATCAAGGTCGGCGACGTCGTCGAGGCGTACGAGCTTCGCGAGAAGCCGCGCGACTGATCCAACGGAACGAACGGGTGTGGCCCGCGGAACGCAGTCCGCGGGCCACACCCCGTTTCGATCTCTGCCCGCCCTCGACACTGAGGTGATCGATTGTTTCTCGGCGCTCTCGAACTCGACATCCTTCTCGGCGACGTACATTCGCTGAAGGAGAAGCGTTCGGTGATCAAGCCAGTCATCGCTGCCCTGCAACGCTACGGAGTGTCCGTCGCGGAGACCGGGGAGCAGGAACGATACCGTCGTTCGATGGTGGGTGTAGCGCTCGCCACCGCGGATGTCTCGCATCTCCACGAGGTGCTCGACAGCTGTGAACGGCACGTGGCCGAAAGGCCCGAAATACAATTACTCGCTGTACGGCGCCGAGTGTTCGGGCCCGAGGACTGAGAACGAAGGAGACGCATCGTGGTCGATCAAGCCCGTGCTCGTAAGTTGGCCAAGCGGATCGGCGCGATCGTCGCGACGGCCATCGATCACGAAATCAAGGATCCCCGGCTCGCGTTCGTGACGGTCACCGACACCAAGGTGACACCGGACCTGCACGACGCGACCGTGTTCTACACGGTTCGCGGTGAGACTCTCGATGCCGAGCCCGATTTCCAGGCTGCCGCACTGGGTCTGGAGAAGGCGAAGGGTGCGCTGCGCACCAAGGTCGGCGCCGGTACCGGAGTGCGGTTCACCCCGTCCCTGACGTTCCGGCCGGACACGGTCCCGGACACCGCGCGGCACATGGAGGAACTGCTCGAACGCGCCCGTCAGATCGACGACAAGGTCGCCGAGGTGGCGGCCGGCGCGACTCCCGCCGGTGACCCCGACCCGTACAAGGTTCCTCGGACCGACGAGCGCGAGATCTGATCCACTCGTGACCGACACCCTGCACGCCGACATGCAGAAGGCCGTGCGTCTGCTCGCGGACGCACGATCCGTCACGCTGCTGTCGCACGTCCAACCCGACGCGGACACGATCGGTAGTGCCCTGGCGCTGGCGATCGCGCTCGATCGTCGCGGTGTGACGACGCAGGTGTCGTTCGGGGCCCCGGCCCAGCTGCCGGAGTCGATGATCGGTCTTCCCGGGCTGCAGTTCCTGACCCCGCCCGAGCAGGTGCGTGCCGACGCAGACCTGGTGGTGACGGTGGACGCGGGTAGTCGGGGCCGTCTCGGTCGATTGGGCGTGCTGCTCGACGGAGCCGTGTCGCTGGTCATCGACCACCACCGGTCCAACACGTTCTACGGAACCCACCACGTGGTCGACGCGTCGGCGGAGTCGACGACGGCCGTCGTGGCGGCGTTGTTCGACGAGTGGGGTGTCGACATCGACGCCGAATTGGCTCACTGCCTCTTCGCGGGACTGGTCACGGACACCGGATCGTTCCGCTGGGTACGACCGGGTTCGCACACACTCGCAGAACGCCTGCTAGCCACCGGGATCGACGGAGCGGCCATCTCGCGCCGACTCCTGGACACCCACCCGTTCGCCTGGCTGCCCATGCTCGGCTCGGTACTCGGGTCCGCGCGGTTGATTCCCTCGGCTGCCGACGGGCTCGGCCTGGTCTGCGCGATCGTCCGGCTCGACGACTCGCGCGGGCTGCGTCCCGAGGAGATCGAGAGCGTCGTGGACATCGTCCGCACGACGGCCGAGGCCGAAGTGGCGGCCGTGTTCAAGCAGAACGCCGAGGGATGGGCGGTGTCCCTGCGTGCGAAGAGCGAGGTGGACGTGTCCGTCGTCGCGACGGCGCTCGGTGGAGGCGGACACAGGCTCTCCGCCGGGTACACCGCGACCGGTGACATCGAGGACGACATCGACGCGCTGGTCGCCGCGCTCGGGTGAGTGCCGCCGACGACCCGAACGGTCGGGTGTCCGCCCGCACCGTGTTCGGCCTGGCCTTCCCCGCGCTCGGCGTGCTGGTGGCCGAGCCGCTCTACCTGCTGTTCGACTCCGCCGTCGTCGGGAGGCTGGGCGCACTGCCCCTCGCCGGTCTGGCCGTGGGCGGACTGGTGCTCGCCCAGGTCAGCACCCAGCTGACGTTCCTCTCCTACGGCACCACGGCACGCGCGGCGCGTCTGCACGGAGCCGGACGCGACGACGACGCTCGACACGAGGGCGTCCAGGCGACGTGGCTCGCGGTGGTCCTGGGGGTGCTGCTCGTCCTGGTCGTCCAGGTTCTCGCCGTCCCGATCCTGACCGTTCTCGGCGGCGGGGGAGACATCACCGCCGAGGCGACGACGTGGCTGCGGGTGGGCATCCTGGGTGTCCCGCTGATCCTGATCACGCTGGCCGGGAACGGGTGGATGCGCGGCGTGCAGGACACCGTGCGACCGTTGCGCTACGTCGTCGCCGGTCTCGCTCTGTCGGCTGTGCTGTGTCCGCTCCTGGTGCACGGACTCCCGGGCGTGCCTCGTATGGGTCTCGTCGGTTCGGCGGTGGCCAACGTCGTCGGTCAGTCGGTGTCTGCGGTCTTGTTCCTGCGCGCGCTGGTCGGCCCGCGGCAGCGTTCGCTGCGGCCGGATCCGACCGTCATCCGCCGGCAGCTGGTGCTGGGACGGGACCTGATCCTGCGCTCGTTCGCGTTCCAGGCCTGCTTCCTGTCGGCGGTGACGGTGGCATCGCGGTTCGGCGCCGGCGCGGTCGGTGCGCACCAGGTGGTCCTGCAGTTGTGGAACCTGGTCTCGCTGACCCTCGATTCCCTGGCGATCGCGGCGCAATCCTTGGTCGGCGCTGCGCTCGGTGCCGGGCGTGCTCGGGCCGCGACGGGGGTCGCGGCACGAGTCACCGCGTGGTCCGTGGCTTTCTCGGTGCTGCTCGCTGCACTGTTCGCGGCGTTGCACGGCGTTCTGCCGCCGCTGTTCACCTCCGACGGGTCGACTCTCGCGAGCATCGACAGCATCTGGTGGCTCTTCGTCGCGCTGATCCCCGTCGCCGGGATCGTCTTCGCGTTGGACGGCGTCCTTCTCGGTGCGGGAGATGCCGCGTTCCTCCGGACGGCGACGCTCGGCAGCGCCGTCGTCGGCTTCCTGCCGTTGATCTGGTTGTCGGCAGCGTTCGACTGGGGACTGCCGGGAATCTGGGTGGGACTGACGGTGTTCGTCAGCCTGAGAGCGGTGGCCGTCGTCTGGCGGACCATGTCGGGAGCGTGGACGACCACGGGTACCGATACCGTCGGTAGGACGTAAGTGAACAGAAGGGTCGTGGGAGTGCCAGCGAAACTGTGGGCCGTGAGCGACATCCACGTCGGCCACAAGGGCAACCGCCCCGTGACCGAGTCGATCGAGCCCGAGAGCCCCGAGGACTGGCTCATCGTGGCGGGCGACGTCTCGGAGAAGACCGATGACATCCGCTGGGCGCTGTCGGAACTGAAGGCCAAGTTCCACACCGTCATCTGGGTACCGGGCAACCACGAATTGTGGACGACGGTGAAGGACCCCGTGCAGATGCACGGCCAGGCTCGGTACGACTACCTGGTGACGATGTGTCGGGAACTGGGTGTGCTGACGCCGGAGGACCCGTTCCCGGTGTGGGAGGGCGACGGCGGACCGGTGACGTTGGTGCCGATGTTCGTGCTCTACGACTACTCGTTCCTGCCCGCGGGCACCACGAACAAGATCGACGGTCTGGCACTGGCACGCAGTCGAAACGTGGTGGCGACGGACGAATTCCTGATCACCCCCACCCCGTACGTCTCGCTGGACGCGTGGTGCGCGGCTCGACTGAAGATCACCGAGGCGCGGTTGGCGGAGGTCGACACGTCCATCCCGACCGTGCTGATCAACCACTGGCCCTTGGTACGTCAGCCCACCGAGGTGCTGTTCTACCCGGAGTTCGCACTGTGGTGCGGAACGACGCGTACGGCCGACTGGCACACGCGGTACAACGCCCTCTGCGCCGTCTACGGGCACCTTCACATCCCACGCACGACCTACTACGACGGGGTGCGATTCGAGGAGGTGTCCGTCGGCTATCCCCGCGAGTGGAAGCGTCGTGGCCTTCCGGATCAGGTTCTGCGGCAGATACTTCCGGTCCCGGAGTACCCGCCGGGATCGCTCAACAAGTTCGGCGGTCACTTCACCGTGACGCCGGAGATGGAAGCGGAAGTGGAGAAGATGCGAGCGGAGAAGCGACTGTGACGACAGCACCCGAGTCCACACTGCTCGGCGGGTTGCTCGCCCGCGGCGTCGTCGCGGAGGAACTGTTCGAGGACCCGCCGGGTCTGGCGCCGCATCCGCGCGAAGCACACCTGGTCGAGAAGGCGGTGGACAAGCGCAAGCGGGAATTCACCTCGGCCCGGCACTGCGCCCGCGTGGCGATGGGCAGACTGGGTCTCGAGCCGGCTCCGATCATGCGGGGCGAGATGGGCTCCCCGGTGTGGCCCAACGGTGTCGTCGGGAGCCTCACGCACTGTGACGGCTACCGCGCCGCCGCGGTGGGATTCGCTCTGCAGATCCGCTCGGTCGGCATCGATGCGGAACCGCACGAGGCATTGCCCGACGGGGTGCTCGGGGCGGTGAGCCTGCCCGCCGAACGCGATGTTCTGGCCACCCGTACCGACGACGAGGTGCACTGGGACAAGCTTCTGTTCTGCGCCAAGGAGGCCACCTACAAGGCGTGGTACCCGTTGACGGGACGCTGGCTGGGGTTCGAGGACGCTCACATCACGTTCGAACGGGATGCCGGATCGGCCGAGGTCGCCGGGTCGTTCCACTCTCGGTTGCTGGTGCCGGGCGACACGACGTCGGGCTCGCCGCTGACGTCGTTCGACGGACGGTGGACCGTGTCGAACGGTCTGGTCGTCACCGCGATCACGGTGTTCTGACCACATGGCAGACTGACTCCCCGTGCCTGCTCACCCGAAACCCCCCACTGGACTCGACGGCGCCGGACTCCTGGTGGTGGACAAGAGCGGTGGAGTCACCAGCCACGACGTCGTGTCCGCGTGCCGCAAGGCCCTGAAGACGCGTCGCGTCGGTCACGCGGGGACGTTGGATCCGATGGCGACGGGAGTGTTGGTTCTCGGCGTCGAACGGGCCACCAAGATGCTCGGCCTGTTGTCGCTGACCACCAAGGAGTACACGGCGACCATCCGCCTCGGCGTGGCCACGACGACGGACGACGCCGAGGGCGAGTCGGTCTCGACCGCGGACGCCACCGCCGTGACCGACGCCGACATCGAGGCGCGGGTGGCCGAGCTGACGGGCACGATCAGCCAGATTCCGTCGAGCGTCAGCGCCATCAAGGTCGACGGGAAGCGTGCTCACGCGCTGGTGCGGGACGGGGAGACCGTGGTCCTGGAGCCACGGACGGTCACCGTGTCCCGCTTCGATGTGCTGGCGACGCACCGCGAGGGCTCCACGGTCGATCTCGACGTGCACGTCGAGTGCACGTCGGGCACGTATGTCCGGGCACTCGCACGCGATCTCGGCGCCGCGCTGGGTGTCGGTGGCCATCTGACGGCTCTCCGCCGCACGCGTGTCGGTCCTTTCACGCTCGAGCACGCACGGACACTCGACGAGGTGCGCGACGACCCGCAGGTGAGTCTGGACATCGACGCGGCCGCGAAGACGGCGTTCGCGCACCGAACCGTCTCACCCGAGGAAGCGGAGTCGCTCAGCCAGGGACGCTGGCTCGACCCGATCGGTCTGCCGGGGATCTACGCCGCTCTGGACACCGACGGCAACGCCATCGCACTGGTGCAGGAACGCGGCAAGCGTGCGAGCACGGTCATGGTGGTGCGGCCCGCGACGCTCCGGCAGTAGCGGGCGGTCAGTCCGTCGTCATCCAGATGGCTTCGGCGGCAACATGTCCCAAGTCGAGGACGGTTCCCGCTGCCTCGACGGCGACGGTGCCGGCGAAGTCCCGACGTTCGACCATCGTGATGGACAGGTCGAGCGTGATGCCGATGGAGTCGAAGTAGCGCAGCATGTCCGGGTCCGAATCCGAGATCCGGGTGACGTGCCCCTTCTGGCCGGCGACGAAGTCGCTGAGCGGCATTGCCGGGGGAGCGGGAATGGTGCCGTCCACCGTCGGAATCGGATCACCGTGCGGATCGCGGGACGGGTGTCCCAGTTTCGCGTCGATCCGCTCGACCAGCAGGTCGGACACCGCGTGCTCGAGCACCTCGGCCTCGTCGTGCACCTCGTCCCAGCCGTACCCCATCTCCTCGACGAGCCACGTCTCGATCAGCCGGTGCCGACGGACCATGGAGACCGCCGCTCGGCGGCCGGCCTCGGTCAGCGTGATCGCGCCGTAGCGCGCGTGGTCCACCAGACCCTGGTCGGCGAGCTTGCGGATGGCCTCGGACACGGTCGACGGTGAAACGCACATCTTCGATGCGAGCATCTTGGTGCTCACCGGCTCGTCCGAGTATTCGCTCGCGGTCCAGATGACCTTGAGGTAGTCCTGCGCGACGGTGGTGAGGGCAGGGGATGTCACGTGGACAGCTTAGCGGCGAACCGATGCGCCGGACGTGACCGGTCGATGCGTGGCCCGTAGGCTCGGCTGCGTGGAGAGATGGCGAGGTCTCGACGACGTTCCTGCCGACTGGGGCAGGTGCGTCCTGACGATCGGCGTGTTCGACGGAGTGCACCGCGGACATGCGCAATTGATCGATCGAGCCGTGAAGTCGGCGGCGGCGCGCGGGGTGCCCAGCGTGCTCATGACGTTCGACCCGCACCCGATGGAGGTCGTGCGCCCCGGTAGCCATCCGGCGCAGCTGACCACGCTCACCCGACGCGCCGAACTGGCCGAGGAACTGGGTATCGACGTCTTCTGCGTCATGCCGTTCACGCCGGAGTTCATGAAGCTCACTCCCGATCGGTACATCTACGACATCCTCGTCGAACGCCTGCACGCGGCCGAAGTGGTCGTGGGCGAGAACTTCACGTTTGGCAAGAAGGCCGCCGGCAACGTCCCGCTGCTGAGGGCAGCCGGTCAGCGTTTCGGCTTCGCCGTCGACGGAGTCACGCTCCTCGCGGAACACGCGGTCACGTTCTCCTCCACCTACATTCGCTCGTGCGTCGACGCAGGTGACGTCGCGGCCGCGGCCGACGCACTCGGTCGGCCGCACCGCGTCGAGGGCGTGGTGGTGCACGGCGACGGCCGCGGCCGGACCATCGGATACCCAACTGCCAACGTCAAACCCCCCATGCACGCAGCGATCCCGGCGGACGGCGTCTACGCGTCGTGGTTCACCGTTCTGGGCCCCGGCCCCGTGATGGGCACCGTCTCGCCCGGAAGACGCTGCCAGGCAGCGGTATCGGTCGGCACCAACCCCACGTTCTCCGGGCGTACTCGCACGGTCGAGGCGTTCGTGCTCGACGGCGACGCCGATCTGTACGGACAGCACGTGGCCGTCGACTTCGTCGAGAGGCTGCGCGGCATGGAAGCGTTCGCCTCGGTCGACGAGCTGATCGAACAGATGGGCCGCGACGTCGATCGCGCCAGGGAAATCCTCACCGCTCCGGACTGTTAGACTCATCTACTGTTGTTCGCTGCGGTCCGCGGCGGCTGCAACACCGCACCCGTGAGGGTTCGGCACCATTCACGCGCGGACGGCAACGCATCAGGAGCATCACTGTGGCACTGACCACCGAACAGAAGAAGCAGATCCTCGGCGAGTACGGCGTGCACGAGACCGACACGGGTTCGCCCGAGGCGCAGGTGGCCATGCTCACCAAGCGCATCCAGGATCTCACCGAGCACCTCAAGGTGCACAAGCACGATCACCACTCCCGCCGCGGCCTCCTGCTGCTCGTGGGACGTCGTCGTCGTCTGCTCAAGTACGTGCAGAAGATCGACGTCGCGCGTTACCGCTCGCTCATCGAGCGTTTGGGACTGCGTCGATAATTCCCACCATCGAGTTCACCCGGACGTGCCGGCGAGGCAGCTTCGAGCTGTTCCTCGTCGGCCGTTCGGCGTGGCCCGGTACGCTTTCACCTGTACTCGTGATCGAGTACACCAGCTAGACAGCACGACAGCCGTTCGTCTCCGACACGTCGCGGTGTCGGTCTTCGGTAGTGGTCCTACGGCGCAGGGAAATGCGTGCGCCGCGGGACTTCGATCGTGGGCCGCCTCCGCTCGCACGGGAAGTCGGGGACGCCGCACGCGAGCCACCGGGTTCGCTGCGCGCCCGGGTGGGCACGGCGAAGACGAGAGGACGAAAACACTTACATGTCTGACAACACCACAGCAGCAGCCACCGAGGTCGACGAGGGCGTGTTCGAAACCACCGCCGTCATCGACAACGGGTCGTACGGAACGCGCACCATCCGTTTCGAGACCGGCCGGGTGGCCAAGCAGTCGGCCGGAGCCGTCGTCGCCTACCTCGACGACGAGACGATGCTTCTCTCGGCCACCAGCGCCTCGAAGCACCCCAAGGACCACTTCGACTTCTTCCCCCTCACGGTGGACGTCGAGGAGCGGATGTACGCCGCCGGTCGCATCCCCGGATCGTTCTTCCGTCGTGAAGGCCGTCCCAGCACCGACGCCATCCTCACCTGCCGCCTGATCGACCGGCCGCTGCGTCCGACGTTCGTCGACGGCCTGCGCAACGAGATCCAGGTCGTCATCACGGTGATGAGCCTCGATCCCAAGGATCTGTACGACGTCGTGGCCATCAACGCCGCGTCCGCGTCCACCCAGCTCGCCGGACTGCCGTTCTCCGGTCCCATCGGCGGTGTCCGCGTGGCACTGATCGACAAGCAGTGGGTCGCATTCCCCACCAACGAGCAGCTCGAGCTGGCCGTGTTCAACATGGTCGTCGCCGGCCGTGTCGTCTCCGGTTCGGGAGCCGACGCCGACGTCGCGATCATGATGGTCGAAGCGGAAGCCACCGAGAAGGTCATCTCGCTCATCGAGGGCGGCGCCCAGGCTCCGACCGAGGCGATCGTCGCCGAGGGTCTCGAAGCTGCGAAGCCGTTCATCGCGTCGCTCTGCGAGGCACAGAAGGCGCTCGCCGCCTCCGCTGCGAAGCCGACCGGTGACTTCCCGCTGTTCCCCGCGTACCAGTCCGACGTGTTCGACGCTGTCGAGGGTGCTGCGCAGATCCCGCTCAACGAGGCACTCACCATCGCCGGCAAGACCGAGCGCGAGAGCAAGCTCGACGAGGTCAAGGACCAGGTCCTGACCACTGTCGGCGATTCGTTCGCCGGCCGTGAGAAGGAGATCGGTGCGGCATTCCGCGCACTGACCAAGAAGCTCGTGCGTCAGCGCATCCTGCGCGACCAGTTCCGTATCGACGGCCGCGGCATCACGGACATCCGTGAGCTCTCCGCCGAGGTCGCCGTCATTCCTCGCGCGCACGGCAGCGCGTTGTTCGAGCGTGGAGAGACCCAGATCCTGGGCGTCACCACCCTCGACATGGTCAAGATGGCCCAGCAGATCGACTCGCTCGGACCCGAGACCAGCAAGCGTTACATGCATCACTACAACTTCCCGCCGTACTCCACCGGTGAGACCGGTCGCGTCGGGTCGCCGAAGCGTCGCGAGATCGGCCACGGAGCCCTCGCGGAGCGCGCCCTGCTCCCCGTGCTCCCCAGCCAGGAAGAGTTCCCGTACGCCATCCGTCAGGTCTCTGAGGCGCTTAGCTCCAACGGCTCGACGTCCATGGGTTCGGTCTGTGCATCCACCCTCGGACTGCTCAACGCCGGTGTGCCGCTGAAGGCCCCCGTCGCTGGCATCGCCATGGGTCTGGTCTCCGACCAGGTCGACGGTGAGACCCGGTACGTCGCCCTCACCGACATCCTCGGTGCTGAGGACGCGTTCGGCGACATGGACTTCAAGGTCGCCGGAACCCGTGAGTTCGTCACCGCCCTGCAGCTCGACACCAAGCTCGACGGCATCCCCTCCCAGGTGCTCGCCGGCGCATTGTCGCAGGCCAAGGACGCTCGTGTCACGATCCTGGACGTCATGGCCGAGGCCATCGACGAGCCGGACGAGATGAGCCCCTACGCACCTCGCGTCACCGCGATCAAGGTGCCCGTCGACAAGATCGGCGAGGTCATCGGGCCCAAGGGCAAGATGATCAACTCGATCACCGAGCAGACCGGCGCCAACATCTCGATCGAAGATGACGGCACCGTCTACGTCGGTGCTGCGGACGGCCCGTCCGCACAGGCCGCGATCGACATGATCAACGCCATCGCGAACCCGCAGCTGCCCAAGGTCGGCGAGCGGTTCCTCGGAACCGTCGTCAAGACCACGGCATTCGGCGCGTTCGTCTCGCTGCTCCCCGGTCGCGACGGCCTGGTCCACATCTCCAAGCTGGGCAGCGGCAAGCGCATCAACAAGGTCGAGGACGTCGTCAGCGTCGGATCGAAGCTCCGCGTGGAGATCGCCGACATCGACAACCGCGGCAAGATCAGCCTCGTCCCGGTCGAGGACGACGCAGCAGCCGCTGCGCCGGCCGACGACCAGGCCGACACATCGGCAGAGGTCAGCGCTGAGTAAGAAGTATTCGAACGCCGCGGCGCAGTCGACCGAGCTCACGGGCTCTCGGCTGCGCCGCTCGCGCGTTCCGAGCACGTCAGGCGTTCGCCGCACGGTTCTTCCGGGCGGCGTCCGTGTGGTCACCGAGTTCGTACCGGGGGTGCGGTCGGCCTCCGTCGGAGTGTGGGTCGCCGTCGGATCGCGCGACGAGGGTCGGTCCGTCGCCGGTGCCGCCCACTTCCTCGAGCATCTCCTGTTCAAGGCGACTCCCACTCGCACGGCCCTCGACATCGCCCAGGTGATGGACGGTGTCGGCGGTGAACTCAACGCCTTCACCTCGAAGGAGCACACCTGCTTCTACGCCCATGTCCTCGACGAGGACCTCCATCTGGGTCTCGATCTGGTGGCCGACGTCGTGCTGCGCGGACGGTGCAGGACCGAGGACGTCGACGTCGAACGTCAGGTGGTGCTCGAGGAGATCTCGATGCGCGACGACGATCCCGAGGATCTTCTCGGCGATGCGTTCCTGACGGCGCTCTTCGGTGACCATCCGATCGGTCGTCCGGTCATCGGCTCGGTGGAGTCCATCGAAGCGATGACGCGGAACCAGTTGCACTCCTTCCACACTCGGCGATACACGCCGCCGCGCATGGTCGTGGCAGTAGCGGGCAACATCGATCACGACGACGTGGTCGCGGGCGTTCGACGCAGCTTCGCCGACCGGATTGCGGGAGACGCCGAGCCGGCACCGCGCCGCGGGGGAACCGGGCGCATCACGACCAGACCCGCGCTGAGTCTGACCACACGCGACAGCGAGCAGGCGCATCTGTGCCTGGGGGTGCGCGCGTTCGGACGCCACGAGGGTCATCGGTGGGCGTTGTCGGTGCTCAACACGGCCATCGGCGGTGGACTGAGTTCACGGCTGTTCCAGGAGATCCGGGAGGAGCGCGGACTCGCCTACTCCGTGTACTCATCGGTCGACACGTTCTCCGACACCGGGGCGTTCTCGGTGTACGCGGGTTGTCAGCCGGAGAACCTCGGAGAGGTCGCCGCTGTGATCCGCGACGTCCTCGCCTCCGTCGCGGCGGACGGGATCACCGACGCCGAATGCGCGCGGGCGAAGGGCTCGATGCGCGGTGGACTCGTACTGGGACTGGAAGATTCAGGATCGCGGATGACGCGCATCGGTCGCAGCGAATTGAACTACGGTGACCATCGTTCCGTCGAGGAGACGCTGGCACGGATCGACCAGGTGACCAACGACGAGGTCCGTGAGGTGGCACGAGTGTTGCTGGCGCGCCCCATGGCCGCGTCGGTGGTCGGGCCGTTCAAGAAGGTGTCGTCGCTTCCCGCGTCCGTGCGGGGAGCCGTCGCGGGCTGACCCGCCCGCACTCAGGCGAGGTAGACGATCGCCTTGGCCTTGTGGCCGAGGATGCGCTTGCCGTTGTAGCGAGCGTCGATCGACACCTCGGCGGTGCGGGCGTCGGCGTCCATGGACTTGACGACGCCGTTCACGACGATGGTGGCGTGCTCGATCGGCGGCACCATCACGGGGCTGGTGAAGCGGACCGTGCACTCCTTGAGTGCGCCGGGGTCTCCCAGCCACGCGGAGACGAATCCGGTACCCAGACCCATCGTGAGCATGCCGTGGGCGACGACGGTGTCGAGATCCAGGAGAGACGCGAAGTGGTCGCTCCAGTGGACGGGGTTGTTGTCGCCGACCACACCTGCGTAGTTGATCAGGTCGCCTCGGGACAGGTCGATCGTCCGGGTCGGAAGCGCGTCTCCGACGGACACGTTCTCGAAACGCTGTCGTGCGTGGCCGCGATTCGGGACCAGAACGGGCGGGTCGAACACGGTCTCGAGGTCGTCGCCACTGGGGTTGACCCCCTCCGGATCGCTCGAGGCCGCCGGAAAGGTGAACATGCCGTTCATGACCATGCCGCGGGCGACGTCGGCGATCGAGTTGTCGCCGTCGTCGGCGCGCCCGATGAGCAGAGTCGTGTACGTAATCTGCGCGAGTTCGTTGCGCTGGTTGGTGATGACGGTCTTGGTGACCATCATGTCGCGCCCCACGACCTTGCGGAACGAGTCGAGGGACACGTCGCACACCAGACGGTCACCGGCCAGGACCGGTGCGTAGTACTCGGCGTGCTGGTCGGTCTGCAGCATGCGGCTCAGGTCGTACCCGGTCGCGATGCGCTCGAGCAGCTTCTGCTGCGCGATGATTCCGACCAACGAGAAGAACGTCGGGGGAGCCATCAGCGCGTCGTATCCCTGCTCCCGAGCGCCCTCCTCGGTCCAGTGCACCGGATGGAAGTCGCGGACGGCCTTGGCGTACTCGCGGACCTTCTCGCGGCCGACCTCGTAGTAGTCGTCCATGCGGTAGTGGTAACCCACCATGTCGAGGGCGTGCTGGGACGGGTCGAACGCCGCGTCGGTGGCGACGGCGTCGGATGCGAGAGTCTCAGCAGTCATGATCGCAACCTATCGCTGCTGTGGCGTCCGATGACGGAACGACCGTCGACTTCGGGTGAGTCACAGTGAAACGACTCCAGGTTTGGTAACGACCACCGAAACCGGGAAACGGATTGCTATGCGTCGGTCGTCATCGAGGCCGCCAACGCCTTCCGTCGGCGAGTGAACGATCGCGCATTGTTCATCGCCAGGACCGCGACGACACGGTCGGCTCGCTCGTATACCGCGACGAACGAGCCGTCGTCGGGGCTGCCCTCGACCACCCGCACGTCGTCGGTGGCCTGACGACGTCCCGCGAACTGGATGCGCGCACCGTACTGATCCGACCAGAAGTACGGGAGGGTCGCTCCCTCCGGCGGTGGTTCGCCGACGATGGATCCGGCGACATGACGGGCCTGGGCGACGGCGTGCGACCAGTGCTCGCTGCGGTGGTGATCCTGGAGCACGTCGTCGAACGTGCGGGCACAGTCACCGATCGCGTAGACGCCGGGCACGGTGGTGCGGCACTGCGCATCGGTGACGAACCCGCCGTCGATCGCCAGACCGGACGCCGCCGCCCACTCGGTGTTGGGAACAGCGCCGATTCCGATCACGACGACGTCGGCCTGCAGTTCGGTGCCGTCGCCCAGGAGGACGGACGACACGGCGCCGCCGCGCCCCTGCAGGGAATCCACGGCGGCACCCAGTAGCACGGTCACGCCGTTCGCACGGTGGAGGTCGACGCAGATCGCCGCCATGTTCAGTCCCAGGGGACCGGACAGTGGCTGGGTCGATGCTTCCACGATCGTGACCGTGATCCCGAGGGATGCTGCGGTGGATGCCACCTCGGCTCCGATGAAGCCGGCACCGATCACCACCATCGTCCGCGCCGTGGCCATCGACTCACGCAGGGCCGTCGCGTCGTCGAGGGTTCGCAACGTGTGGACACCGCGGAGTTCGGCCGCGCCGAGCAGTGTCCGCGCTCTCGCGCCCGTCGCGATCACCGCGACATCGGCCGACAGTTCGCGACCGTCGGACAACGTCACCGTGCGTCCGCTGATGTCCACCGCCGCGGTGCCGAGAATCCACTCGATGTCGGACGTGTCGGCGTCGGGCGTCAACCACGGGTCGGCGGTCGAATCCTTCAGGAAGGCCTTGGACAGCGGAGGCCGATCGTAGGGCCGATGAGGTTCGTCGCCGACCACGGTGATGCTGCCGGAGAAGCCCCGCTCGCGTAACTCCGTCGCCACGGTGGCTCCGGCGAGGGACGCGCCGACGACGAGGACGGACCGGGTTGCCGTCACGAGGAGGGAAGGTCGAGCACGATCGAGCCGTCGTCCACGTGCACCGCGTAGGTCCGCACCGGCGTCTTCGCGGGCGCGCCGGACGGAACGCCGGTGCGCAGGTCGAAGCATGCTTCGTGCAGAGGGCACTCGACGGCGCAGTTCTCGACCCAGCCGTCGGCGAGCGACGCGTCCTGATGGGTGCAGGTGTCGTCGATGGCGAAGATGCCGTCGTCCGTGTGGAAGACCGAGATGGGGGTGTGGCCCGGCGGTGTCACGGTGACCACCTCGCCCGGCGGGAGCGCCGACGTGGAACAGACGGCGACGCGATGAACGGTGTCCGGCATGAAGGCCTCCCTGATGTCGATCGACGAGTTGCGGTCGGCGCAACAATCATCGAACTGCGCAACACCTTGCACCAGGAGAGTCCACACGTCAATCGCTGAGTCGGTGTGTCGGACCACAGCGTGCCGGGTTGACAGAGGAGTCGCGAAGGCCGATCGTCTGTTGCGTAATCCAGCATGCGTTGCGTCCATCGCAACTACAAGGATCAGCACTCGGAGGACACTCGTGGCACCACGCACCGTCACACCCCACGTCGTCGTGATCGGCGCGGGAATCGTCGGGACCTCGCTGGCGGACGAACTGACGATGCGCGGATGGTGCAACGTCACGGTCCTCGACCAGGGTCCGCTGTTCTCCACGGGCGGCTCGACCTCGCACGCACCCGGGCTGGTCTTCCAGACCAATCCGTCCCGCTCGATGGCGCACTTCGCCTCCTACACCGCCGACAAGTTCCGACGACTCACGCACGAGGGCGAACCGTGCTTCGACACGCTCGGCGGACTCGAGGTGGCCACCACGCCGGCGCGCTGGGCGGACCTGCAGCGCAAAGCGGGCTGGGCTCGATCGTGGGGCATCGACGGACACCTCGTCGACTCGGCGACCGCAGCGGAGTTGCACCCACTTCTCGACCGTGACCGTGTACTCGGTGCCTTCCACACTCCCACCGACGGACTGGCACGCGCAGTCAGGGCAGCCGCCGCCCAGGCCGCGGCGGCCACCGCGCGTGGCGCGGTGTTCCGAGGACACAGCCCGGTCACCGAGATCCTCACCGCCGGCGGGCGCGTCACGGGAGTGCGAACACCCCACGGCGACATCGCCGCCGACATCGTCGTGTCCGCTGCCGGCTTCTGGGGAGCCGAACTGGGCCGCACGGTCGGACTGACCGTTCCCCTGGTCCCCATGGCGCACCAGTACGCGTACACGGGCCGGATCGACGCGCTGGTGGGACGCAACCACGGCGACTCCGATGCGAGCCTGCCGATCCTTCGGCACCAGGACGGCGACCTCTACTACCGCGAGCACGGTGACCGCATCGGCATCGGGTACTACGGACACGACCCGATGCCGGCGGACATGAGCACCCTCTCCTGGGCCGACGACGGCGATTCCTCGTCCGTCCTGCCGCCACCCATGCCGTCGATGCTCCCGTTCACCGAGGACGACTTCGCGCCCGCGTGGCTGGAATCGACCGGCCTGCTGCCCGCCCTGGGGGACTCGAAGGTGGAGTCGGGCTTCAACGGCATCTTCTCCTTCACACCCGACGGGCAGTCCATCGTCGGCGAACACCGGGACCTGGCCGGGTTCTGGGTCGCCGAGGCCGTGTGGGTCACGCATTCGGCCGGCATCGCACGAGCGGTGGCGCAGACCATGATCGACGGCAGCTCCGAGGTCGACCTGCACGAGTCCGACCTGTACCGCTTCGAAGCCGCCGAGCGCAGTCCCGCGTTCATCGCCACGACCAGCGCGCAGGCCTTCGTCGAGGTGTACGACGTGATCCATCCCCGTCAGCAGCGATCGGCTCTGCGCGGTCTGCGCCGCAGCCCGTTCCACGCGGCAGAGGTGGCCCTGGGAGCCGAGTTCGTGCAGGGCGGGGCCTGGGAGCGGCCCGCCTGGTACGAGAGCAACAGATCCGAACTCGACGACCTCGTGGCTCGGGGCATGCACATCCCTGCCCGTGACGAGTGGTCGGCGCGTCACTTCTCGGACATCGCGGTCGCCGAAGCCGTCGTCACCAGATCCAGGGTCGCGATGTTCGACATGACACCGCTGACCCGCTACGACGTCGAGGGCCCCGGAGCCGCGCAGTTCCTGCAGGACGTGACCACGAACAACGTCGACACGACCGTCGGCCGGGTGACGTACACGCTGGTGCTCGACGACAACGGCGGCGTGCGCAGCGATCTGACCGTGGCCCGGCTGGCTCCCGACCACTACCGGGTCGGCGCGAACGGACCTCTCGATCTGGACTGGTTGACGCGTCGGGCACGGGAGACGGACGGCGCCGTCACCGTCCGCGACGTCACCGGAGCGACGTGTTGCATCGGCGTCTGGGGACCGCGGGCGCGCGACGTGGTGGCACCCGTTGCCGACGCCGATCTCTCGCACACGGCATTCGGGTACTTCCGCGCGGTGCAGACGTACCTGGGCGCCGTCCCGGTGACGATGCTCCGCGTGTCGTACGTCGGCGAGTTGGGGTGGGAGATCTACACCGACGCCGAGTACGGCGGCGCGCTGTGGGACCTGTTGTGGGACTGCGGGACACCGCACGGCGTGATCGCGGCCGGCCGTCTGGCATTCGACAGCCTACGGCTCGAGAAGGGCTACCGGGCCTGGGGCCACGACATGACCTCGGAGCACACTCCGATCGAGGCGGGCGTGGAGTTCGCCGTGAAGTCGTCGAAGGACTTCGTAGGCAAGGCGGCGCTCGCGACGCGCGAGGCCACGCAGCGACTCCGCACCCTGGTGTTCGACGACGCCGACTCCGTGGTCCTGGGCAAGGAACCGGTCTCGATCGGCGACTCGGTGGTGGGATACGTGACCAGCGCGGGATGGTCGGCGACCATCGGTCGGTGCATCGCCTACGCGTGGCTGCCGATCGGCGCCGAGCCGGGCGCCGCGGTGACGGTGTCCTATTTCGACAGACAGTACGACGCGGTGGTCGCCGAGGACGCCGTCGTCGACCCCGCCGGCCACCTGATCAGGAGATGAGCACCGTGAGTTACGACGTCATCGTCATCGGCCTCGGCGGCATGGGCAGCGCCGCCGCCTTCCACCTCGCCGACCGTGGGCAACGCGTCCTGGGCCTCGAGAAGTTCACACCCGCGCACGACAAGGGCTCGAGCCACGGTGGGTCGCGCATCATCCGCCAGTCGTACTTCGAGAACCCGGCCTACGTCCCGTTGCTGCTGCGGTCCTACGAGTTGTGGGAGCAGTTGAAGCAGGAGTCGGCCCGTGAGGTCTACCGGGTGACCGGGGGACTGTTCATCGGGCGGGAAACGTCCGTCACGTTCGCCGGGTCGCTGCTCGCCTCACGCCAGTGGTCGCTGCCGCACGAAATTCTCGACGCCCAGCAGGTGCGCGATGCATTCCCCACCTTCGATCCGAACTCCGACGAGGTGGCGCTGTACGAGGCCGCCGCGGGATTCGCCCGGCCCGAGCTGACCGTGCAGGCTCACCTCGATCTGGCGGAGAACCGTGGGGCCACGCTGCGGTTCGGGGAGACGGTGCTGTCCTGGGAGGAGTCCGGGGGAGGCGTCACCGTCGTCACCGACAAGGGGACCTACACCGCGGGGCAGGTCGTCATCTGCCCCGGCGCCTGGGCGCCCGGCCTGCTCGAGCAGTTCTCCGTCCCCATCGTCGTGGAACGGCAGCTCCTGCACTGGTTCGGTCCCTCCGCGGGAACCGCCGCGTACGAGAAGAATCCGATCTTCATCCACGAGGCGACCGACGGCATGCAGGACTACGGGTTCCCCGCCATCGACGGTCCCGACGGCGGTGTGAAGGTGGCGTTCTTCCGCAAGGGAATCGAATGCACTCCGGACACCATCGACCGGACCGTGTATCCGCACGAGATCGAGGACATGCAGGCGCGGGTCCTGCAGACGGTCCCCGGTCTCGACGGGCCCCATATCCACTCGGCCACATGCATGTACTCCAACACTCCGGACGAACACTTCGTGATCGCGCGTCATCCCGAAGCCACGAATGTGACCGTGGCGTGCGGTTTTTCGGGCCACGGGTTCAAGTTCGTACCCGTGGTCGGGGAGATCCTGGCGGACCTCGCGACGACCGGTTCCACCGATCATCCCATCGCACTCTTCGACCCTCGGCGCCTCGACTCTTCGGGCCTGGACACTCAGAGAATGGTGACCACATGACGACGCTCGACACCGGAACTGCCGGAACAGGATCGCTGATCCGGACCCTGCCCGGTTCCTGGTACACGAGCGCGGACATCTTCGCGGCGGAGCAGGAGCACGTCTTCGAGGCGATGTGGTTCTGCGCCGTGCGCAGTGCCGACCTTCCCACTCCCGGCGCTTTCCGACGCGTCGACGTCGGACGGGAGAGCGTCCTCGTGGTCCGCGGGCGGGACGGGCAGCTGCGCGCGTTCCTGAACGTGTGCCGGCACCGCGGCGCGCAGATCTGCACCGAGGAGTCGGGAACGGTGACCAGGAACCTGCGGTGCCCGTACCACGCGTGGACCTATGGGCTCGACGGCAAACTCGTTGCCGCACCGAACCTGTCGTCGCTGTCCGACGCACAGGGTGCTCCGTTGAACCGCACGGAATGGGGCCTGACACCCGTCGCCCTGCGTGAATGGGCGGGATACGCGTGGTTGTGCGTCTCCGACGATCCGCCGTCCTTCGAGGAGGACGTCATCGGTGCGGTTACCGAGCGGCTGGGCGAGGCGGAGGCGATCGACCGATACGACATCGCGTCGCTGGAACTGGGACGACGCGAGACTTACGACGTGGCGGCCAACTGGAAGCTCATCGTCGAGAATTTCATGGAGTGCTATCACTGCGCCACCATCCACCCCGAACTGACGGAGGTCCTGCCCGAGTTCGCGGACGGGCTCGCCGCCCAGTACTTCGTCGGACACGGCGCCGAGTTCGGCGCCGACGTGGAGGGGTTCACGGTCGACGGGTCCGCAGGATTCGACGCGTTGCCGACGCTGACCGAGGACCAGGACCGTCGGTACTACGCCATCACGGTCAAGCCCACGGTCTTCGTCAACCTCGTGCCCGATCACGTCATCCTGCACCGGATGTTCCCGGTCTCGGCGGACCGGACGATCGTGGAGTGCGATTGGCTCTACACCGGGGACGTCGTCGCGTCGGGCACGGACGTGAGCCGCTCTGTCGAGCTGTTCCATCGCGTCAATCTGCAGGATTTCGACGCATGTGAGCGAACTCAACCGGCGATGAGCTCACGGGCCTACCGTGACGGGGGCGTGCTGGTTCCTGCCGAGCATCACATCGGCCTCTTCCACGACTGGCTCGTCGCACGACTGCAGGGGTGACCGATCGGTGAGAGGGTGGGGCAGTGAACCTGGAGAACGAGCACGACACCGACTTCGATGCCACACTGTTCGACCGCGTACTCCTCATCGGGGGTGAGTGGGTCTCCGCCACGTCGGGTGAGACACGTGATCTCGTCGACCCCGCCACCGGCGCCGTTCTGGTCGCCGTCGACGAGGCATCGCCGGACGACGCGCGCGCTGCGGTCGCGGCTGCTCGGTCCGCGTTCGACGCCGGCGACTGGCCGGCGACGCCGATGGCCGATCGCTGCGCGCTGCTCGAACGGGTCGCCGATCTTCTGCAGCGGGACAAGGAGCGACTCTCGCTCATCGAAACCCTCGACACCGGAAAGACCCTCGCGGAGAGCCGGATAGACATCGACGACGTCACGTCGGTCTTCCGGTACTACGCCCAGCTGGCCGCCGTGTCGAGCGATCGACTCGTCGATGTCGGCAATCCCGCCGTGATCTCCCGCGTCGTGCACGAGCCCATCGGCGTCTGCGTGATGATCGCGCCGTGGAACTACCCCCTGTTGCAGATCTCCTGGAAGATCGCTCCCGCTCTCGCCGCGGGCTGCACGATGGTGCTCAAGCCCAGTGAGGTCACCCCGCTCAGCACCATCGCCTTCGCGCATCTGCTCGAGGAGGCGGGCGTGCCGGCAGGCGTCGTCAATCTGGTGCAGGGGAGCGGCGCCACCATCGGCTCGGCGCTGACCGACAACCCCGACGTCGACTTCGTCTCCTTCACAGGCGGACTCGCCACCGGCAGCGCCATCCTGGCGAGTGCCGCACCCCACGTCACCAAGGTTGCCGTGGAACTCGGCGGCAAGAACCCCCACATCGTGTTCGCGGACGCAGCCGACGAGGCGAGCTTCGACGCGTCCGTCGACCAGGTGCTCACCGGAGTGTTCCTGCATTCCGGTCAGGTGTGTTCGGCGGGAACGAGGTTGATCGTCGAGAGCTCGGTGGCGGATCGATTCGTCGACGAGATCGTGCGACGGGCCGAGGCCATCAGGATGGGCCCGGGCATCGATCCCACCAGCGAGACGGGACCTCTGGTCTCGACCACGCAGCGCGAGAAGATGGAGAAGTTCGTCGAGACCGCCCTCGCCGAGGGTGCTCAGCTGCGGACGGGTGGACGAGCCCCGTCCGATCCTGCGCTCGCGGACGGAAGTTACTTCCTCCCCACCGTGTTCGACCATTGCACACGCGAGATGGATATCGTGCAGCTCGAGACGTTCGGGCCCATACTGACGGTCGAGCGCTTCGACACCGAGGCCGAGGCGCTCCGGCTGGGGAACGACACCGCGTACGGACTCGCGGCGGGCGTTCGCACCAACGATCCCGAGCGCGGCGAGCGCATGGTGCGCGGGCTGCGCCACGGAACCGTGTGGCTCAACGACTTCGGGTACTACACCGCCGCCGCCGAGTGGGGTGGTTACAAGAAGTCGGGTAACGGCCGCGAGTTGGGACCCGCGGGGTTGCACGAGTACCAGGAGACCAAGCACATCTGGAACAACACCGCGTCGCCGCGAGCGGACTGGTTCGGCGCCGGCGGGTAGGCCGGGATCGACCGGCGGGTAGGCCGAAGGCCGGCCGGAATCGGACCGGCGGGTAGGCCGGAGGCCGGCCGGAATTCGACATTCACTTCTCACACGAGCGAGGCGACATGGTGTCATCGACTACACCGTCCGGATCCCCCGTACCCGGTGGCGCGTCGCCGGGCGACGGCGGTCTCGACGACTTCGGGTACAAGGAATCGCTCGACAGGAGTCTGGGCAAGTTCGCCAGCTTCGCCGCGGGCGTCAGCTACATCTCGATCCTGACCGGCACGTTCCAGCTGTTCTACTTCGGGTTCGGCACGGCCGGACCCGCCTATCTGTGGTCGTGGCCCATCGTGTTCGTCGGCCAGATGGCCGTGGCGCTGTGCTTCATGGAGCTCGCCGCGAAGTACCCGGTGGCCGGGTCGGTCTACAACTGGGCGAAACTGCTCGGCAGTCGCATCGTCGGGTGGACGTCGGGATGGCTGATGTTGACGGCGTCGATCGTCACGCTGTCCGCGGTGGTGCTGGCTCTGCAGATCAACCTGCCCAGGCTGTGGCCCGGGTTCCAGATCATCGGGGACGGCACCGGCCAGTACGACTACGCCGCCAACGCCGTCGTGCTCGGCGCGATCATGATCCTGTTCACGACGGTGGTCAACGCTGCCGGCGTGCGGCTGATGGCGGCGATCAACAGCACGGGCGTGTTCATCGAGCTCATCGCTGCCGTCCTGATCGCGATCATTTTGGCTGCCAACATCACTCGCGGACCCGACGTCTTCTTCTCCACCAACGGTTACGGCGCGGGGGAGAGCGGCGGGTATCTGGGCGCGTTCCTCGTCGCGTCGCTCGCGTCGGGATACGTGATGTACGGATTCGATACGGCCAGTTCGTTGGGCGAGGAGACGGTCGAGCCTCGCCGCACCGCGCCGAAGGCGATTCTTCGCGCCATCCTCGCGTCCTTCGTCATCGGCGGGGCGATCCTGGTGTTCGCGATCATGGCCGCGCCGGATCTGAACGATCCCGCTCTGGGAACTCCGGAGGGCAGCCTGCAGGGCATCGTCGAACAGGTGATGTGGGGACCTCTGGGCAACATCTTCCTGATCTGCATCGTCATCGCCGTCACCGTGTGCTCGCTGGCCGTCCACACCGCGGCGATCCGCCTGACGTTTGCGATGGCACGCGACAATGCCCTGCCGTTCGGTGAGCGGCTGGCCACCGTGCACCCCAAGTACCAGACGCCGGTCGTTCCCGCGGTCGTGATCGGTCTGCTGTCCATCCTGATCCTGGTCATCAACATCGCTCAGCCCAAGATCTTCACGGTGTTGACCTCGATCGCGATCATCATGATCTATCTCGCCTACCTGATGGTCACCGGTCCGCTGCTGAAGAAGCGCCTCCGCGGAGAGTGGCCACCGAAGGATCTGAAGGAGGGTGGCTACTTCACGATGGGCCGATGGGGACTGCCGGTGAACATCTTCGCCGTGGTCTGGGGCGCCGCGATGGCACTGAACCTGGCCTGGCCACGCGAATCCGTCTACGGCACACCGTGGTTCAACACGTGGGGTGCCTTCGTCTACATCGGAGTCATCCTGGGCCTCGGGTATCTGTGGTACTTCACCGTCGGCCGGTCCCATATCGGTACGTTGAAGTCCCACGCCGCGACCTCGAAAGGTGACGAAGTATGACGGACACCGTGTTCGACTACGTGATCGCAGGAGGCGGCACCGCAGGGTGCGTACTGGCGGCTCGGCTGAGCGAGGACCCGTCGGTCACGGTGTGCCTCGTCGAGGCGGGACCGACGGACGTCGGCAACGACGACATCCTCGTCCTCGACCGATGGATGCACCTCCTCGATTCCGGCTACGACTGGGACTACCCGGTCGAGCCTCAGGAGCGCGGCAACAGTTTCATGCGTCATGCACGAGCGAAGGTGTTGGGCGGCTGCTCCTCTCATAATTCGTGCATCGCGTTCCATCCGCCGGCCGGCATCCTCGACGACTGGGAAGCCATGGGGGCCACGGGATGGAACGCGGCGGCCATCACGCCGTATATCTCCCGCGTCACGGGACCGGTGACCCTGCGCGATGTGCCTCCGCTGGATCCCTGCGGTGCGGCTCTCCTCGAGTCGGCTGCCGATGTGGGACTGCCCACCGTGCAGTTCAACCGCGGTGAGACGGTGCTCAACGGCGCCGGGTGGTTCCAGATCAATTCCTCCGACGACGGCTTGCGTATGTCGACCTCGCACGCCTACCTGCACCCCATCATGGACAAGCGCCCCAATCTCGAGGTGCGTACGGGGTGCTGGGTCAGCGAGATCGTCATCGACGATTCCCTCACGGCGACCGGGGTGCGGTACCAGCGTCCCGACCTGACGGGCCACGACGTGGTCTCCGCCCGCCGCGAAGTCATCGTCACCGCCGGCGCGATCGACACACCGAAACTGTTGATGCTGTCCGGGATCGGCCCGTCCGTGCATCTCCGCGAAATGGGGATCACCGTCCGCGTCGACTCTCCGGGAGTCGGCGCGAACCTCGACGACCACGTCGAGGGACTGGTGTTCTGGGAGGCGTCGCGGCCGATGGTCACGACGTCGTCGCAGTGGTGGGAGATCGGCGTGTTCGCCACCACCGAGGAGAACCTGACGTATCCGGACGTGATGATGCATTACGGCAGCGTCCCGTTCGACATGAACACTCTGCGCTGGGGCTACCCGACCACCGACAACGGCTTCTGTCTCACTCCCAATGTGACACAAGGCCGTTCGCGGGGAACAGTTCGACTCCGCTCACGGGACTTCCGGGACCGTGCGAAGGTCGACCCGCGGTATTTCACCGACTCCGAGGGCCACGACGACCGCGTCATGCTCGCCGGGCTCAAGCTCGCCCGGCGCATCGCCGAACAGCCGCAGTTGAAGGAGTGGATCGCCCGCGAGCTCGCACCGGGCCCGGACGCCGTCACCGACGACGATCTGCTCGACTACGTCCACAGGACGCACAACACCGTCTATCACCCGGCAGGGACGGCCAAGATGGGTGCATCCACCGACCCCATGGCTGTGCTGGACCCCGAACTGCGGGTGCGAGGCGTCCACAACCTGCGCGTGGTCGACGCGTCGGCAATGCCCAAGTTGCCTGCCGTGAACCCCAACATCACGGTCATGACGATGGCGGAACGGTGTGCCGATCTCGTCAGGGGCTGACCAGGCCGACATTCGACGTACGGCGGACTTCCTCGCCGCCCACCCGCCGTTCGACGCGCTGACCGCGAGCGAGCTCGAACAGCTGGCCGAGGATTCCGCGGTGAGCATTTACCGAGCGGGCGAGACCGTAGTGGGTAGCTCCGTGGACGACATCGACGCGGTCTGGGTGGTGCAGTCCGGCGAGGTCGACCTGCTGCATCCGGACGACGTCGACGGGGCCGCGCCGCTCGAGACGATCGAGCCGGGCGGCCTCTTCGGGTTCTCGGCGATGCTCGTCGGTGCGCGGACCACGTTCTGGGCGAAAGCATCGCGCGACTCCGCGGTGATCAGAGTCGCCGGACCGGCCGCTCGTCCGTTCTTCGGCCGGCCCGCAGGTGTCGCCTTCCTCGCCCGCACCATCGCCGCATCCTTCGGCGGTCGGTCGATCGTCTCGCCCGTTCCGGACGGAGCGGGAGGGACCGTGGGAGCGCTCGTCCGCAGACCTCCCGTCACGGTGGAACCGGGAACGTCGATCCGGGATGCCGTCTGCGTCATGACGGAGCAGTCGTCCTCGTGTGTCGTCGTCCCGCTGCCGCGTGGACGGTTCGGCATCTTCACCGACCGGGACCTGCGGACCCGGGTCGTCGCGGTCGGGGTGTCCGTGGACGCGTCGATCGACCTCGTGATCAGCTCGCCCGCACGCTCGGTGCACGCCGATCGAACCCCGACGGGTGTGCTGCTCGAGATGCTGGAACTCGGTCTGCACCACATGCTGGTGATCGATACCAGGGGCACGTTGATCGGCGTTCTCGAGAGCGCGGATCTCCTGGCCAACTCGACCGCGAGAAGCTTCTCGTTGCGTCGGGACCTCGATGCGGCGGAGACCGAGGCGGCCCTGATCGAGGCCAGTGCAGGCATCCGCGCGTTGATCGTGGACCTGTGGACGACCGGAACGACCGCGAGCGCCGCGACCGGCATCCTGTCCGTCGTCGTCGACGCGGTGGTCCGACGTGCGGTCGAGCTCGCCATCACCGGGTCACCCGTCCCGATCACCGGGAGAGACGTCGCATGGCTGTCCCTCGGAAGTGTGGGGCGGCGCGAGGCGATGCCGTCGTCCGATGTCGACAGCGCACTGTCGTGGGCGGATACATCGAACAGAGACGCCGGCGCGCTGCGCGACGTCGCCCGTGCCGTGCACCGCACCCTGGAGGCGTGCGGACTCCCGGCCGACACGAACAACGCCGTCGCGGCCAGTCCCCGGTTCTCCCGCTCCGCCCGCGAGTGGCGCACCGCGGCGCGGGGGTGGCTCGACGACCCACTCGGTGACCGCGGCATCGTCATGTCGTCGTTGATGGTCGACGGACGCGTCGTCTGGGGCGACCCCGGGCTGCACACGGTGCCCGACGCCTATTCGACGATGGCGGCCGACTACCCGGACGCGCTCCGCCTCCAACTGCGCGACGCGCTGGGAACCCGCGCACGGGTCCGATCCCTGAAGGACGTGCTCGCTCGGCGGGGCACCACGGTGGATCTCAAGTCGCATGCCGTGTCGGCGATCGTGAACCTTGCGCGGTGGGGAGGGTTGAGCGTCGGAGTCGCCTGCGCGTCGACGCCCGCGCGGCTTCGCGCCGCGGCGGGCAACGGCCTGCTGTCGGACCGCGACGTGTCGGGGCTGACGGACGTGTTCGACCGCCTCCAGCATCTTCGCCTCGACCACCAGGTCTCCCTGATCGTCGACGGACGGACACCGACGGACGTGGTGGTGCTCCAGGAGCTGACGCCGCTCGAACGCAGCCTGGTGATGGACGCGATCCGAGAGATCGCGGCAGTGCAGCGGCGCGTAGGACACGTGGCGGCCACCGTCGGACTGCCCGGTCTGTGACAGACGATAGAATCGGACACCATCATGGCAAAGACGAGCGATCCCGGTAAGAGTGCCGTCCAGTCGGTGGATCGAGCGCTCGAGGTTCTCGAGATCATCGCCCGTCACGGAAGCGCCGGTGTCACGGCCATCGCCGACGAACTCGGGGTGCACAAATCGACCGTGTCCCGCCTGGTCGGCGTCCTCGACGCCCGTGGGTACGTCGAGCAGGTCGGCGAGCGGGGCAAGTTCCGACTCGGGTTCTCGATCGTGCGCCTCGCGGGTTCGGCCACCGCCGAGAGAGACCTGTCGAAGGCGTCGCAGGACATCTGTGACCGACTCGCCGAGAAGGTCGGGGAGACGACCAACCTTGCCGTTCTCGACGGTGATCGCGCGGTGAACATCGTGAAGGCGAGATCCGAGTCCGAAGTGGCACTGCGCACCTGGGTCGGTCAGGGAAGCCCTGTCCACGCCACGTCGAGCGGCAAGATTCTGCTGAGCGAGCTGGCGGCGGACGATCGTCGCGATCGCCTCCCGACACGACTGGAGTCGTTCACGGACACGACGGTGACGTCGTTGTCGGCCCTCGAAGCGGAGCTGGCGGCCGTTCGCGAGGTCGGATGGTCGTCGGTGCGCGAGGAACTCGAGGTGGGGCTCAACGCCGTGTCCGCCCCTGTTCGGGACCACACCGGAACAGTGGTCGCCGCGCTCAGCGTGTCCGGTCCGGCCTATCGACTGGAACCGGAAGATTTCGCCGCGGTGGCAGCGGATGCCATGACCGCGGCGAAGGATATCAGCCGTCGATTGGGGTATGCAGGCTCTTCGTGAGCCGTAACAAGGTTTCCGACGCGTGAACCGGGCAGAAACATACTTCCGGTACGCTTACGGAGTCCTTGACCTGATCGCCGACCGGTTCGGCAGTGGGTGGTGTTCCCTATGTCCGCTTCAAATGCTTCGTCTGCCGTGGTGCAGGTCCGCGCCGGGCAGCAAACAACCGCAGTCGGCCGGGTCTCGATCATGGCCGCGATCGATCGCATCGCCCGCTCGGCGGGATCGTCGGTGGCGTTCGTATCCGACACCGATTCCATCACGTACGGGGAGCTGGCCGTGTCCGCGCGTCAGCGGGGCGCTGCACTCGTCCGAGCACATTCGCCCGACCGCATCGGTCGGGCTCCCTTGGCCGTCGTCTCGGACGGAAGCGTCGACTCGGTCATCTCGATGATCGGCGTCCTCGCGTCCGGGCACCCACTGTTCGCCGTCGACGGTGATCTTCCTCTAGTCGCAAGGAATGCTCTCGTCGCGGCAGCCGGCGCGGTGCCCGCAGCATCGGTCATGTTCGAGGACACACCCGTACCGTCCGCTACGGATGACGGCGTCTGGTGGGAGTCGCCCGAATGGGACCGCGGAATGACCGAAGGAGGCAGCCCCACCGCCCTCGACAGCTGGCGTCCCGCTCTCGTCGTGATCGGACCGGGAACGTCCGGTCGTGTGACGGTCACGCAGGAGGAGCTGATGCTCGCTGCCACCGACCTCGGGATGCGCGTGGGCCTCGCGCCGGGAACCGGATACGACATGTCGCGTCCGGCGTCCACGATCGCGGGATTCGTCTCCCTCGTCGCCGGTCTCGTCACCGGCTCCACGGTCGGCGCGATGCACGACGGCACCGGTGGGGGCACACTGTTGCGGTGACCGACGCCGCTCCACCGTTCAACGCACCAGACGTCGCAACGTCGCCGACCGATCCACCTCGTCATCCGACGGTGGAGCACTCCCGATTGGCGGAGTCGCCCGGAGCCCAGGGTGCGTGGCGCATCTGGGGGCCGTACCTCGCGGGTCGACAGTGGGGGACCGTGCGGGAGGACTACTCCGAGGACGGCAACGCCTGGGAGTCGTTCCCCTTCGATCACGCCCGGTCGCGTGCCTACCGCTGGGGTGAGGACGGACTCGGCGGAATTTGCGACCGGTTCGGGTTCCTGAACTTCTCGGTGGCGCTCTGGAACCGTCGCGACCCGATACTCAAGGAACGGCTGTTCGGACTCACCAACGGTGAGGGCAACCACGGCGAGGACGCCAAGGAGTACTGGTGGGCCGTCGACGGGACACCTACCCACAGCTGGATGTCGTGGCTCTACCGCTACCCGCAGGCCGAGTACCCGTACGACGAACTGCGGGAACGAAGCCTCGCCCGCAGTCGTCTGGAGCGGGAATTCGAACTGGCCGACACCGGCATCCTGGACGAGAACCGGTTCTTCGACGTCTCCATCACCTACGCCAAGGCGTCGCCGGAGGACGTCTGCATCGTCATCGACGTCACCAACCACGGGCCGGACGCGGCGTCGGTGGACGTCGTACCGCACCTCTGGCTGCGCAACACATGGTCCTGGGGTCGCGACGACCGGACGGCGTCGATCGTCGATATCACGCAGGACAGCATCCCCGGGCACCTGGCGGCCGTCCGTGCCGACCACGGTTTCCTCGGCCGGTACCACCTCGCGGCCGAGGGCACGCCACGAGTTCTGTTCTGCGACAACGAGACCAATGCGGTCGATCTGTTCGGCGCCGAGAAGAACCTGTCGGAGTACACCAAGGACGGCATCGGTCGACGCATCGTCGACGGCGACGAGTCGGCCGTCAATCCCGACGGCACCGGCACCAAGTGCGCCTTCTGGTATTCCCTCGACGACATCGAGCCGGGTGAGACGCGTCGGATCAAGCTGCGACTGGGCACGACCCTTCCCGACTCGTTCACCTTCGGACCCGGGTACGACGCGGTGCTCGCCGACCGTGCGCAGGAGGCAGACCAGTTCTACGACCACGTGATCGGCCCCGACCTGTCCGACGAGGACCGGCACGTCGCGCGACGGGCCTACGCGGGCCTGCTGTGGTGTAAACAGCTCTACCGGTACGACGTTCGGGAGTGGGCGCAGGGAGACCCGGTGGGAGCGCCGGCGCCGGGATCGCGACTGGACGCATCGGCGCGTAACCATGCGTGGTCGCATTTCTCGCTCGCGGACGTCGTCTCGATGCCGGACGAATGGGAGTACCCGTGGTTCGCCGCGTGGGACCTGGCGTTCCACACCATTCCCCTCGCGCACGTCGACCCGGACTTCGCCAAGGAGCAGTTGGTCCTGATGTGTCGTGAGTGGGCGATGCATCCCAACGGCCAACTGCCGGCGTACGAATGGGAGTTCGGTGACGTCAACCCGCCCGTGCACGCGTGGGCGGTGTGGCAGGTCTACCGCATCGACGGGCACCGTGATCGAGAGTTCCTGGTACGAGTCTTCACCAAACTGCTGCTGAACTTCTCGTGGTGGGTCAACCGCAAGGATGCCGGGGGTTCCAACATCTTCGAGGGCGGATTCCTCGGAATGGACAACATCGGAATGTTCAACCGTTCCGAACCCTTGCCTCCCGGGTTCCGGTTGGAACAGTCGGACGCCACCAGCTGGATGGCCTTCTACTGCCAGCAGATGTTCAAGATCGCGATCGAGCTTGCCCGCTACGACTCCGCGTGGGACGACGTCGCCACCAAGTTCTTCGCACACTTCCTCTCCATCGCCGAGGCCGTGGGATCGTTCGGCTCCGCGCAGATGTCGCTGTGGCACGAGGAGGACGGCTTCTTCTACGACGTACTCGCCCCGCCCCACGGTGACGCGGTGCCGCTGCGCGTGCGGTCGATGGTGGGACTGCTGCCGATCCTGGGTGCCACGGAGATCCCGTCGTGGGTGCCGAAGGAATGCCCGGACCTGACGTCCCGGCTGCGCTGGCTGCAGCATCGCCGCCCCGATCTGGTCTCACCGATGATGTCGCGCAACGACAACGGGACATGGCGCATGTTGCTGGCCCTCGTCGACCCGGACAGGCTGCGCCGCATCCTCGAGCGCATGTTCGACTCGGAGGAGTTCCTGTCCTCGTTCGGTATCCGCTCCCTGTCCGCGTCGTACCGCGACGGCGTGAGCATGGACGTCGACGGACGATCGTTGTCCATCGAGTACGAACCCGGGGAGTCCCGAACCTCGATGTTCGGCGGGAACTCCAATTGGCGTGGGCCGGTGTGGTTCCCGGTGAACGTGCTGCTCGCCGACAAACTTCGGGCCTACGGCCGGTACTTCGGCGACACGTTCACCATCGAGATTCCCACCGGCTCCGGGAAGCAGCACACGCTGGTCGAGGCCGCCGCGATCATCGAGGGCGGACTGGCCGACCTGTTCCGCGCCGGGACGGGCACGTCACCCGGTCGACCGTCGGACGGTGGCCGTATCGAATCGACCGACGATCCGTTGTGGTCGCAGCATCCGACGTTCAGCGAATACTTCGACGGGGACACCGGTGAGGGACTCGGCGCCAGTCACCAGACCGGGTGGACGGCGCTGGTAGCGCATCTTCTCAATCCCAGAGTGCCGAGGCCGCCGACGCCGCCGGGTTAACGTGACGGTATGAAGATTCGCGGTGCCGTCCTCGAGGAGATCGGTCGTCAGCGTCCGTTCGCCGAATCCCGTCCTCTGACCGTGTCCGAACTGGACCTCGACCCGCCGGGCGAGGGAGAGATCCTCGTGCGGATCGAAGCTGCCGGGTTGTGCCACTCGGACCTGTCCGTCGTCGACGGGAACCGGGTACGGCCCGTACCGATGCTGTTGGGGCACGAGGCCGCCGGCATCGTCGAGGAAGTCGGCGCCGGAGTCGATCTGGAGATCGGCACGCGCGTCGTCATGACGTTCCTGCCGCGCTGCGGTGAGTGCGCCGGATGCCTGTCCGACGGGCGCACACCGTGCGTACCGGGCAGTGCGGCGAACAACGCCGGCACCCTGCTGAACGGCGACGTCCGACTGACGCGGGACGGCACCGAGGTCAAGCACCACCTCGGGGTCTCGGGGTTCGCGACGCACACGGTGGTCGATCGTCGATCCGTCGTCCCGGTGGGCGCCGATGTTCCCCCCGCGGTCGCTGCCGTGCTGGGATGCGCGGTTCTCACCGGCGGAGGCGCCGTGCTGAACGCCGCGTCCCCGACGAGCGGGGACACGATCATGGTGGTCGGGCTGGGCGGCGTCGGTATGGCAGCGATCCTGACCGCGGCGTCGTTGGGGCTCGGCGACGTGATCGGCGTCGACTCCATGCCCGACAAGCTCGACATGGCGCGTGATCTGGGGGCCACGGCGGTCTACACACCGCAGGAACTGCTCGAGTCCGGCGTGAAGGCGCAGATCGTGGTGGAAGCGGCGGGCAATGCGCGCGCGTTCGAGACGGCGCTGGCAGCGACGGCACCCGGAGGCACCACCGTCACCGTCGGGCTCCCGTCTCCCGACGCCCGCGCGTCGATCTCGCCACTGACGCTCGTCGCCGAGGCGCGAACCATCATCGGCAGCTACCTGGGGTCGGCCGTTCCCGAGCGCGACATCCCGACCTACGAGCAGATGTGGCGCGAAGGACGATTCCCGGTGGAGAAGCTCGTGTCCTCGCGTATCACTCTCGACGACATCAACGAGGGCATGGACGAGTTGGCCGACGGCAAGGCGATACGTCAGGTCATCGAGTTCGACCACTAGGCTGTCCTGCGACAGTTCGAAGTGGAGGATGTTGACGGTGACAGAGGCAATTCGCGTCGGAGTGCTCGGCGCAGCCGGCAAGGTGGGACAGGCGGTGTGCGACGCCGTCGAGGCCGCGCCGGACACCGAGCTGGTCGCTCGCGTCGACAAGGGTGACCGGCTGGAGACGTTCGCGGAGAACGGTGCGCAGGTGGTCGTCGACTTCACGCATCCGGACGTCGTCATGGACAACCTCCAGTATCTCGTCGGGGCCGGTATCCACGCTGTCGTCGGAACCACCGGTTTCGACGACGAGCGTCTGGATCGTGTGCGCGGGTGGCTCGCAGAGTCTCCGACGACCGGTGTGCTGATCGCCCCGAACTTCGCCATCGGTGCCGTTCTGTCCATGGCGTTCGCGCAGCAGGCCGCGCGGTTCTTCGACTCCGTCGAGGTCATCGAACTCCATCACCCGAACAAGGCGGACGCACCGTCCGGCACGGCGTATCGCACGGCGGCGCTGATCGCCGAGGCGCGCGCGGCGGCCGGCGTGGGACCGAGCCCCGATGCGACCAGCACCGAGCTCGACGGGGCGCGCGGTGCCGATGTGGACGGGGTGCGCGTGCACTCGGTCAGGCTGGCGGGATTGGTCGCGCACCAGGAAGTGCTGCTGGGTACGCAGGGCGAGACACTGACCATCCGGCACGACTCCATCGACCGCACGTCCTTTACTCCCGGTGTGCTGCTGGGAGTTCGGGCAATCGGGTCCCGACCCGGTCTGACGCTGGGCATCGAACCGCTGATGGATCTCGGGTCGGCATGAGCAAGTATTCGCGCGTGGTGGCGATCATCGTGGTGATGGTCGTCGTACTCGGTGTCTACTTCGTCATTCTCGGAAGTCGCGGTTTCGACTTCATCCAGCTCGGTGGTCCGGTCAACATCGGCCTCGGTATCGGTGTGCTGATCCTGCCGCTGCTGGGAATCTGGATCGTCGTGGCCACGCTCCGAGCCGGGTTACGGCACCAGCATCTCGCGCGACGCATCCACGAGGAGAACCTCGAGCTGGACGTGGAGGATCTTCCTCGCCGTCCGTCCGGCCGGATCGAACGCGCAGCTGCCGATGCGTTGTTCGCGGACGTCAAGGCCGAGTACGAGAAGGCGCCGGACGACTGGCGTAACTCGTACCGGCTGGCCCGTGCCTACGACTACGCGGGAGACCGTGGGCGTGCTCGCGAAACCATGCGCCGCGCTGTCGAACTCGAGCGCGCCGAGAGCGCGTGACGCTGCTCCTGGTGGTGCACCATACGGTCTCGCCGCCGATGCACGAGATGCTCGAGGCGGTCCTGGCCGGGGCGCGGGATCCCGAGATCGACGGAGTCGACGTTCGAGTCCGCCCGGCGCTCGGGGCGACCGTCGGTGACGTCCTCGATGCCGACGCGTTCCTGTTCGGTACGCCGGCCAACTTCGGCTACATGTCCGGTGCACTGAAGCATTTCCTGGATTCCGTCTACTACCCGACACTGGGCGCCGTCGACGGGAAACCCTGGGGCGCTTGGGTCTACGGGAACAACGACACGGTGGGCGCGGTGCGGGCGCTGACATCCATCGTGAGCGGCTGGGGTCTCGAGCAGGCCGCTGCCCCCGTCGACCTGACGGCGTTCGATGCGACGTCTCGAGAGCGGCTCGTCGACCTCGGCGGCACCCTCGCGGCGACGATCATGCCTGCCTGATCATTCCGGAAGGGTCAGCGGCGACGCGGGATCCGGCGGGCCTTCGACGAACGGCGGCGGGTTCAGCGTGTCGAACGTGGAGGGCAGTGTCGCGCACGTAGCGCCGGGTTCCGGGAACGTGTTCGGGTTCAGACGAAGTGCCGAGATGAACTGGTCGATGCGCTCGTCGTCCGCGCTGTCCACGGCCAATCGGTGTCCCCAGGACTGCAGCGAGATGGTGCGGTCCATGCCCGGATACGGCGACAGCATCGTGTAAGGCGCGCCGTCGACCCTGTCGGCGAGTGCCGCGACCTGCTGGTCGTCGAGAGCGTCGGGGTCGTAGGCGATCCAGACGGCGCCGTGCTCGAGCGAGTGGACCATGTTCTCCGTCCGCACGGGTTCCGGGTACACGATCCCGGTACAAGTGGCCCACGCGGCGTCGTGCCGGCCGCCCATCGGGGGTGAATAGTTGTACGCCACACGGTAGTTCGCGAGCGCGTGAAAGGCGGGCGGATATTGCACCACCTCGATACCGTCCAGGGCGAGGGACGGGTCGGGATTCTCGGCGGTGGGCACCCACTCGCCGGCCGTGGGGCGCCCCTCGATCGTCGATCCGCAGGCCGCGCCGAGAAGAGCGGCCGACAGGATCAGGGGAACGAGCCTCGACCGATGCATGACCCGAGAGTATCCGTCCGGCCGGACGACCCTGCCGTTCAGCCGGTGAGTGGTGTTTTTGCTCCCCTCGCGCCCGAACACCGCGGGTTTCCGTCGATATCCGGTGTGAGAGGAGCAGGAACACCACCGAGCGATCCAGCAGCGACCTCTGTCACGGGTACCGTCCTGACGGTGAAGACCTGCTGCGAGAGGGCCGTTCCCGATGCGTGAGCTGTCCGCCGCCGCGGCACGTCGTACAGCCGTCGCTGCACAGGGATTCGGTCGCCCGCGGTCCGGCGCGGTGTCGGGGAGGCGAGCGGTGGCGGGTGTCGTGCGCTCGACGAAGCTCCTGCAGATCGATTCGGTGTCCGCGGCGGTGCGCGCGCACTATGCGCCGGTCTTCAGTCGGATCGGACCCTATGACCGGCAGGCACTGGACGACGCGGCGTGGACGGACACGGCGCGATCACCGCGACTGCTCGTCGAGTACTGGGCACACGAGGCAGCGTTCCTCCCCGTTGCGGACTGGCCGCTGATGCGGTGGCGGATGGACCAGTACGAGCACGGCCGGTGGGGCGGCGCTGCCCGGGTGGCCGAGCGTAACCCCGGGCTGGTGGACGAGGTGCTGGACGCGATCCGCGACCAGGGGCCCGTGACCGCACGAGGCCTCGAGGAGTTGTTGGACCGTCGTCGACCGGGTCCGAAGGGTCCGTGGTGGGACCACAGCGACGTCAAGGTGGTGTGCGAGCAACTGTTCGCCGGCGGTGTGTTGTCCGTACCGCGGCGGGAGCGGTTCACGAGGCTGTACGACCTCGCCGAGCGAGTGCTGCCGGCCGACGTCGTGGGGCGGCGGGTGGACGAGGTGGATGCCGTCCGACAGCTCGTCGAGAAGTCGGCCGAGGCGATGGGCGTCGCCACTGCGCCGGACCTGCGCGATCACTATCGCCTGTCGTCGGTGCAGACCACCCGTGCCGTCGCCGATCTGGTGGACGCGGGTGTCCTCGTGCCCGCCACGGTGACCGGCTGGCGGGATCAGGCCTACCTGCACCGCGACACCCGGGTACCGCGGTCGGTCGAGACGGCTGCTCTGCTGTGCCCGTTCGACCCGTTGATCTTCGGGCGACCCCGCACCGAACGGCTCTTCGATTTCCACTACCGCATCGAGATCTACACGCCCGAGCCGAAGAGAACGTACGGGTACTACGTCTTCCCGTTCCTGCTGAACGACGAACTCGTCGGGCGTGTGGACATCCGGGTCGACCGCGCCGCCGGAGTCCTCACCGTTCCGGGTGCCTTCTCCGAACCGTCCGTCGACGCCCGAGGCAGGCGCGCCGAGGTCACGGCGGCCCTCGCGGCGTCGATACGTGAGATGGCGGACTGGCTGGGTGTCGACGATGTCGTCGTCGGCGATCGGGGGGATCTCGCGTCCGATCTCGCTCACGCGAGCGAATAGTCTTCGGGGGTGCAGAATGCTCCGCTGTCCGTTCGGCTGATCGCCGCCACCTCGTTCGTGCCGCCACCGGACGTGCCGTGGGAGACCGACGCCGACGGGGGACAGGCCCTGGTCGAATTCGCCGGCCGTGCCTGCTACCAGAGCTGGTCGAAGCCCAATCCGCGCACCGCGACCAACGCCGGGTACCTCAACCATCTGCTGGCCGTCGGCAACTACTCGGTGCTCGAACACGCGTCCGCCAGCGTCTACGTCACCGGTATCTCCCGCTCGTGCAGTCACGAACTGATCCGGCACCGGCACTTCTCATTCTCGCAGCTCTCGCAACGGTCGGTGTCCGAACGCGACGCGCGGATGGTCGTTCCCCCGGCTCTCGAAGCCGACCCGACGCTGAGTGACTTGTTCCAGAATGCGACCGACAGTTCCCGTGCCGCGTACGACGCGTTGTTGACCGCGCTGGAGAAGGTGAGCGGTCCCGACGCGCCCGCCGTCGTGGCGGGCAAGCAAGCGCGTCAGGCTGCGCGGTCGGTGCTTCCCAACGCCGTCGAGACGCGTCTGGTGATGACGGGCAATTACCGGTCCTGGCGGCATTTCGTCGTCATGAGGGCGTCCGAGCACGCCGATCTCGAGATCCGTCGCCTCGCGGTCGAGTGCTTGCGACGCCTGAAGGATGTCGCTCCCGACGTCTTCGCGGACTTCGAGATCGAGACTCTGCCCGACGGCACCGAAGTGGCGCGGAGCTCGTACCCCGGAGAATGACGGCGCGCCCGACGAGTCGGCAGCGTCGTGGGGGTCCGATGGTCCGAATCGGACCGGGTAACCTTCCTGACCATGACCATCGGTGACACCGCGAGGACTGTCGGCACTGCGGAGACTGTCGACCCCGCACGGCAGAAGCAGACGACGACGGCGCCCTCGCCGTTCGGAGCGGTGTCCGTCGCGATGGTGACTCCGTTCACCCCGGACGGCGCCCTCGACATCGACACCTCGGTGTCCTTGGCGTCGCATCTCGTGTCGAGTGGCTGCGACAGCCTCGTCATCTCCGGCACGACGGGTGAATCGCCCACCACCACCGATCGCGAGAAGGCGGACCTCCTGCGTGCGGTCGTCGCGGCCGTGGGGGACAGGGCCCGCATCGTGGCCGGCGCCGGCACCAACGACACCGCGCACAGCATCCAGCTCGCTCGGGCCGCCGCGGATGCGGGCGCTCACGGCCTCCTCGTCGTGACCCCGTACTACTCACGCCCACCCCAGGCCGGCCTGTACGCCCACTTCGTCGCCGTCGCGGACGCCACTGATCTGCCGGTGATGCTCTACGACATTCCGCCCCGCTCCGTCGTTCCCATCGAGACGGAAACGCTGCGCCGCTTGGCGGAGCACCGCAACATCCTGGCCGTCAAGGACGCCAAGGGCGATCTCGCCGCGGGCGCCGAGCTGATCGCGTCCACCGGCCTCGAATACTTCTCCGGCGACGACCCGCTCAACCTCCCGTGGTTGTCCGTGGGCGCCGTCGGATTCGTCAGCGTCATCGGCCATCTCGTGCCGGGCAAGCTGCGCGACCTTCATGCCGCCTGGACCGCCGGCGACATCGCCGCCGCGCAGGCCATCAATGTCAGCCTGCTTCCGATCGTGCGCTCGTTCGCCCGACTCGGCGGCGTCACGGGTTCCAAAGCGGGCCTGCGCCTGCTGGGCATCGACGTCGGCGACCCCCGTCTTCCGCAAGTTCCACCGTCCACCGATCAGATCGATGCTCTCGCAGCCGATCTCCACCGTGCAGGAGTTCTCACATGACCCGTCCGCCCAGGCGGCGCAGTGCCACACGCAGCGCCGGACCTCCCGTCGAGGCGCCTCCCGAGGCGCCGAAGGCACCCAAGACTCCGCCCCCCGTAGCCGACGCCCCCGCGGCGCCCGCGGCACGAGCCGAGAAGGCACCGCAGACCGACCGCGCCCCGAAGTCCGACGCCCCCAAGGGCCGTCAGTCCGGCGGCGGCAACCAGTCCAACGGTGGCAACCAGTCGGGCGGCGGTAACCAGTCCGGTGGCCGCGGTGGACGCGGGCCTCGCTCACGGCCTCCGCGCACCCCGCAGAGCTCGTCGGCGATCCAGCGACCCGACGCCCGCACCGCCGTCGACAAGACGCAGCGCCTCGGCGCTCCGCCGAAGGCGCCGAAGAACGGCCTCCGCGTCGTCGCACTCGGCGGTATCGGCGAGATCGGTCGCAACATGACCGTCTTCGAGTTCCAGGGCAAGCTGCTCATCGTCGACTGCGGCGTGCTGTTCCCCGAGGACGCCCAGCCCGGCGTCGACCTGATCCTCCCGGACTTCCGCCACATCGAGAACCGGATGGACGACGTCGTCGCCCTGGTTCTCACGCACGGCCACGAGGACCACATCGGTGCCGTGCCGTTCCTGCTGCGCCTTCGCCCCGACATCCCGGTCATCGGGTCGAAGTTCACGCTCGCGCTGCTCGCTGCGAAATGCCGTGAGCACCGCCAGAAGCCGAAGCTGGTCGAGGTCCGCGAGGGCGAGAGCACCGACCACGGACCGTTCGAGCTCGAGTACTTCGCGGTCAACCACTCGATCCCCGATGCGCTCGCCGTCGCGATCCGTACCGACGCCGGCGTCGTGCTGCACACCGGCGACATCAAGCTCGATCAGCTGCCGCTCGACGGTCGCCTGACCGACCTCGGAGGCTTCTCGCGTCTGGGCGACGAGGGCGTCGACCTGTTCCTGGTCGACTCCACCAACGCCGAGGTGCCGGGGTTCGTCACACCCGAGCGTGAGATCGGCGGAGTCCTCGACACCGTCATCGGCAAGGCGAAGAACCGCGTCATCGTGGCGTCGTTCGCCAGCCATGTCCACCGCATCCAGCAGGTCATCGACGTCGCGCACCGCTACAACCGCAAGGTCGCGTTCGTCGGTCGCTCGATGGTGCGCAACATGGCCATCGCGCAGGAGCTCGGCTACCTGACCGTCCCGTCCGGTGTCGAGGTCGACATGGACACCGCGACGAAGCTCGCGGACGACAAGCTGGTGCTCGTGTCCACGGGTTCGCAGGGTGAGCCGCTGTCGGCTCTGTCCCGCATGGCCCGCGGTGAGCACCGTCAGATCAACATCCGCGCCGACGATCTCGTCGTCCTGGCGTCCTCGCTCATTCCCGGCAACGAGAACTCCGTGTTCGCCGTCGTCAACGGGCTGGCCAAGCGTGGCGCCAAGGTGGTCACGCAGCAGAGTGCCAAGGTGCACGTGTCCGGCCACGCGTCGGCGGGCGAGCTCCTCTACCTCTACAACGCGGTGCGTCCGACCAATGCGATGCCCGTCCACGGCGAGTGGCGGCACCTGCGTGCCAATGCCGCCCTGGCGATCTCCACCGGTGTCCCGGAGGAGCGCGTCGTGCTGGCCGAGGACGGCGTCGTCGTCGACATGGTCGACGGTCTCGCCGAGATCGTCGGTCAGGTGCCGGTCGGACACGTCTACGTCGACGGGTTGTCCGTCGGTGACGTGGGCGACTCGACTCTGTCGGATCGACTGGTCCTGGGTGAGGGCGGCTTCATCGCCATCACGATGGCCATCGACAGCGCCACCGGTCGCTCGGTGGGCACCCCCGAGGTGTCGGGTCGCGGGTTCTCCGACGACCCCGGCGCGCTCGAGGAGGCTGCGAAGCTGGTCGAGGCGGAAGTTGTGCGCCTCGCCAACGACGGTGTCCGGGACACGCATCGCGTCGCACAGTCCGTGCGTCGCATCGTCGGTCGCTGGGTCGCGGACAAGTACCGCCGCAAGCCGATGATCGTGCCCACCGTCATCGAGGTCAATCAAGGCTGATCCACCCGCTGACGCGGCCTCCGAATCATCGGAGGCCGCGTCAGGCGAGCAGGTTGTACAGGCCGATCAGGCCCAGTGCGACGATGCACAGACGCAGTACTCCCGGCGAGAGGCGACGGCCGTACCGCGCACCGACGGCGCCGCCGACCAGCGAGCTCACGGCGATCAATCCGACTGCGGCCCAACTGATCCGGTCCGACGCGAAGATGATGAACGACGCCGCGGCGACGATGTTGACGACGAGCGACAGAACATTCTTGGCGGCATTCATCCGCTGGATGTTCTCCGGCAGCAGGGCGCCCATGACGCCCATCAGCAGAATTCCCTGTGCGGCGGTGAAGTATCCGCCGTAGACGCCGACCGCGAACGTGCCGATGACCAGCAGGACGAATCGGCCGCGGCCGAGCCCCGCCGACGTCTCGGATGTCTCCGAGGACGACCGCTTCTGGGCCCAGGCCTGGATACGGGGTCCGGTGACGACGAGAACCAGCGCCAGGACGAGCAGGACGGGAACGACTGCGGTGAACGTCTTCTCGGGCAGATGCTGGAGGAGCCACGCACCCAGCAGTCCACCGAGCAGGGAACCGGGGAGTTGCCAGCGCAGGCGCGGCCACTGTCCCCGCAGTTCTCGGCGATAACCCCAGGCGCCCGACGCGCTGCCCGCGACGAGGCCGATGGCATTGCTCATGGTCGCCGTGACCGGCGGATACCCGAAGGCGATGAGGGTGGGGAACGTGATCAGCGTTCCCGATCCGACGATGGCATTGATGCCTCCCGCGGCGAAGCCCGCCAGCAGGATGAGCAGTATTTCGGTCACGGGCACACCGGCGACCGTACGACAGACGCTAGATTCGTATCTCATGAGCCTCGCACACGACGAACGTCTGGACCTCGCGGACACCATGGCGGAGGTCGGACCGGATGCCCCGACACTGTGCGGCGACTGGACGGTGCGCGATCTGGCGGCGCACCTCGTCATCCGCGAACGACGGCTCGACGCCGCGCCGGGCATCTTCCTGCCGCCGTTGGCCGGGTACACACGCAAGGTCCAGGACGGTGTCGCCGCGGGGGAGTGGGTGTCGCTGGTGGACGACGTCCGCACCGGTCCTCCCGTGTGGTCCCCGTACAAGTTGCTCGACGCGCAGGTGAACCTGGGCGAGATGTTCGTCCACCACGAGGACATCAGGCGCGCCGGCACCGCGGCGCCGAGCCCTCGGGAGCTGAGCCCCGAGATGCAGAGTGCGCTGTGGGGTCTGCTGGGATTGCTCGGCCGCATCGCCTACCGGAGTGCTCCGGTCAGGGTCGCGGTCGAGACCCCGGACGGTCGGCGCCGAGCGTTCGGCAAGAAGTCGGCATCGCGGACCGTGACGCTCCGGGGCGAACCGGCCGAACTGGTGCTCCATGCCTTCGGGCGGGACGCGGTCGTGCTGGAGTTCGACGGTGAAGCAGAGGACATCGCGTCGGTGAAGGGTCTCGACCGAGGCGTGTGACACCGACGCACGCTCTTGTTACTGGTGTTGCGGATGGTCCTGATGGTGTCGACCGACTAGCCTGACGGTCATGGCAGGCAAGACGAGTACGCGCGCGTCCCGATCCGGGAGTACCGGATCGACCAGGGCAGGCACAGGCAAGAGCAGTGCCACGTCGACAGGACGCGGGCGGACGGTCACCACGCCGCGCAAGCCCACCGCGCCACGGCAGTCCGGTGCCCGGCAGTCGTCTCCTCGCACCTCGTCGGGGACGCGGGCGCGGCCCGCCGCCAAGCGGTCGTCCGTCTCGCCGGGCATGGCTGCGCTGAACTCGATGGGTCGCGGTATCGGCAAGGGCTGGTCACTCGCTGCCCGCGGACTCGGAGCCACCACGCGCACCGTCGGCAAAGCAGCCGACATCGAGCACGGACACCGTCGGGACGGGCTCGCGCTGGGCGCTCTCGCCGTGAGCGTCGTCGTCGCGGCCGGACTGTGGTTCTCCGCAGGTGGGCCCGTCGGAGAGTGGATCGAGATCGGGCTGCGCGCCGTGGTCGGCAGCGCAGCCGTCGTTCTGCCCCTGCTCGGTATCGCCGTCGCCGTGGCGCTGATGCGCACCGAGCCCAAGCCGGACACCCGGCCACGTCTCGTTCTCGGTTCCGTCCTCGTCGGACTTCCCATGCTCGGGTTGTGGCATCTGGGCGCAGGATCTCCCGACGACGCCACCGGACGCGCGTCGGGCGGCGGTTTCGTCGGATTCGTCGTCGGTGGACCTCTCAGCAGTGGTGTCACGGTGTGGTTGGCGGTGCCGCTGCTGCTCCTCGCAATCCTGTTCGGAGTCCTGCTTCTCACCGGTACGACAGTCCGCGACATCCCCGCGCGGCTGCGGACGCTGTTCGGCACTCGCGACCGCGGTGACGAGTACGGCGAGTACGACGCTCGCTATGACGAGGGTTACGACGACGAGTTCGCACCCGACGGCTACGACCGGTCCTACGACTCCTACGGTTCGGATGACAGCCGGGACGACTACGACCCGGCGCTGTTCGACGCCGACGGATACCCGGTGGACGAGAAGCCGAAGACTCGGCGCCGTCGAGGTGCTGCTCCGGTCGATCCCGACGCTGCCTATCCGGTCGACGAGCCGACCGAGTACGTTCCCGTGGCGCCGCCTGCTGCGAAGGCGAAGCCCGTACCGGCCCCGACACCCCCTCCGGCCCCGAAGCCGAAACCCACACCGGTCGTCGCGGCCACGCCGCCGAGGCCCGCGGACGAGGACAAGCTGGTCGTCGACCGGGTCGTCGACGGCGACTATGTTCTCCCGTCGCTGTCGCTGCTCATCGCCGGGGATCCGCCCAAGACTCGGAGCCAGGCCAACGACACGATGATCGAGGCCATCTCCGAGGTTCTCGAGCAGTTCAAGATCGACGCGGCCGTCACCGGGTTCACCCGTGGACCCACGGTCACCCGGTACGAGGTCGAGCTCGGCCCCGGCGTCAAGGTCGAGAAGATCACTGCCCTGGCGCGCAACATCGCCTACGCCGTGGCCACCGACAACGTCCGACTCCTCGCCCCGATCCCCGGCAAGTCGGCCGTGGGCATCGAGGTGCCCAACTCGGACCGCGAGATGGTGCGCCTGGCGGACGTGCTGACCGCGTCGTCGACGCGCAAGGATCATCACCCCCTGGTCATCGGCCTCGGCAAGGACATCGAGGGCAACTTCGTCAGCGCGAACCTGGCGAAGATGCCGCACCTGCTGGTCGCCGGCTCGACGGGCTCGGGTAAGTCGAGCTTCGTCAACTCGATGCTCGTGTCGCTGTTGGCCCGCGCGACGCCGGAAGAGGTCAGGATGATCCTGATCGACCCGAAAATGGTGGAGCTCACGCCGTACGAGGGCATTCCGCACCTCATCACCCCGATCATCACGCAGCCCAAGAAGGCCGCCGCGGCCCTGGCGTGGTTGGTCGAGGAGATGGAGCAGCGCTACCAGGACATGCAGGCCAACAGGGTTCGGCACGTCGACGACTTCAACAAGAAGGTGAAGTCGGGGGAGATCACCGCACCGCTCGGGAGCGAGCGTGTCTACAAGCCCTACCCGTACATCCTCGCGATCGTCGACGAGCTCGCCGACCTGATGATGACGGCGCCTCGCGACGTCGAGGAAGCGATCGTGCGGATCACCCAGAAGGCCCGCGCGGCCGGTATCCACCTGGTTCTGGCGACGCAGCGACCGTCGGTCGACGTGGTCACGGGCCTGATCAAGACCAACGTGCCCTCGCGCCTGGCGTTCGCGACGTCGTCGCTGACCGACTCGCGCGTGATCCTGGATCAGCAGGGCGCCGAGAAGCTGATCGGCATGGGTGACGCGTTGTTCCTGCCGATGGGCGCCGGCAAGCCCACCCGTCTGCAGGGTGCGTTCATCACCGACGAGGAGATCACGGCCGTCGTCGACTTCGCCAAGAACCAGGCGGAGCCGGAGTACCAGGAGGGTGTGACCGCGCAGAAGGCCGCGGAGAAGAAGGACGTCGACGCCGACATCGGCGATGATCTCGACGTGCTGCTCCAGGCTGTCGAGCTGGTGGTCACCAGCCAGTTCGGGTCGACGTCGATGTTGCAGCGCAAGCTGCGGGTGGGTTTCGCGAAGGCCGGCCGTCTGATGGACCTGATGGAGACCCGAGGCGTCGTCGGGCCCAGCGAGGGATCGAAGGCTCGTGATGTTCTGGTCAAGCCGGACGAGCTGGACGGCTTGTTGTGGTCGATCAAGGGCGGAGATCCTGCCGAATCGGACAACCCGGACGAATGATCGTGGTCTGATGTGAATTGACTCTCAGACTGCCTGAGTTTTACCTGTGCATTACCTTCAGGGGGCGCAAATCGCTGCTCGGCTGTGGCACTCTTGTCCACAGGAGGGGAGTATCCCCAGCTTGCGAAGGACCCGTCAGCACGATCGAGCCCTGCCTCGATCCGGGTCATCGGCAGTATCGACGGTCACGAGACATCACCGTTCGACACTGTGGGAGAGACCTCCGGAGCCCAACCATGGACTACCGGAGGTAGTTGCTACATGAATGTCTCACCCACAGTCTGGATCGTCACCATCGTGGTGATTCTCGGACTTTTCGTCTTCGACTTCTTCGCTCACGTGAAGACGCCCCACGAGCCCACCTTCAAGGAATCGGCGACGTGGTCCGTCGTCTACATCACGATCGCCATCATCTTCGGCGGCATCGTGTTCTGGCAGTACGGCGCAACCTTCGGCGGTGAGTACTTCGCCGGGTACGTCACCGAGAAGGCGCTCAGCGTCGACAACCTGTTCGTCTTCCTCATCATCATGACGACGTTCGCCGTGCCGCGTCAGTACCAGCAGAAGGTGCTGCTCATCGGCATCGTGATGGCACTCGTCATGCGCGGTGGCTTCATCGCCCTCGGTGCCGCGGCCATCAACAACTTCAGCTGGGTCTTCTACCTCTTCGGTGCATTCCTCATCTACACGGCCTACAAGCTCATCAAGGAAGCCGGGGAAGAGGAGGAGAACGAGGTCCAGCAGGACACCAAGATCATGAAGTTCGCCAAGAAGATCCTCCCCACCACGGACGAGTACCACGGTGATCGTCTGACGGTGAAGATCGACGGCAAGCGCGTGGTCACCCCGATGCTGCTGGCCCTGGTCGTCATCGGCTTCACCGACATCCTGTTCGCGCTCGACTCGATCCCCGCCATCTACGGCCTGACCACCGAGCCGTACATCGTCTTCACCGCCAACGCGTTCGCACTGATGGGTCTGCGTCAGCTGTATTTCCTCATCGGCGGACTGCTCGATCGCCTGGTGTACCTGTCCTACGGTCTGTCGCTGGTCCTCGCGTTCATCGGTGTGAAGCTGGTGCTGCACGCCCTGCACGAGAACGAGCTCGGCTTCATCAACGGCGGCGAGAACCTGAAGGTGCCCGAGATCAGCACCGGCCTCTCGCTCAGTGTCATCATGGGCATCCTGATCGTCACCACCGTGGCCAGCCTGCTCAAGACCCGCGGCGATGCGAAGCCCGCGGCGAAGGGCGACGAGACCGGAAGCCCGGTCCTCGGCGACGACGACACCACGGCCGCCTCGACCGGCACCACGTCGACCGGCACCACGTCGACCGGTGTCACGGACACCGAGCGCGACTCGCGCTGATCCGTCCCACACGACGACAGCCCGGCACCGAGAGGTGCCGGGCTGTTCGCGTATCCGGTGGGTGCGGGGCTCGGGTCACTCCGCGAGGACGCCCATCACCGGCTTCCACTCCTGGATCGCCACGGCGTCGACGAGCTTCTCCACCGCGAACGGGTCCTCGGCGAACAGCGTGCCCACCTGGTCCGCGCTCTCACCCTTGACGATGATGGTGGCGCCGCTGTCGTCCGCGTACGGCCCCGCCACCACCACGACGTCGCGAGCGAGCAGATCCCGCAGCCAGTCGCGGTGCTCGGCACGGACGCGGTCGCGTCCCTCGGCAGTGGCCGACGAGTACGTGTAGTTGACGAGGAAGTGGGCCATCGATGTTCTCCTGCGGTGTGTGATCGGGTGGTGGGGGAACTAGAGCGTGAGCAGCATGCGGGTGTTGCCGAGGGTGTTCGGTTTGACGTAACTGAGGTCGAGGAATTCCGCGACACCGGTGTCGTAGGACCGGCACATCTCCGCGTACACCTCGGCCGTGACCGGAGTGCCGTCGATCTCGGAGAATCCGTGGCGTGCGAAGAACGGAACCTCGAAGGTGAGGACGAAGATCCGGGACAGCTGGAGTTCGCGCGCGACGTCGACCAAGGTCGACACGATGAGGTGGCCGACTCCGTGTCCCTTGACCGACGGGTCCACCGCGACGGTGCGGATCTCGCCGAGGTCCGCCCACAGCACGTGCAGCGCGCCGCACCCGGCGACGACACCGTCGACCTCGGCGACCCAGAACTCCTGGACCGCCTCGTAGAGGGTCACCAGGTTCTTCTCGAGCAGGATGCGACCGGCGTAGATGTCGATCAGCCGTTTGATCTCCGGGATGTCGGAGGTGCGCGCTCGACGCAGGTGTACGCGATCGGTGGCCGCTGCAGGGGCGTCGCTGACGTCGTCGTGGTCGTGCGCCGCCCGTGAGTCCGTGTCCGGATCGAGGTCGGAAGTCATGGGGTGAACAGTAGTCATCGGACGTACCGATATTGTGACCGTGTGTCGCGCGCCGGTTACTCACATCACGCCTCCCGAGCGGACGCGTCGACGTGAGCGCGCAGTACGACGTCGGTCGTGGTCCTGGTGACGCGTCGGCTCCCGGTGCAGATGCCGTGGTCGGGTCCAGCCCGGTGGGTGCGGCCCCGCTGCTCAATATCGCCAACGTTCTGACCGTGCTGAGGATTGCGCTCGTCCCGGTGTTCCTGTGGGCGCTGTTCGCCGACGGAGGCCACGACACGCGGTGGCGGTTGGCCGCCTTCGGAATCTTCGTCGTCGCGGCGATCACCGACCGCGTCGACGGTCAGCTGGCGCGTAAGCACGGGTTGGTCACCGAGTTCGGCAAGATGGCCGATCCCATCGCGGACAAGGCGCTCATCGGTGCTGCTCTCGTCGGTCTCTCGCTGTTGGGCGACCTGCCCTGGTGGATCACCGTGGTCATCGCTGTCCGCGAGATCGGGATCACACTTCTACGGTTCGCGGTGCTGCGGCACGGCGTCATCCCTGCCGGTCGCGGCGGCAAACTCAAGACGTTGGTGCAGAGTGTCGCGATCGGCATCATCGTGCTGCCGCTTCCCGACGCGGTGATGCCGGCCGCGATGGTCGTCATGATCGTGGCCGTGGTGCTCACGGTCGTGACCGGGCTCGACTATCTCGTGCAGGCCGCGCGTCCCCGTGTCCGGTCGACTCACGACGGCCGATGACCGATCCGCTGTCGCGGGTCCGAATCCCATGACGACGCGGATGTGGGAACCGTTCGTACCGGGGTACACGATCCGAACGACTCGGGGCGGCCGTGTCGGACGTCCTACGGCGCGTGCGGGTCGGGCGAGCGGGTTAGGGTGCTTCCACCGGTGACGGTGAGGGAATCTCTTTCCGTCGCGGGAACCGATCGGGTCCGCTCGGCGTTGTAGTCACTGATGGAACAGCACGTCTCGAAGGAACAGCACGTCTGGATGGCACGACACGTCCCGACACGTTGGGACACGATGAAGGAGGGGCCACATGGCGCTGCTTTTGCGTGAGGCACTCGGCGACAGTCTTCGCCGCACGCGGGTCGCTCAGAGCCGCACGCTGCGTGAGGTCTCCCATACCGCCCGGGTGAGCCTCGGTTATCTGTCGGAGGTCGAACGCGGCCGCAAGGAGGCGTCGAGCGAACTGCTCAACGCGATCTGTGACGCGCTCGCGGTTCCTCTGTCGACCGTTCTGTTCGACGTGAGCGAGTCGCTGACCGACACGATGGCGGGATCTGCAGGTGCAGTGGACGCCGCACCGGCGCGCGACGCCGCCTCGCCTGCCACCCACATCTCCGACGACACTCGTGTGGTCATTCCGGCTCCGAGCGCTCGGGCACTGGCCGCAGCCTGATCGGATATGCCGTACCGGTCGGACTGTCCGGTTCGATAGAGCACCATTACGGGTACCGAGTACAGACACACTCTCTCGACACGAACTACCGGCGGTGACGGTCGCCAGCCGGGTCGCGTAGGCGGCGTATCTCATGGAGGCAGGAAGAACCGATGGCCAATCCTTTCGTCAAGGGCTGGAAGTATCTGATGGCTCTGTTCAACTCGAAGATCGACGAGAAGGCGGACCCCCAGGTCCAGATCCAGCAGGCCATCGAGGATGCGCAGCGCCAGCACCAGGCTCTGTCGCAGCAGGCCGCCTCCGTCATCGGAAACCAGCGTCAGCTCGAGATGAAGCTCAGCCGCCAGCTCGACGAGGTGGAGAAGCTGAACGCCAACGCGCGTCAGGCCGTCACCCTCGCCGACCAGGCCAACGCGGCAGCCGACGTCGAGAAGGCCACCCAGTACACCAATGCCGCCGAGGCATTCGCCGCCCAGCTCGTCACGGCCGAGCAGAGCGTCGAGGACCTCAAGGTGCTCCACGACCAGGCGCTCCAGGCCGCGACGCAGGCCAAGAAGGCTGTCGAGCAGAACGCGATGACGCTGCAGGCGAAGGTCGCCGAGCGCACCAAGCTCCTCAGTCAGCTCGAGCAGGCCAAGATGCAGGAGCGCGTCAGCGAGTCGCTGCGGTCGATGGATTCCACGCTGTCCGCGCCGGGTAACACGCCCAGCCTCGATGCTGTCCGGGACAAGATCGAACGTCGGTACGCCAACGCGCTCGGTTCTGCCGAGCTCGCTCAGAACTCGGTCCAGGGCCGCATGATGGAAGTGCAGCAGGCCAGCGTCCAGATGGCGGGTCACAGCCGTCTCGAGCAGATCCGCGCCTCGATGAAGGGCGACTCGCTGACCTCCGGCGACACCGCGTCCCTGCAGAAGAACGCTGCGCCCTCGCAGGCGATCCCCGAACCTCCTCAGGCCAACTGAGTCGGCTGTCGGGGCCGATCAGCCATGTCAGGGCACCGTTTCCAGCATCCGTGGGTGACGCAGGCTGCCGACGCTGCGTCCTCCCGGGTCGCCCGTTCGGGTTCTCGTGGTGCCCGTGCGCTCGGTGCGATCGAGGCCACGCGTCCCATCCTCGACGCGGCTCGGTCATGGAACGACCCGCGTCGTAAAGCGGAACGCAAGCGTCGCCGGGTGCGTCGACGAGCACGAATCTTCGGCGCCGCCTCGGGCTCGACCGGTGTCGCGACCATGACGGTGGCGGCGACGTCGGCCCCGGACTGGCTGATCGTGGGCGGTACGGGCACCACTGTTCTTCTCGGGATACCGGCGGTGGCTGCCGTGGCGGCCTACCGACGGCTACGCACCACTCCGCTTCCCCCGTCGGCGCCGGCGCGTCGCGCGTTGCCACCGGTCGGGTCGGCCGCTCGTGCACCGGTCGAACGTCTTGCCGCGTCGGAGCGAAGCCTGCACGAACTTCTCGGGATCCTCACCCGGTCGGGTGTGGTAGCAGCCGAGGACGTCGACGACACCGCACGTATCGCGGCTGCGGCCTCGGCGTCGCTCACCGCCGTGGCCCACGACATCGTTGCGATGGAACGAGCCGCGGTGGGCAGTACCGGCGCCGCCGTCCACCTGTCGACGTCGATCACGTCCACGGCCGCGAGGTTGGCCGACGGCGTGCAGCAGTACGACGGCCTGGTCGCTGCTGCCGCCCTTCTCACGACGCCCGGCGCGTCGGGGTCGCTGTCCGCCCTCGACTCGCGCCGCGACGCTCTGCAGTTCGCCTCCGATCGCCTCGAGGGGTGGGCCTACGGCCTCGAGCGTCTCCAGCGTCCCTGATCCGCACCCTGAGCCGTCTCGGGGTGCACCCTGGTATCGACCCTGAAGTTGTTGCCGGAAGCGTGTTTTCGACGATCTGCTCTGGCACTGTCGGAATCACCGGTGCACGGTCGGCGAGAACGCCGAGACGTCGTGACACCGTCGTCGATCAGGAGAAGCCCATGTTCTGGAAAGTTCTCGGAGTCATCATCGCGGTGTGGATCGCCGTCATCGTCCTCGGCGCGATCGTCAAGGCACTGTTCCCGCTGCTGGCCCTCGCTGTCGTCGGCACCGCCGCCTATTTCCTCTTTCGCGCCATCTCCGGTGACCGGGACTCTGCGAAGTCCACCTTCTGACGTCCCGCAGCCCTGACATAGGGTCGTGCGATGCGAGTGGCGGTAGTGGCAGGACCTGACGCCGGGCATGCGTTTCCCGCCATCGCCCTCGCCCGGGCACTGGCCGCCGCAGGCGACGACGCGGTGGTCTACACCGGCCGCCGCTGGCTCGACGCAGCGCGCGACGCGGGCGTCGACACCCGGTCGTTGCCCGGACTCGAACCACGGCCCGAGGACGACGACGCGGACGCCGGACGGCGCATCCACGAACGCGCTGCGTACATGTCGACCCAGCTCGTGCCCGTCCTGTCCGACCTGGGACCGGACCTCGTCGTCTCGGACATCCTGACCGCCGGAGGGTCGCTGGCCGCGGAACGCCTCGGTGTGCCGTGGGTCGAACTGGCCCCGCACCCGCTCTATCGACCGTCTCGGTCGCTGCCCCCGATCGGGAGTGGACTGGCGCCCGGCACCGGGATCCGCGGGAGGTTGCGCGACACGGTCATGCGCGCCTTGACCGCTCGATCGGTGCGGGCAGGGCTCGAGCAGCGTTCACGGGCGCGGGAATTGGTGGGACTCCCGTCCGTCGATCCGGGTCCGGCTCGTCGACTCGTCGCCACGATCCCGGCTCTGGAGGTGCCGCGTGTCGACTGGCCGGCGGAAGCGCACGTCGTCGGGCCGTTGCTGTGGGAGCCCACGTCGGCGGTCCTGGAACCCCCTGTCGGGGACGACCCACTGGTGATGCTGGCGCCGTCGACGGCTGCGACGGGCGCCGTCTCGATGATGGACGCCACGCTGGATGCGCTGGCTCTGTCGCGAGAGAGCGGTGCACCGTGCCGCCTGGCGATCAGCACGGTCGACGACGTGCCCGCGGACCTGCCACCGTGGGCCGTCGGCGGCCTGGGACGGCAGGACGAACTACTGCGTCATGCGTCCGTCGTCGTGTGCGGCGGAGGTCACGGCATGCTGGCCAAAGCGCTGCTCGCGGGTGTGCCCGTCGTGGTGGTTCCGGGCGGCGGAGATCAATGGGAGTTGGCCAACCGGGCGGCACGGCAGGGGAGTGCCGTCATCGTGCGGCCGGTGTCGGCGGATGCGATATCGGACGCCGTGCGGACCGTGCTGAGTGATCCGGCCTACGCCGCGGCGGCCACGAGGGCGGCCGACGGTGCACGGGCAGTGGACGACCCGGTCGCGGTCTGTCGAGGAATCTTCGCCTGATTCACCGACAGGCGGCCGGATACGGCCGTGGGAGATGTCCGGTTACGGTGGACAGGTGCGCCTGACCGACTTCCACGAACGAATCGCCCAGCAGTTCGGAACGGTGACCGGCGACTCGATGCTGGTCGACCATCTCCTGCTGAGCCTGGGCAACCGCACCGCCGCACAGGCCATCGAGGACGGCGAGGATCCGCGCGATGTCTGGCGCGCTCTGTGCGCAGAATTCGACGTGCCGCGCTCTCTCTGGTGACCGCGCGGCGTGTCGCCCACTCTCGAACACCTGTTCGCTTATAGTCGACCCAGAGACGAGGAGAATCGCCGCGGCGGTTCTTGTCGGTACCCCCCTCTACCTTGGCGGCAGACAAGCAGGGGACAAGAACTTTTCGAGAAGGAGACCATCATGGCTGCAGCTGCATACGATCGGGACAAGGCGCTCGATCTCGCGCTCGCGCAGATCGACAAGAACTTCGGCAAGGGATCGGTCATGCGCCTCGGCGACGAGGCCCGTGTGCCCATCGCCGTCATTCCCACGGGCTCCATCGCGCTGGATGTCGCTCTCGGCATCGGTGGGCTCCCGCGTGGACGCATCGTCGAGGTCTACGGCCCGGAATCGTCGGGTAAGACCACCGTCGCGCTGCATGCCGTCGCGAACGCGCAGGCTGCCGGCGGAATCGCCGCCTTCATCGACGCCGAGCACGCGCTCGACCCCGACTACGCCGCCAAGCTGGGCGTCGACACCGACGCGCTGCTGGTGTCCCAGCCCGACACCGGTGAGCAGGCTCTCGAGATCGCGGACATGCTGATCCGCTCCGGTGCCATCGACATCCTGGTGGTCGACTCCGTGGCAGCCCTGGTTCCCCGCGCCGAGATCGAGGGCGAGATGGGTGACAGCCACGTCGGTCTGCAGGCCCGCCTCATGAGCCAGGCGCTGCGCAAGATCACCGGTGCCATCAGCTCGTCCGGCACCACGGTGATCTTCATCAACCAGCTGCGCGAGAAGATCGGCGTCATGTTCGGCTCGCCCGAAACCACCACGGGCGGTAAGGCTCTCAAGTTCTACGCCTCCGTTCGCCTCGACATCCGTCGCATCGAGACGCTGAAGGACGGCACCGACGCAGTCGGTAACCGCACTCGCGTCAAGGTGGTCAAGAACAAGGTGTCGCCGCCGTTCAAGCAGGCCGAGTTCGACATCCTGTACGGCAAGGGCATCAGCAAGGAAGGCTCGCTCATCGACATGGGTGTCGAGCACGGCTTCGTGCGCAAGTCCGGCTCGTGGTTCACCTACGAGGGTGACCAGCTGGGCCAGGGCAAGGAGAACGCTCGCAAGTTCCTGCTGGAGAACACCGATATCCGCGACGAGATCGAGAAGAAGATCAAGGAGAAGCTCGGCATCGGCGCCGACGTCCGTTCCACCGACGAGGCTGCCGCAGCAGCTCCGGTCGAATTCTGACAGTGAACGGCAGGGAGTCGTCGGACTCACGTGAACCGGGCGCCCGACGACAGTCGGGCGCCCGGTCCCGTTCCGGAGAGCGGTCGAGGAAGCCCGCGGAGCAGCCGGGCGGCGGCACCGCCGTCCAAGCCAAGGATGCGGCGCTCCGGCTGCTCACCGATCGTGCGCGGAGCCGCGCCGAACTCGAGCAGCGTCTGACCGCGAAGGGTTTCACCGAGGACATCATCGCCTCGGTGCTCGACCGACTGACCGAGATCAGGCTGGTCGACGATCGCGACTTCGCGCATCAATGGGTGCAGTCACGGCACACGTATTCGGGACGCGGCAAGCAGGCGTTGCGCACCGAACTCCGAACCAAGGGAATCGAACCCGGTATCGCCGCCGAAGCGCTGGACACCATCGAGCCGGAGGACGAGCGTGAGCGCGCCCGCGACCTGGTGGTCAAGAAGCTGCGGGCTCCGGCTCTGCGGTCGAGTCTCGGCGACGACATCGAGGACCCGCGGGAACGCCGTGCACAGCGGGACAAGGTAGTTCGCAAGCTCGTGTCGATGTTGGCGCGCCGAGGCTTCGCCCAGGGAATGGCGTTCGAGGTGGTCAAGAACGAACTCGAGGCCCTCGGAAACGATTCCGAAGGCCTCGAGTACTAGAACGTCAGATCGTCGCGCCACCCATGGCGGCGCCCTGATCGACAGGTACCGGACTCTTCTTCGCCCGGCGTAGTCGCTTCTCGACCTTCGTGGCCAGGTAGGTCAACAACGAGTTCAGGATGATCATGATGATCGCGACGATGATCAGCGCCGGCAGGAAGTTGCCGTAGAAGGCACCGACCTGCTGTCCCGACCGGACCACCTCGACGTAGCCGATGATGTACCCGAGCGCGGAGTCCTTCAACGCCACCACCATCTGCGAGATGATCGCCGGCAACATCGCCGTGACCGCCTGTGGAAGCAGGATCATGCGCATGATCTGCCCCTTGCGCAGACCGATCGCCATGGCGGCCTCGGTCTGCCCCTTGGGCAGCGACTTGATGCCGGATCGCACGATCTCCGCGATCACGGAACCGTTGTAGAGCGTCAAGCCGGTCACCACTGCAGCCAGAGCGAGGTAGCGGGACTTGAACACCTGGTACTCGGCGAAGAACTGGTACAGGAAGATCATCAGGATCAGCACCGGGATGGCGCGGAACAACTCGACGAAGAATCCCGCGACCAGTCGCACCGGCCGGTGGTCGGACAGGCGAGCGATGCCCAGGACCGCGCCGAGGATCAGCGCGAACACGATGGACAGGAACGCGGCGATCAGCGTCCCCTGGATGCCGGGGATCAGATATGTCGTCCAGGTCGAGGACTCGGTGAAGGGGCTCCACTTCTCCGACGTCAACTGGCCCTTCTCGTCCAGCTTCGCGTAGATCACGTAGGCGACCAGCAACACCAGGACCGCTACCACCGCGGAAATGATGTGGTTGCGGACCTTCGCGCGTGGGCCGGGCGCGTCGTACAGAACGGTCGCGCGTTCGGCCGAGGCCACCTTCTTGGGGGGAGCCTCCGTACTCAGAGGTGCGTTCGCTGTGGTCATCGGGCAACCGCCAATCGCTTACCGAGGTAGCCGAAGAAAAGGCCGGTGGGGAAGGTCAGGATGACGAATCCGAGGGCGAAGATGCCGCCGACGACGAAGATCGCCGCCTCGTTCTCGATCATCTCCTTCATCAGGATCGCCGCTTCGAGCACGCCGATCGCCGCGGCGACCGTCGTGTTCTTCGTCAGAGCGATCAGCACGCTGCCGAGGGGTCCGATGACTGCCCGGAACGCCTGAGGCAGCACGATGAAGCGCAGGTTCTGCGAGAACGTCAGACCGAGCGACCGTCCGGCCTCCGCCTGGCCGACGTTCACGGTGTTGATGCCGGACCGCAGCGACTCGCACACGAACGAGGCCGTGTAGATGCTCAAGCCGAGGACGGCGAGTCGGAAGTTGTTGTCCGCCTGCCCCGTCGGCGACGCCTGATCCGCCAGCGAGATGCCGAGGGTCTGGTAGAGCCCGAACGCGCAGAACAGCAGGATCAGCGTGAGGGGGGTGTTGCGGAAGATGGTGACGTAGGTGGCACCGATCCATCGTGCGACGGGAACGGGGGAGACCCGCATCGCAGCGAGCAGGGTACCGAGGACGAGAGAACCGACGGCGGAGAGCACCGTCAGCTTGATCGTCATCCAGAACGCGTCGAGGAGGTCGGGCGCGTAGTCACTCAGTATGTCCACCGGTGACTCCTTCCGAGAGCGGTGACGAGTCGAACGGGCGGTTCACCGGTGTGAACCGCCCGTTCGGGTCTCGAGGAAAGAGAAGAGAATCAGTAGCGATCGACGGTCGGGGTTGCCGGCAGCGGGTAGCCGGACGGTCCGACGGTGTCCTCGAACGCCTTCTGCCACGAGCCGTCGTCGATCATGGCCTGGATGGCGTCGTTGATCTTGGTGCGCGTCTCGTCGTCGCCCTTGGCCAGGCCGATGCCGTAGCGCTCCTCGGTGAACGGCTCGCCGACCACCTTGAGCTCACCGGGGTACTGCGCTGCGTAACCGGCGAGAATGATGTCGTCGGTCGTGACAGCGTCGACAGCGCCGTTGCGCAGAGCCTCGACGCAGGCGGAGTAGGTGTCGAATTCCTGGAGCTGGACGTCCTGCGCGTACTGGTCCTTGACCTTCTGCGCGGGGGTGGATCCGGACACCGAGCACAGGCGCTTGCCGCCGCTGAGCGACTCGGGGCCGGTGATGTCGGTGTTGGCGTCGGCGACGAGGAGCGACTGTCCGGCGACGAAGTACGGTCCGGCGAAGTCCACCTTCTCCTTACGGGCATCGGTGATCGAGTAGGTCGCGACGACGTAGTCGACCTCGCCGTTCTCGATCAACGTCTCGCGCTGGGCGGACGGCGACTCCTTGAACGTGATGTTCTCGGGCGTCACGCCGAGCTTGCCGGCGACGTACTTGGCCACCTCGACGTCGAAGCCGGTGAACGAGCCGTCCGGGGTGCGCAGACCCAGACCCGGCTGATCGAACTTGATGCCGACGGTCAGCTTGCCGCTCTCGGCGCTGGACGATGCGCTGGTGGCCTCGTCGCCACCACACGCGGTGGCGGCGAAGGCGAGCGCGAGTGCGGCGACGCCGACACGGGCGGTACGGGTGATTCTCATCGAGATCCTCCAGAAGTTGTGACGAGCGGGTGGGAGATCAGTGACTCAGGATCTTGCCGAGGAAGTCCTTGGCGCGATCGGACTTCGGTGTGGTGAAAAAGGTTTCGGGATCGGTGTCCTCGACGATCTGACCGTCGGCCATGAAGATGACACGGTCGCCGGCACGGCGGGCGAAGCCCATCTCGTGGGTCACCACGACCATGGTCATTCCCTCCTTGGCCAGCGAGGTCATGACGTCGAGCACCTCGTTGACCATCTCGGGGTCGAGGGCGGACGTCGGCTCGTCGAAGAGCATGACCTTGGGGTTCATCGCGAGGGCACGAGCGATGGCGACGCGCTGCTGCTGGCCGCCGGAGAGCTGTGCGGGGTACTTGTCCGCCTGGTTGGCGATGCCGACGCGCTCGAGCAGACGCTGCGCGGTCTTCTCGGCCTCGTCCTTCTTCATCTTGCGGACCTTCGTCGGTCCGAGCATGACGTTCTCTCGAATCGTCTTGTGCGCGAAGAGGTTGAAGGACTGGAACACCATTCCGACGTCGGCACGCAACGCGGCGAGCGACTTGCCCTCGGAGGGGAGGGCCTTGCCGTCGACCTCGATGGTGCCCTCGTCGACGGGCTCGAGCCGGTTGATGGTGCGGCACAACGTCGATTTACCCGACCCGGAGGGGCCGAGGACGATGACGACCTGGCCGCTGGGAACGTCGAGTTCGATGTCCTTGAGGACGTGCAGATCACCGAAGTGCTTCTGCACGCCGTGCATCGCGATCATGGGGGCAGACGATGCTGTGGACGAGCGATGTTCGCGCTCGCCGTCAGGGTGGGTCATGGCGATGACCCTAGAGGTAGTTTCCACCGCCATCGTTCGTTTCGGTCGCGGGACCGCAGATATGTAATGGAAACTTTACTCGGACCGCTCGGTCGGGCCAGGTGAGCTGCCGCCGTACCCTGGAGGTCGTGGACACGATCGACCTCGTTACTCGGCGCACCTACGACGTGCGCACCTACGGCTGCCAGATGAACGTGCACGACTCCGAACGACTGTCCGGGCTCCTGGAGGAAGCGGGCTACTCGAAGGCTCCCTCCGGTACGGCGCCCGATCTCGTCGTCTTCAACACGTGCGCCGTGCGCGAGAACGCGGACAACAAGCTCTACGGCAACCTCGGTCAGCTGCGGCCCGCCAAGGACGACAACCCGGACATGCAGATCGCTGTGGGTGGATGCCTCGCGCAGAAGGACCGCGACACGGTGGTGAAGAAGGCGCCGTGGGTGGATGTCGTGTTCGGCACGCACAACATCGGCTCCCTCCCGGCACTGCTGGATCGGGCGCGACACAACCAGCGCGCCGAGGTCGAGATCCTGGAGTCGCTCGAGGCGTTCCCGTCGACGCTCCCGGCGAAGCGCGACTCCGCCTACTCGGGGTGGGTGTCCATCTCCGTGGGGTGCAACAACACGTGCACGTTCTGCATCGTGCCCGCGCTGCGCGGTAAGGAGGTGGACCGCCGGCCGGGCGACATCCTCGCCGAGGTGCAGGCGCTGGTCGACGAGGGCGTCCTCGAGGTGACCCTCCTCGGCCAGAACGTCAACGCCTACGGGGCGTCGTTCGCCGATCCGGAGCAGCCGCGTGACCGCGGAGCTTTCGCCTCTCTGCTGCGTGCGTGCGGAGAGATCGACGGGCTCGAACGCGTCCGCTTCACCTCGCCGCACCCGGCCGAGTTCACCGACGACGTGATCGAGGCCATGGCGTCGACACACAACGTCTGCCCGACGCTGCACATGCCGCTGCAGTCGGGTTCCGATCGCATTCTTCGGGCGATGAAGCGCTCGTACCGCAAAGAGAAGTTCCTCGGCATCATCGAGCGTGTCCGCACCGCGATTCCGCACGCGTCGCTCACCACCGACATCATCGTCGGCTTCCCCGGCGAGACCGAAGAGGATTTCCAGGAGACCCTGGATGTGGTGCGCCGCGCCCGCTTCAGCAGCGCGTACACGTTCCAGTACTCCAAGCGTCCCGGAACCCCCGCCGCCGACATGGCCGATCAGGTGCCCAAAGCCGTCGTGCAGGAACGCTACGAGCGGCTCGCCGCTCTGCAGGAGGAGATCTCCCACGAGGAGAACCGCCGCGTCGTGGGCACCGAGGTGGAACTGCTCGTCGCCGACGGCGCCGGCCGGAAGAATGCGGCCACCGAGCGCATGAGCGGTCGGACCCGCGACGGTCGGCTCGTCCATTTCCTCCCGACCGGAGCCGTCGACAGGTCGATCCGGCCCGGAGACATCGTCGTCGCGACCGTGACCGACGCCAAGCCGTACCACCTCGTGGCGGATGTACCCGTGCGTGTCCACCGCCGCACCACGGCGGGAGATCGCCACGAAGCGGGCACCATGCCCAAGACAGCACCGGTCGGAGTCGGGTTGGGGTTGCCGTCCATCGGCGCGCCCGCGGCCGAGCCGGTCACGACGATGGGATGTTCACTGTGAGTACCGATCCGACAGTCGGGTCCGATACGGCCGCCGCGGAGAAGAAGATCTCCGGGCGCATCGATCCCGGCGTCCGCGCGGTCGTCGTGGCCGTCGTCGTGCTGTTGCTGCTGCTGTCCTTCGCCTTGCCTCACACCGGCGCCGCGAACGCGTGGGACGTACTCGTCCACGACGACGACGCGGTCGCCGAGTCGGTGGCGCTGCCCTCTCGCATCTTCGTGTGGCTGACCCTGGTCTTCGCGGTCGGCTTCTCCGCTCTGGCGCTGGTCACGCAGCGATGGGCGCTGGCCTGGGTAGCGCTCTACGGTTCGGGAGTCGCCACGGTGCTCGGTGTTCTCGCCATCTGGTCACGGCAGACGGTGCCGGCCACGGTGGTCGGTGCGGGACCGGGAATCGGCCTGGTGCTGGGCTGGCTGCTCGTCATCGTGCTCGCGTTCCACTGGTTCAAGGTGGTGTGGAACCGGTCCAACGCTCAGTGGGCTGCTGCGGCTGCGCGACGTGACGCCGCCGTCATGGACGACGCGCGGCGCGAGAACGTGCTGGACACGTCCCGGCGCCCCGCCGACTGATCGTCCGTCAGAGTTCGCCGAGTGCGCCCTCTGCGGCGTCCGCCCATTCCTGCCACTGGCGAGCCTGGGCGCGAGCCTTCTCGGCGTCCTTCGCCTTGCCCGCTGCCTCCGCCTTCTGGGCCTGCTCCTCGAACTGCGCCACGCGCTCCTTGAACTGAGCTGCGCGGGCCATCGCCTCGGGATCGGTGCGCCGCCATTCCGAGTCCGCGGCGTCGCGCACACGCTTCTCGATCGCCCGCAGCTTGCCCTCGAGGTCGTGCATCTTATCGCGCGGGACCTTGCCGATGGCGTCCCACTTGTCCTGCAGGGTGCGCAGAGCGGCCTTCGCGGCGTCCATGTCCTTGGCCGGATCGATGTGCCCGGACTCCGCGAGCAACCGCTCCTTCGCCTCGGCGTTGGCCTCGAATTCGGCGTTCTGCTCGGACTGAGCTGCGTTGCGCGCAGCGAAGAAGACATCCTGTGCGCCCTTGAACTTCTGCCACAGCGTGTCGTCGGCGTCGCGCGGCGCACGTCCGGCCGCCTTCCACTCCGTCAACAGATCGCGGAACACCTGCGCCGTACCCACCCAGTCGGTGGACGACGACAACTCCTCGGCCTTGGCGACGAGTTCTTCCTTGCGCACCTTCGCGGAGCCACGCTCGCGATCGAGATCCGCGAAGTGCGCACCGCGACGGCGATTGAACGCCTCGCGGGCCTTCGAGTATCTCTTCCACAGGACGTCGTCGACCTTGCGGTCGACGCCGCGGATGGTCTTCCACTCCTCGAGGATCAGGCGCAGCCGATCTCCGGCGGCCTTCCACTGCGTGGACTCGTTGCCGATCGTCTCGGCCTCCGCCGCGAGAGCCTCCTTGCGCGCGGTCGACTCGGTGCGCTCGGTGTCCTTGCGCTTGCGGTGCTCCACCGCGACGAGGTCCGCGTGCTCGATGACTGCCTGCAGCCGAGCCGCCAAGGCATCGATGTCGCCGATCACCGCGGCCGTGGGCAACGTCTCGGCCAACGACACCGCGGCCGACTTCGTCTTCTTGGCATCGCCCGCGCCGGACGTGAGCCGCGCTTCGAGCAGAGCTACCTCGGTGGCGAGGTCGTCGTATCGCCGACCGAAGTGAGCGAGGCCCTCCGCGGCGTCGCCGGCCTGCCACGACCCGACGGTGCGCTCGCCGTCCGCGGTGCGGACCCACGCCGAGCCGTCCTCGTCGACGCGACCCCACTTGGCGGGGTCCGTCACGACGGGGGTGACGACGGGATGCGGCGCGTGGTGTGCGGGCACGTGAGGAGTGGGGTGAGACGGAGAAGACTCGGTGCCGGAGGACCCGGGGCCCGACGAGTCCGCTGCCGGTTCGGTGCGGGGCGTCGCGGGTCGGGGTGCACCACCGGGGCGTGGTCCCGGTCGCGGGCCGGGCCTGGGCGCGGCCGACGGTGTGGCGCCCGTGGTGTCGGACGTCGCGGGCTCGGGTGAATTCGTGTCGGTCATGGTGTTCTCCGTCTCTGCCGCGCGTCACGGCTGCCTGGTACGCATGTCATCGGATGGCCGGCGAAGACCTCCGACGAGGTCGGCGGCGTGTCGACTCGCCCCCATTCAACCCCCTCGACGCCGGGACGACCATCGAAACACTGTCGACGGCGACAAAACGGCCGCCCGAGACCGGTCGACTACCGTGGCGTCCGTGCTGTCCGCCGTTGCCGTCGTCCCCTCGACTCCACTGTTGTCCGAGGCCCTCGCGGGCGCTGCGAGCGCCGAACTCGCCGATCTCCGCGCGGAGGTGCAAGCTGCCGGCGACGAGCTCCGGCGCGCATCGCAGACGTGGATCGCCGTCGGATCGGCCGCGGAGTCGTCGGTGGTGGATGCGTCGTCCGTCGGAACGTACGTCGGTTTCGGTGTGGACGTGGTGGTCTCGCTGTCGCCGGCGCAGGGCGAGCCGGATCGGTCGATGGAGCTCGCTGGCCTCACCGTGGGACTGGTGCGCGGTCGGTGCGCTCCGGATCTGTCCGTCCCGACGTACCTCGTCGCGGTCGATGCGGACGCAGAGGAGTGCGCTCGCGTTGCGGCATCGGTCCGCGCGGCGATCGACGAGACACCGGGTCCGGTGGGCCTGCTGGTGATCGCCGACGGCTCGACGATGTTGACGGACAAGGCCCCCGGTGCTTTCGACGACCGTGCCGAGGGCCTGCAACGCGTGATCGACGACGCCGTGGCGACAGCGGACACCGCTGCGCTGCGAGCTCTCGATGTCGAGCTGTGCCGCGAGCTGGGAGTGGCAGGACGAGCAGCGTTGCAGGTCGCGGCCGCCGTCGTCGGGTCCACCTCCGCGACGGCCCGCACGCTCTATCGTGATGCGCCCTACGGCGTCGGCTACCACGTCGCGGTGTGGGTTCCGTGACGACGCCTGTCGCGGTGATCGGCCCGACGGCGACGGGCAAGTCGGCGCTGGCGCTCGATCTCGCCGAGCAGCTGGGCGGACAGATCGTCAATGTCGATGCGATGCAACAGTATCGGGGTATGGACATCGGTACGGCCAAGACTCCCGTCGCGGAGCGGCGAGGGATCCCGCACCACCTCCTCGACGTCCTGTCGGTCACCGAGACCGCGACGGTGGCGGGGTACCAGGACGCCGCCGTGAGCCGGATCGAGGATCTGCTCTCGCGCGGCATCGTGCCGGTGATCGTCGGCGGTTCGATGATGTACGTGCAGGCCCTGGTGGATCAGTGGCAGTTCCCGGCAACGGATGCAACGCTCCGAGCGTCCCTCGAGGAGCGGCTCGCCGCCGAGGGTGTGACCGCCCTGCACGACGCGCTCGCACTCGTCGATCCTGCTGCGGCATCGTCCATCCTCCCGACGGACGGTCGGCGGATCGTGCGGGCGCTGGAGGTGGTCGAGCTGACCGGGCAGCCCTTCGCCGCGTCGGCACCCGTCATCGGTGCGCCGCCGCGGTGGGGCACGGTTCTGCTCGGGATCGACCGCGAGACCGAGGAATTGGACGCACGTATCGCTCGACGCACCGACGAGATGTTCGCCGAGGGATTCGTGGCGGAGGTGGAATCGCTGGTGGACTCCGGTCTCCGCGAGGGTGTGACGGCTCGCCGCGCGATCGGCTACTCCCAGATACTGGACCTCCTGGACGGCGCGATCGACATCGATCGGGCACGCGAACTGACGTTCGTCGGTACCCGACGTTATGTTCGGCGCCAACGGTCCTGGTTCCATCGGGACCCGCGCATCACGTGGTTGCGCGGAGGCGACGCCGATCTGCTCGGCGCGGCACTGGGGCACATCGGAAGGTCGGGGAATGCATGAGTGACTCGGTGGTCATGTCGCGTGGAGCACGGTTCCAGCAGTGGCAGTCCTACCTCGTGACACGGAGCAAGCGGTCCAAGGCAGGGGTCTTCCTCGTGCAGGGAGTGCGCCCAATCACCGTGGCGGTCGAGCAGGACTGGCCGCTGGAATCTGTGATGTACCGATCGGGCGGGTCGTTGTCGGCGTGGGCGACCGCGACCGTGGACACGTGCCGCGCCGCCGGTGCGGATGCCGTCGCCGTGGCTCCCGAACTCATGGCCGAGTTGGGGGAGCGGCCGGACCAGCCGCCCGAGGTGCTCCTCGTCGCGCACTCCCGGCTCGAGGACCTCGCCCGGTGGACACCCGACGGTGACGCTCCCGTCGTCGTGGCGTTCGACAGACCGTCGTCACCCGGCAACCTCGGCACCCTGATCAGATCGTCCGACGCGTTCTCCGCGGCAGGAGTGCTGGTCAGCGGCCACGCGGCGGATCCGTTCGATCCCGTCTGCGTCCGCGCGACCACAGGATCACTGTTCGCGATGCCCGTCGCGTCGGTCCAGAGTCCGGACGAGGTGCTCGCCTTCGTCCGACGTCTCCGCGACGGGGGCACCCCGATGACCGTCGTCGGGACGGACGAGAGCGGTGAGGTCGCGATCGACGAACACGACTTCACCGGAGGCACCGTTCTGGTGGTCGGGAACGAGACGCGCGGGATGAGTGCCGCATGGCGCGACGCGTGCGACGTCGTGGTGTCCATCCCCATCGGTGGGTCGGCGAGTTCGCTCGGCGCGCCGTCCGCCGGTGCGGTGGGCCTGTACGAGATCGCCCGGCAGCGCCTTCGGCGCTGACCTGATGGGAGACTGGACGCATGCAGTTCACCAAGGGACACGGGACGCAGAACGACTTCGTCGTGCTGCCGGACCCGGATGCGCTCCTCGATCTGACCGTTCGTCGTGTCGCGACACTGTGTGACCGTCGTGCGGGCATCGGAGCGGACGGTGTCCTCCGGGTCGCACGCAGCGGCGCGTTGGTCGAGCGCGGAATCCTCGATGCGCTGCCCGACGGTGTCTCGTCCGACGACTGGTTCATGGACTACCGCAACGGCGACGGATCGATCGCGGAGATGTGCGGCAACGGTGTGCGGGTCTTCTCGCACTACGTGCGCTCATCGGGTCTGGTCACCTCCGACCGGTTCGTGGTGGGTTCGCGAGCCGGCGGGAAGCCGGCGGTCGTGCATTCCCACGACGCCACCGACGCCGAGGTGACGGTCGAGATGGGCGCCGTGCGGGTGTTCGAGTCCTCGGAGGCCGTCGTGGGCGAGCGGACGTTCACGGGCCTGGGAGTCGACGTCGGGAACCCCCACCTGGTCTGTGTGTCCGCGGACCTGGAGGGCGACGCGCTCGGATCGCTGGATCTGAGCCGTCAGCCCGGTTTCGACGAAGCCGTCTACCCGCACGGTGTGAACATCGAGTTCGTCACCGTCCCGAAGGACGGCCACGTGACCATGCGAGTCCACGAGCGAGGCGTCGGAGAGACCCGGTCGTGCGGGACCGGAATAGTCGCCGCAGCGGTGGCGGCCCTGCGCCACGACGGGTCGGGCGACGGAGAGCTGACCGTGCATGTCCCCGGGGGGACGGTGTCGGTGCGCGTCTCGGACGGAGCGGCGTGGATGCGCGGTCCGTCGGTTCTGGTGGCCTCGGGGGAGATTTCCGACGCCTGGTGGGTAGGCCTCGAAGAATGACAGTGCGCAACGGGGGTTTTTCGTGGATCATGGATCTCGTATGACGACAACGAATGCATCGGCCCCGAAGTCCGACACGACAGCGGCCGACACGACAGAACCCCATTCCGAGCACGACGCCGAGTGGTCCACCGGCGACATGCAGCTCGACGACCGCAGCGCGCTCAGACGCGTAGCAGGTCTCTCCACCGAACTCACCGACGTCACCGAGGTCGAATACCGTCAGCTGCGCCTCGAGCGCGTCGTGCTGGTCGGTGTGTGGACCAGCGGTTCCGCCGAAGAGGCGGAGTCGAGCATGACCGAACTCGCAGCACTGGCCGAGACCGCAGGGTCCGAGGTGCTCGAGGGACTCGTCCAGCGACGCGACCGCCCCGATGCGTCCACCTACATCGGTTCGGGCAAAGCGAAGGAACTGCGCGAGGTAGTCATCGCTACCGGCGCCGACACCGTCGTGTGCGACGGTGAACTGACTCCTGCACAGCTGACGGCGCTGGAGAAGATCGTCAAGGTCAAGGTCATCGACCGGACTGCGCTGATCCTCGACATCTTCGCTCAGCACGCGTCGTCCCGTGAGGGCAAGGCGCAGGTCGCCCTCGCCCAGATGGAATACATGCTTCCCCGACTCCGAGGCTGGGGTGAGTCGATGTCCCGCCAGGCGGGTGGTCGCGCCGGCAGCAACGGCGGCGTGGGTCTGCGTGGTCCCGGTGAGACGAAGATCGAGACCGACCGACGACGCATCCGTGAGCGCATGGCCAAACTGCGTCGGGAGATCCGCGGCATGAAGCAGGCTCGCGACACCAAGCGCGAGCGTCGGCTGACCAGCAACGTGCCGTCCATTGCCATCGTGGGGTACACGAACGCGGGCAAGTCCTCGCTGCTGAACTCGCTCACCGGGTCCGGTGTACTGGTGCAGAACGCGCTCTTCGCCACCCTCGATCCGACCACTCGCAAGGCGACCCTGGAGGACGGACGCGAGTGTGTCCTCACCGACACCGTCGGATTCGTGCGGCATCTGCCGACGCAACTGGTCGAAGCGTTCCGGTCGACCTTGGAAGAGGTCACCGACGCCGACCTGCTGCTCCACGTCGTCGACGGTTCCGATCCGCTGCCGGTGGGTCAGATCGAAGCGGTGCGGGAGGTGATCGTCTCCGTCGTGCGCGAGCAGAACACGGTCGCCCCCGAGGAGCTGATCGTGGTCAACAAGATCGACGCCGCGGATCCGGTGACGCTCACTCAGCTGCGCGGGCTGCTTCCCGGCGCGGTGTTCGTGTCGGCGAAGACCGGTGAGGGCATCGAGGAGCTGCGTACACGTCTCGGTGAGCTGGTGCGTCCGCCCGAGGTCTCGGTCAGCGTGCTGGTCCCGTACGACCGGGGTGACCTGGTGTCGCGGATCCACGCGGACGGCCGCATCGCGAGCACGACCCACGAGGACGGAGGCACACGCATCGATGCAACCGTGCCGACGGCTCTGGCGTCGCAGCTCACGAGCTTCGCGTACAGCGCTTGACGCCCCGCGTCGTCCCCGTCCTGTGCGCGGCGGCCGTGACGCTGCTCGTGGCGTCCCCGGCCGCGGCGCAGACGGATGACGGCGGCGCCGAGCAGTACTGCCGCCCCACCGATCCGGGGCTGTCGGAGCTGTCCGGTCTGACCGTTCTCGACGGGTCGCTGTACGGCATCGGCGACAGCGGCGCGGACGACCGCGTCGCCCGAATGGATGCCGAGTGCGCTGTGGCGCAGTGGCTTCCAAACCCTGTCGATCCGTACGACGTGGAGGATCTCTCCTCCCACGACGGGTCGCTGTGGCTGGCCGACATCGGCGACAACGACCGACGTCGTGACGCTGTGGCGTTGACGCGCATGGATCCGGCGCAGGGCGGTGCGGGTGAACTCCACCGCCTGACGTATCCGGACGGGGCGCACGACGCCGAAGCGTTGCTCATCGGTGGCGACGGCCGACCCGTCGTCGTCACCAAGGACGGTCTCGGTACCGGCGGTGTCTACACCACGGACACGCAGGTGTCGGATCTCGCAAGTCCCGGCCCCACCCCCTTGCGACGCGTCGCGGACTTCGCCCCGGCCGCCACCACCAGCCCCGGCGGCCCGCCGCTTCTCGACGGCAGTCGACTGGTGACAGGTGGCGCCGTGAGTTCCGACGGGACGGTCGCCGCGGTGCGTACCTACACCGATCTGTACCTGTGGCCGGTGTCCGACGGCGATGTCGCACAGGCTCTGTCGACAGCACCGTCGTCCGTGACCGCGCTCGCGCCGCAGCCGCAGGGTGAGGCGCTTGCGTTCACCGAGGACGGCGACCTGCTGCTGGGCTCGGAGCAGGGTGTCGACACGGCAGCGGCGCTGCCCGCGGTGCTCGTCGTCAGGGACGCGGTGTCCCTGGCCGGAACCGCAACGTCTACCTCCGACTCAGAGCAGATGTCGACGGACGCTCCCGCCGAACCCACCGGGTCCATCCTGATCCCGTTGATCGCCGCTGCCGCGTCGGTAGGTGTCGTCGTGCTGGTCACGGCCCTGCTGGTACGTCGCCTCTTCCGGTCCCGCTGACAGCAGTCGAGCCCCACTCCGAGTTCGGAGCGGGGCTCGACTGCTGTGTCGGTGAGGTCAGGCGTCCAGATCCGAGGCGACGAGGCCCGCGATCTTGTCCAACGTCGCCTGGTCGTCACTGGTTATCGTCACCTCGGTGCCCTTGGTGGCTCCGAGCGTCATGATCATGAGTGCCGATCCTCCGTCGACGGCCTCTTCGCCGTCGACCTCGAGGGTGACGTCGACACCGGAATCGGCGACTGCTTCGGCGATGACGGCGGCGGGGCGAGCGTGCAGGCCGATGGCGGATCCGACTGCGACCGTGGTGCTGGGCATCGTGGTGATCTCCTTCTTCGTCTGGTGAGTGCTGCTGTCGATAGTGCCAGCTGCGAGGGTGCTGACGTGGGTGTCAGGCTGCGACGGCGACCGGTTCGTCGATGATCTCGGCGGGCTTCTTGCCGGCGAACTGCTTGGCCGCGGTGATCAGGGCCGCGGAGACCATGGTGCCGATCGCCAGAGCCAACAGGAACAGGAAGAAGTTGTTCATCGCGAAGAACACCAGCAGTCCGCCGTGGGGCGCGCTGAGCGTGGTGCCGAAGGACATGATCAGTGCGCCGGTCACGGCGCCGCCGGCCATCATCGAGGGGATGACGCGCAGCGGGTCGGTCGCGGCGAACGGGATCGCACCTTCGGAGATGAACGCAGCTCCGAGAAGCCATGCGGCCTTACCGTTCTCGCGCTCGGCCTCGCTGTAGAGCTTCGGACGCAGGGTGGACGACAGAGCCATGGCGAGCGGGGGAACCATGCCGGCAGCCATGACGGCGGCCATGATGCGCAGCGATGCCTCGTTGTCGACGCTGAGGCCGGCGGTGGCGAAGGCGTAGGCGGCCTTGTTCACCGGTCCACCGAGGTCGAAGCACATCATGAGACCCAGGATGATGCCCAGGATGATGACCGACGAGCCCGAGAGACCGTTGAGGAAGTTCGTCAGGCCGGTAGTGATGGCGGCGAGCGGGCGACCCAGCACGAGGAACATCAGACCGCCGACGACGAGGGTCGCTCCCAGCGGGATGATGACGACGGGCATCAGACCACGCAGCCACGGCGGCACCGCGATCCGGCTGATCCAGAGTGCGACGAAGCCGGCGATGAGACCACCGACGAGGCCACCGATGAAGCCGGCGCCGACGAACAGGGCCACCGCACCGGCAGTGAAGCCGGGGGCGATACCGGGACGGTCCGCGATGGCGAAGGCGATGTAGCCGGACAGGGCCGGGACGAGGAAGCCGAAGGCCAAGCCGCCGAGCTGGAACAGCACCGCGCCGATGAAGATGCGGAGTCCGCCGTCGGGCAGGTTGGTCAGGCTGTTGTTGGTCATGATGTCCTCGGCGACACCCTTGATCTCGTATCCACCGAGAAGGAAGCCGAGGGCGATGAGGAGTCCGCCGGCCGCGACGAACGGAATCATGTAGCTGACACCGGTCAGGAGGATCTGACGCAACCGGGTGCCCCAGCCGAGTCCACCGGCAGCGGCGGCAGCCGACGCTCCCGGTGCGGTGCCCGAGACACGTGCGGCATTCGGGTCACCACCGGCGCGCAGAGCTTCGGCGACCATCTTGTCGGGCTCGTTGATCGCGCGCTTGACGCCGGATTCGATGACGGGCTTGCCCGCGAAACGCTCGCGACCCTTCACGCCCACGTCGGTGGCGAAGATGACGGCCTCGGCGGAGGCGATGAGTGCCGGGTCCAGAGCAGTGGAGCCGCTCGAGCCCTGCGTCTCGACGTGCACGGTGACGCCCGCACGATCGCCGGCGTCCTTGAGGGAGTCGGCAGCCATGTAGGTGTGGGCGATGCCGGTGGGGCATGCGGTGATCGCGACGATGTGCTTGGCAGCGTCCGCCGTGGCGGTCGGAGCGGGAGGCGCGGTCTTCGTGGTGGTGGTGACGGGGGCAGCGGCCTTCGGGGCTTTCGGGGCCAGGACGCCCTCGACCAGTGCGACGACGTCGGCGGGGGTGGCGGCTTCGCGCAACGACGTCACGAACGCCGGCTTGACCAGGGCGCGTGCCAACGAGGACAGCAGCTTCATGTGTTCCGCGCCCGCGCCGTCCGGTGCGGCGATGAGGAAGACGAGGTCCGCGTCGCCGTCGGGTGCGCCGAACTCCACCTTCGGGTTCAGTCGGGCGAAGCCCAGTGATGCCGTGGTGACGGCCGCGGACCGGCAGTGCGGGATCGCGATGCCGCCGGGCAGGCCGGTGGCCGACTGCGCCTCGCGAGCCATCGCGGCATCGCGCAGGGCGTCGGCATCGGATGCGCGGCCCGCGTCGGTGAGGACGCGAGCGAGACGGGCGATGACGTCGTCCTTCGTCGAGCCGAGATCGGCGTCGAGCAGGATGAGGTCCTCGGCGATGATGCCGGGCTTCGCATCGGAAGCCGTGGTGGGACTGGACATGTCGTTTCCTCTGGGAGTGGAGTGGAGCTGGGGGATCAGGACTGGGGTACGGCGGGTGACGAGTCGAGGGTGTGGACGGGAACGGCGGTGATGTCGACGTCGGACGGTGTCGGCAACCGGGTCCCGGGTAGGGCCGCGGCTGCGGATCCGTAGGCGACGGCCCGGGCGAGTCGACCGGCACCGTCCTCGCCGTCGAGATCGGCCAGGATGTATCCGGCCAACGACGAGTCGCCCGCGCCGACGGTGCTTCGCGGGGTGATCGGGGGAGGGGTGGCGAACCACGACCCTGTCGCGGTGACCAGGACGGCCCCGGACCCACCGAGTGTCGCCAGGACGGCAGCCACTCCGCGGTCGACGAGGACGCGCGCGGCCTCGACGGTGGGGTAAGGGTCACCGTGTGCGGCACTGGCTTCGAGCATGGCGCCGTCGTGGCCGGTGAGGTGCGCGAGTTCTTCCGCGTTCGGCTTGATCAGATCGGGTGCTGTCGCCGGGAAGCCGGCGGCGAGCGCGGTGAGGGGATCGTCGGAGGTGTCCACGGCAACCTTCGCCGACACCTCGCGCAGCGCGGTGACCAGGCGGCCGTACCAGGTTGCGTCGACTCCCGGCGGAATCGAGCCCGACAGGACCACCCAGTCCGCACGCTGCGCCAGATCGAGTACCGACGCCATGAGCGCGTCGACGGTTTCGGGAGCAAGGCCGGCGCCGGGCTCGTTGATCTTGGTCGTCGTGCCGTCGGGCTCGCTGATGGTCAGGTTGGTGCGTGCGATACCCGAGGTGGGCACCGCGTGGTAGCGCACGCCCAGGATGCCGAGCGCCCCGAGCAGCGGATCGGTCCCGCTGCACGGCAGCACTGCGGTGGCGGTGCGGCCGGCGGAGGTGACGACACGTGCGACGTTGACGCCCTTGCCTCCCGGCTCGGTCGTCGTGGTGGCGCTGCGGTGCACGGAGCCGCGCACGAGCGGAGCGTCGAGAGTGACCGTGCGGTCCATGCTGGGGTTGGCCGTCAGGGTGAGGATCATGCGACCACCACCTCCAATCCGTGTTGCTGCAGACGGGTGCAGTCGGTGTCGGTGATGCCGTCGTCGGTGACGAGGACGTCCACACAGTCCAGTGCGGCGAAGGACATGAAGAACTGGAGGCCGATCTTGGCCGAGTCGGTGACGACGACGACACGATCCGCGGACCCGACCATCGCGCGCTTGACGGCGGCCTCGTCGGTGTCGGGGGTGGAGAGGCCGTGCGCGACGCTGATCGCGTTGGTGCCCATGAAGGCGACGTCGACGCGAACGGTTCCGAGGACGCGGAGTGTGTCCTCGCCGACGGTGGCCTGGGTGACGCCGCGGACCCGACCACCGAGCAGGTGCAGGTCCAGCGAGGGCACCGCGGCGAGCCGGGTCGCGATGGGCAGCGAATTGGTGACGACGGTCAGGTCCGAGTCGACAGGGATCAGCGCGGCCAGGCGGCCCGTCGTGGTGCCCGCGTCGAGGGCGATGGACCCACCCGCGGGCGGAAGGAACGCGACGGCTGCAGCAGCGATGCGGTCCTTCTCCCTGGTGCGGGTGTGCTCGCGCTCGGCCATACCGGGCTCGACGGCGGTGACCGACGTGGCGGGAACTGCGCCCCCGTGGACGCGGCGTACGACCCCCATGCGGTCGAGCGAGGCCAGGTCGCGACGCACCGTCTCGGTGGTCACCCCGAAGGTGTCGGCCAGGTCGGCAACGGAGACGCGGCCGCGTTGACCGATGAGGCCGGCGATGGCGTTCTGGCGTTCCTCTGCGTACATCGTGTTCACCGCCCCTCCGTCCGATCCGTTGTTTCACTGTTGGTTTATGTTGTTTTACGCCCGTCTCTGTTGACATGTCAAGAGGTTCGAGTAATCTGAATCACAGAAGTTGTCGCGGGAGACGCGACACACAGCGGTCGGCGAGACGCCCCCGCACCCACTCGGTAGCAGGAGGAACCAGATGACGGGATCGGTCACCGTGAACGACGCACAGCCGACGGCGCACGTGCAGGGAACGCCGGTCGTGCCCGGGGTCGGATACGGGCCCGTCGTCCGCCCGGCACCGCGACCCTCGCGGCCCGACACGGCTACCGAGATCGCCGAGGACGCACGCGACGCGGAGAAGGAGCGCTTCCGTGCCGCGGCAGCCGAGGTCGGCCGACGCCTGCAGGCTCGCGCTGCGCTGGCGACAGGATCGGCCTCCGAGGTACTCGCCGCCAACGCCGCGATGGCCGAGGACCGCGGGTGGATCGGCGCCGGCGTCAAAGCCATCGGCAAGGGCTCGGACGCCGCCTTCGCCGCCGTGACCGCGACGGATCAGTTCGTCGCCATGTTCGCCAAGCTCGGTGGCCGGATGGCCGAGCGCATCACCGACCTCATGGACATCTGCGACCGCGTCATCGCCGAACTGTCCGACCTCCCCGAGCCGGGCATCCCCACCCCGTCCCAGCCGTCCGTGCTCCTGGCGGACGACCTGGCGCCCGCCGACACCGCAGGCCTCGACGCATCTCTCGTCGTCGGACTGGCGACCTCGCTCGGCGGCCCCACCAGCCACACCGCGATCATCGCCCGCCAGCTCGGTATTCCGTGCATCGTCGCGGCGACCGGCCTCGACGACGTCGCCGTCGGAACGCTCGTCATGGTCGACGGCACCACCGGGCGCATCGACATCGAGCCCGATCCGTCGACAGCGCGTGCCGCCGTACAGGATTCGTCCGTGCACCTCGCCGAGGTCGCCGGCTGGAGCGGTCCCGGACAGACCTCCGACGGCCACCGCGTCGACATCCTCGCGAACGTGCAGGACGGCGCTGGAGCACGAGCGGCTCGGTCCACCGCCGCCGACGGTGTGGGCCTGTTCCGCACCGAGCTCAGCTTCCTCGACCGCGACGTCGAGCCCACCGTCGACGAGCAGGCCTCCATCTACGCCGAGGTACTCGACGCCTTCGACGGATCGAAAGTGGTCGTCCGCACGCTCGACGCCGGTTCCGACAAGCCGCTGCGCTTCGCGAACCACGCCGACGAGGCCAACCCGGCGCTCGGCGTCCGCGGCATCCGGATCGCCGAGGGCAACCGCGGCATCCTGCATCGCCAACTCGACGCCATCGCGGCCGCCGCGGCGTCGACGGCGTCCTCCCCGTGGGTGATGGCCCCGATGATCGCCACGTCCGCCGAGGCGCAGGCCTTCGCCGCCGACGTGCGCGAGCGCGGACTCACTCCCGGCGTCATGATCGAGGTCCCCGCCGCAGCGCTACTCGCGGACCGCATCCTCGATCACGTCGACTTCCTGTCCATCGGCACCAACGACCTCGCGCAGTACACGATGGCAGCCGACCGGATGTCCGCCGATCTCGCGGCGCTGACCGACCCGTGGCAGCCCGCTGTTCTCACGCTGGTCGCGCACGCAGCGAAAGCCGGTGCAGCAGTGAACAAGCCCGTCGGGGTCTGCGGTGAGGCCGCAGCCGACCCGCTTCTCGCCTGCGTCCTCGTCGGCTTCGGGGTCACCTCGCTCTCGGCAGCGTCGGCCGCCGTCGCCGGTGTCGGTGCGAAGCTCGGCACGGTCACCCTCGATCAGTGCCGCGCCGCGGCCGAGGCCGTTCTGTCCACCTCGAGCCCCGCCGAAGCACGTCAGATCGCGTCCAGCCTGCTCGGGTGACGAGGCCCGACCCCCTTCGACCGGCCTCCGGCCTTCCCGCGTGACATCATTTCCGCCGTGACGACAACTCGATCCAGGCAGTTCTTCCCTCGCTGGTCCGTGCACGGCGACGGTCGCACCGTGGCACCCGACGCCGTGGTCGCACCGGACGAGCGGTTGTCCTGGCCGCGCACGGTGGGGATCGGGATGCAGCACGTCGTCGCGATGTTCGGCGCCACGCTGCTGGTTCCCACCATCACCGGGTTCCCGGTCACGACGACGCTGTTCTTCTCCGGACTCGGCACTGCCCTGTTCCTCCTGATCACGCGCGGCCGGCTGCCCAGCTACCTCGGGTCGTCGTTCGCCTTCATCGCACCGCTCGCCGCCACGGCGGGCGACGGTGCTGCCGTGCAACTCGGCGCCGTTCTCGTGGTCGGCGTCGCGCTGGCCGCCGTGGGCGTCGTCGTCAAGATCGCGGGCAGCGCAGCACTCGACGCCGTGATGCCTCCGTTGGTGACCGGCGCCATCGTCGCGCTGATCGGCTTCAACCTCGCGTCCACCGCCACGACGTCGTACGAAGCTCAGCCGCTGGTGGCCACCGTGACGCTGGTCGTCGTCTTGTTGGTGACCGTCGCGGTTCCGGGGCTCATCGGGCGGCTCGGCATCCTCGTCGGCGTCGTCGTGGGGTGGGTGTTCGGCGCAGTCACCGGCGCCGTGGACCCCCTGCGGATGGATGCCCTGCGCGAGGCGTCGTGGTTCGGTGCTCCCGAGTTCACCGGACCCACCTTCCAACTCTCGGCCATCCTGGTCGCGTTGCCCGTCGTCGTGGTGCTGGTCGCCGAGAACGTCGGACACGTCAAGGCCGTCGCCGCGATGACCGGCAAGCCTCTCGACGACGTCGCCGGTGACGCCCTGATCGCGGACGGTGTCGCCACGGCGCTCGCCGGAGCAGGTGGCGGATCCGGCACCACGACCTACGCGGAGAACATCGGCGTGATGGCCGCGACGCGCGTGTACTCGACCGCCGCCTACTGGGTTGCGGCGATCACCGCGCTGGTCCTGGCGTTCTCGCCGAAGTTCGGCGCCCTCATCTTCACCGTCCCCAGCGGAGTCATCGGGGGTGCGACACTGGTGCTGTACGGCTTGATCGGCCTTCTCGGCGTCCGCATCTGGCAGGAGGCGGGCATCGACTTCACCAAGCCCGTCAACCTCATGGTCGCGGCTGCGGCACTGGTCGCCGGTGTCGGTGACCTGACCCTCACGATCGGGTCCGTCGAACTCGGCGGAATCGTGTGGGGCTCGCTCGGCATCCTCGTCGCCTACCCGTTGCTGCGCGTGCTGTCGGAGCGCCGACGAGACTGATCGGTCCGTGAGACGCTGAGGTGGTGAGTCACCCGCCGCTGGAGCCCATGCGCCCCGTCAGTGTGGCGCCCGAAGAGTGGCAGTCCGTGCCGGCGTGGAAGACACTGCTGGTCCTCGCAGTGTCTGCCTCGGCAGCCGCCTCGACGCTCGCGCTCCCCAACACTGCTGCTCGTGCGACGGTTGCGGTCGTTGCCCTGATCGTTGCCGTGGTTCTCGCCGTTGCGTCGACGAGGCAGACGGTGAGGGAGAGCGGTGACCAGCGCATCTCCTGGTTGCGCGGGCCTGCAGTGCGTCGCCGTGACGTCGATCTGCTGCAAAGCTGCAGTGGATCTGCTCTGTTCGTCGGAGCCTTGGCGCCGAATGCCGTTCCGGGTTGGTACTGGTGGTTGACCGCGGCGCTCGTCGTCTGGATTCTGCCGCCTCTCGTCCTGCAGGCCGGCCACAACCGTCGGATCTAGGCTGCCTTCGTGCCGCACACCCTCGTCTCGTCCCGACCCGTCGACGCCGAGACGGTGATCGAGCGGAGCCGGTTCCTCGCCCGCGTGGTCGCCGTCCGCACGGAGTCCGCGGCGCTCGAGGTGGTCGCCGCGGTGACTGCAGAGTTCCCCGACGCCGGCCACCACTGCTGGGCCTTCGTCGTCGGCGCAGATCAGGAACACCGCCGTCAGCGCGCATCGGACGACGGTGAACCCGGTGGCACGGCGGGCGTTCCCATGCTCGGCGTGCTGACCGGCCGCGATCTCGTCGATGTGGTGGCTGTCGTCAGCCGCTGGTTCGGGGGCGTCAAGCTGGGGGCAGGTGGCTTGGTGCGCGCGTACTCGGGTGCGGTGAGTGCGGCGCTCGACCGTGCGGAGGTGGGCGAGCTCGCGCGTGTCGACGTTCTCGAGATGGCCTTGTCCCATGCGGATGCCGGTCGGGTGGAGGGCGTTCTGCGCGTGCACGGATTCGTCGTCGACGACGTCGCCTACGGGTCCGACGTGCGCCTCCGGGTGATCGGGGACGGTGACCGGCTCGACGGTGTCCTCGCGTCGGCGACCAGCGGCGGTGTCGTCGCCGAGCGCGTCGGGCACCGGTGGGTGCTCGGGTTCTGAGGCGGCTGGGTGCGCTGAGCCGCGGATACCGCGGCTCACCGCACCGAACTCCGCCCGGCGGCGGCACCGCAGTCACCGAACGTGCTCGCACTGGTCATCGACCCAGCGTGCACTCGGGTTCTACTCTCGAGTGAGATCCGCCGTACGCCTAACGAGGAGAACCATGAAGCGCACGTTGTTCGAGGCAGAGCACGACCTCTTCCGCAGCTCGTACAAGAAATTTCTCGAGCAGCATGTCGCGCCGCATCACGCCGAGTGGGAGACCCAGAACATCGTCGACCGCGGTGTGTGGGTCGAGGCCGGTAAGCAGGGCTTCCTGGGCATGGCCGTGCCGGAGGAGTTCGGCGGCGGCGGGGTCAAGGACTTCCGCTACAACGCCATCGTCACCGAGGAGACCACGGCCGGTGGCTACAGCGGCATCGGGTTCACGCTGCACAACGACGTCGTCGCTCCGTACCTCATCGAGCTGACGAACGACGAGCAGAAGCAGCGCTGGCTGCCCGGCTTCTGCTCCGGTGAGCTGATCACCGCGATCGCGATGACCGAGCCGGGTACCGGCAGCGACCTGCAGGGCATCAAGACCAAGGCCGTCCGTGACGGTGACGACTGGGTGCTCAACGGCTCGAAGACGTTCATCACCAACGGCATCAATGCCGACATCATCATCGTGGTGGCGTGCACCGACCCCGAGAAGGGCGCGCAGGGCTTCAGTCTGTTCGTCGTCGAGCGCGACATGCCCGGATTCGAGCGCGGCCGCAACCTCGACAAGATCGGTATGAAGGCGCAGGACACCGCGGAGCTCAGCTTCACCGACGTCCGCATTCCCGCCGCCAACATGCTCGGCGAGGAGGGCATGGGCTTCATCTACCTGATGCAGAACCTGCCTCAGGAGCGTCTGTCGATCGCCGTCGTCGCGGCTGCCGCGATGGAGTCGGCGCTGGCGATGACGATCCAGTACTGCAAGGACCGCAAGGCGTTCGGCAAGCCGATCGGCAAGTTCCAGAACACGCGCTTCGTGTTGGCCGAGTGCGCGACCGAGACGACCGCCGTCCGCATCATGGTGGACAAGTACATCGAGCAGCTCAACGCGAACGAGCTGTCGGTGCAGGAAGCCGCCATGGCCAAGTGGTGGACCACCGAGAACCAGGTCAAGCTCATCGACCGGTGCCTGCAGCTGCACGGTGGCTACGGCTACATGAAGGAATACCCGATCGCCAAGGCGTACATGGACTCTCGTGTGCAGACCATCTACGGCGGTACGACGGAGATCATGAAGGAGATCATCGGTCGCGGGTTGGATCTGTAACCACATCGAACATGACGAAGCCGGCGCTGGATGTCCAGCGCCGGCTTTCGTCTGTCGTGGATCAGAGCTTGCGCATCACCGTGACGACCTTGCCCAGGACCACGGCGTCGTTACCGGGAATGGGTTCGAACAGGTCGTTGTGGGGGAGCAGCCACACGTCGCCACCGGTGCGCTTGAACGTCTTGACCGTGGCTTCGCCGTCGATCATGGCGGCAACGATGTCGCCGTTGTCCGCGACGTTCTGCTGGCGGACCACGACCCAGTCGCCGTCGCAGATCGCCGCGTCGATCATCGACTCACCGACGACGCGCAGCAGGAACAGAGAGCCGGACCCGACGAGCTCACGTGGCAACGGGAAGACGTCTTCCACAGCCTGCTCGGCGAGGATCGGACCGCCGGCGGCGATCCGGCCGAGGACGGGAACGAACGTCGGCACGGGTAGACGGTCGTCGTCACCGTTCGACGTGGACGTGTCGAGATGGTTGGTGGTGTCCGACGCGACCATGTCGTCCTGCGCGACGGCAGGTGCAGTCTCGGGCCGCCCGTTCTCGCCGGGCAGTCGCACGTCGACTGCACGGGGACGGTTGGGATCGCGTCGAAGGAAGCCCTTACGCTCGAGGGTGCGGAGCTGATGGGCGACCGACGACGTGGACGTCAGGCCGACCGCATCGCCGATCTCGCGGATGCTGGGCGGATACCCGCGCTCGGTGACGGACGCACGGATCACCTCGAGAACGCGCCGCTGACGTTCGGTGAGACCCGAGTCGGTGTCGGCCGTGGTGGCGGAACCGCCAGCGGTCGTGCGCCCTCCAGCCGAGCCGGATGAGCTGTCGTCCTTCATCGAGATACCTCCATCGGTGGATGCGGGTGGAACAACCAGCTCCGTGGTGCAGATGATGCTGGTGTCACGTCCGTGGTGCGTGTGTCGAACCTAAACCGAAACACCCTTCGGATCAAACACCTGTTCGATTCGTGTCGCGTGTTCGATGCACTTTGTCGGTGGGCCCTGCTATACATCGAACATGCGTTCATTCGAACGCGTGGTCGAGTGCGACGTTCGAACACCTCGGTGGGAGAGCGTCGCGGAGGCCACCGGCTATCCACGAGGAGTGGTTGCAGTGACTCGTAGTGACGTTCTGACCATCGACACCGCACGGTCCATCGATCTCGATTCTCCCGTCTCCGATCGCTGGACCTGCGACGACGAGTCCTACTGGGGCCAGGTGCCCGCCCGGACGCAGGGGGCGTCGACGCAGACCCGTGGCCGCACACCGGTTCGTCGCCGAACCGCTCCGCGGGATTCGAGCCGTCCCGACGCGGGCGCGACGGACTACCGGCGTCGTTCGCCGGGCGTGTCGCAGGTCGAACACCGCACCCATCGGTCGCACGGATTCGCGTCGATGGTTGCTGTGGCGCTGATCACAGCGGTGTCGGCTCTGGGGCTCGTAGGGCTCGCCAACATGCGATCGGCAGACGCGCCGACGCAGCCGTCCGTCTCCCAACAGATCGACGCGGGCGTCGTCACCGGACGGTGACGACGCTGGGGTACGCGGCGACTTCGCGGTCTGCTCCTGGCGGTATCCTCGACAGGTCGGATGCCGACACGGCGTCCGAGTTGTCCGTGCTACCGAGGGGTCGCTTACCCATGCACTGCCCGTTCTGCCGCCACCCCGACTCGCGCGTCGTCGATTCGCGCGAAGCGGAAGAAGGCCAGGCGATCCGGCGGCGCCGATCCTGCCCCGAATGCGGTCGACGCTTCACGACGGTCGAGACCGCTGTGCTGTCCGTGGTCAAGCGCAGCGGCGTCAGTGAGCCGTTCAGTCGCGACAAGGTCATCAAGGGTGTCCGTCGTGCCTGCCAGGGTCGCCAGGTGGACAACGACGCGTTGGTGCTTCTTGCCCAGCAGGTCGAGGACACCGTGCGGGCGTCCGGGTCCGCCGAGATCCCCAGCAACGAGGTAGGGCTCGCCATCCTCGGCCCGCTGAGAGACCTCGACGAGGTGGCGTACCTGCGCTTCGCGTCGGTCTACCGCTCGTTCAGCAGTGCCGACGACTTCGAGCGAGAGATCGACGATCTCCGTCGGCACCGTGCCGGTCTGGACGTCCCCGAAGCCGAGCCCGCAACCTAGCGTCCGGCTGCGCGCCGAACGTCCGCAATGGTCTTGCGGACACGCTTCTCGCTCACCGGGTACGCGGTTCCCAGAGTCTGAGCGAACAGATTGACTCGCAGTTCCTCGATCATCCACGCGATGTCGCGCACCGCATCGCTACGGGCGACGGAGTCCGATACGGCTTCGAGGAGTGCGTCGTAGTCGGCGTAGACACGATCGAGGGCATCCATGCCCGCGGCGTCCCGAGTGGCGCTCGACGGAAGGGCTCTCAGTCGGCGCTCCGCACCCTGCAGGTAGCGGGGGAGATGCCGTAGATGGGACTCGCCCGTCTCGAAGACGAAACCGGGGAAGATCAGACCCTCCAGCTGCTGACGGACATCGTCGGCTGCGTCTCCTCGAGCTCCGTCGAGTGCGAGTCGGACCTGCGCAGCCGCAGCCAGGCTCGGCTCGGCGAGGCGGAGGACCGCCGCGGTTCGTCCGGCCAGTTCGCCCCGGACCGCTTTCTCCAGCGCCGCGAAGGCATCAGGGCTCGATACCGGTCCGCCGTGCTTCATCATCAGTTCGTCCGCCGCGAGTGTGCGGCAGTCGTCGATGAACGCCTCGATGCTGCCATGGGGATTCTGGCCGAGGGCCAGTCGCTGCGCGGGGGAGCGGCCGGTCAGGAGGTTCTTGCCCGCCACCGGGATCGCGTCGAGAAGTAGTCGGCGGGTGCCGTTCCGCATGGCCGCGCGCTGGTCGGCCGCCGATCCGAGGACCCGCACCGCGACGCCACCCTTCTCCGCGACCAACGCCGGGTACCCGGTGACCGTCTGTGCGTTGACAGTCCGTGTCACGGTGGGTTCGAGTGTGCCGATGGTCTCGGAGGTCCACCGGGTCGCGGGGGCTCGCTCGGAATCCTTCGCCGCCGCTCCTACCGCGGCGGCGGCAGCAGAACCCAGCCGTGCGCGCAGGGCGGTCAGGGATGTGTCCTTGCCCAGACGGGTGCCCGAGTCGTCCACGGCGACGAACGTCATCTTCAGGTGTCGCGGCAGAGCGGACGGGTCGAAGTCGGCCGGCCGGATCGGTACGGCGCCCATGCGGGTGAGCTCACGCGAGAGCGCAGCCAGCAGCGGTTCCGTGCGGGGACGCATCGCCGCGACTGCCGCCACCGCATGATCCGGAGCGGGAACGACGTTGCGCCGCAGCTCTTTCGGGAGTGTCTTGATCAGGGCGGTGACGAGTTCCACGCGCATGCCGGGAACGAGCCAGTCGAATCCGACGTCCGCTACCTGCGGCAGCAGAGCGATCGGAATGGTGATGGTGACGCCGTCGTCCTCACGTCCGGGCTCGAACTGATACGTGAGCGGGAACTGCAACTCACCCTGGCGCCACGCGTCCGGGTAGTCGCCGCCCAGGACGGCAGCCGCCGCCGGGTTGACGACGGTCGTCCGATCGAAGTCGAGCAGAGCTGGTGTCGTCCTCGACGTCTTCTTCCACCACCGGTCGAAGTGACGTGCCGAGACGACGGTGGCCGGGATCCTCTCGTCGTAGAACGCGAACAGCGTGTCGTCGTCGACGACGATGTCGCGGCGACGAGCACGCGACTCCAGTTCTTCTGCGTCGCTGCGCATCTCCTGGTTCGCGTGGAAGAAGCGGTGGTGCGTGCGCCACTCGCCCTGCACGAGGGCGTGCCGGATGAACAGATCCCGCGAAATCTCGGGATCGATCGAACTGAACGTGACCGGGCGGCGAGCCGCGAGCGGAATCCCGTACAGCGTGACGCGCTCGTAGGCCATCGCGACTTCGCGCTTCGTCGACCAGTGCGGCTCCGAGTACTGACGTTTGATCAGGTGCGGCGCCAACTTCTCCGCCCACTCGGGCTCGATGCGCGCACCCATGCGCGCCCACAGTCGACTCGTCTCCACGAGTTCGGCCGCCATGATCCACCGCGGAGGCTTACGGAACAGCGACGAGCCGGGGAACACGGCGAACGACGACCCGCGCGCTCCGAGGAAGTCCTTCTTGTCGCCCTCGCGAACACCGATGTGGGACAGCAGTCCCGGCAACAGTGACTGATGAATCACGGCGTGGTCAGGCTCGGAGGAGTCGCCCGCGTCGGGCATCGTCCATCCCAGGCCGCGCGTGATCTGCCGCAGCTGTCCGTGCAGGTCCTGCCATTCGCGGATGCGGAGGTAGTGCAGGAATTCCGAGCGGCACATACGACGGAACTGGTTCGAGGACAGGTCTCGTCGCTGCTCGCCGAGGTATGTCCACAACTCCCAGAGCGCCAGGAAGTCGGAACCGTCGACGACGAATCGCTTGTGCATCTCGTCCGCCGCCTGCTGATGCTCGGCGGGGCGTTCGCGCACGTCCTGGATGGACAGTGCGGACACGATGACGAGCACCTCCCGCAGGCATCCGTTGCGATTGGCCTCGACCAACATGCGCGCCATACGCGGGTCGACCGGGAGGCCGGCGAGCTCCTTGCCGAGAGCGGTCAGGACCGGACCGTCCTCGCCTTGCGACTCGAGAGCGCCGAGTTCGTCGAGCAGGCCCAGGCCGTCACGGATGCTGCGCGGGTCGGGGGCTTCGACGAACGGGAACGCGTCGATACGGCCCAGTCCCAGCGAGGCCATCTGCAGGATGACGGATGCGAGATTCGTGCGCAGGATCTCGGGGTCGGTGTACTCGGGGCGGGCGTCGAAATCCTCTTCCGAGTACAGCCGGATGCAGATTCCGTCCGCGACACGTCCGCAGCGGCCGGCGCGCTGTCGAGCCGAGGCCTGCGAGATCGGTTCGATCGGCAGCCGCTGCACCTTGGTGCGCAGCGAGTAGCGGGAGATGCGAGCGGTGCCGGGGTCGACGACGTACCGGATGCCGGGCACGGTGAGCGACGTCTCGGCGACATTGGTGGACAACACCACTCGTCGACCGGTGTGGCCGGTGAAGACGCGGTGCTGCTCTGCTGCGGACAGCCGGGCGTAGAGCGGAAGAATCTCGACGTTCCGCAGTCGGCGATCCTTCAACGCGTCCGCAGTGTCGCGGATCTCGCGCTCGCCCGACAGGAACACCAGCACGTCGCCCTCGGGTTCGGTGAGCAGTTCCTCGACGGCGTCGCACGTGGCGTCGACCGGGTCGAGTTCGATGGTCTGCTCGCCGTTCTCGACCGTGAGCGGCCGATACCGGACCTCGACGGGGAACGTCCGGCCCGATACCTCGACGATCGGCGCGTCGACGCCGTTCACCGCGAAATGGTGCGCGAAGCGGCCCGGGTCGATGGTGGCGGAGGTGACGATGACCTTCAGATCGGGACGCTGTGGCAGGAGGCGCGCGAGGTAGCCGAGGATGAAGTCGATGTTGAGGCTGCGCTCGTGAGCCTCGTCGATGATGATCGTGTCGTAGCGGCGCAACAGCCGGTCGCGCTGGATCTCGGCCAGCAGGATGCCGTCGGTCATCAGCTTGACCAGCGTGTTGTCGCTGGAGTGGTCGGTGAAGCGGACCGTGTAACCGACAGCGTCGCCGATCTCCTGACCGAGCTCGTCGGCGATACGGTCCGCGACGGTCCTGGCCGCCAGTCGCCGGGGCTGCGTGTGTCCGATGACTCCCTGGACGCCGCGACCGAGTTCGAGACAGATCTTGGGAATCTGCGTCGTCTTTCCCGATCCCGTCTCTCCGGCGACGATGACCACCTGGTTCTCGGCTATCGCGGCGGCGATGTCGTCCTTGCGCGCGGAGACGGGCAGCGCCTCCGGGTAGGTGATCGCGGGAACGGATGCGCGACGCGATGCAATCGTGGCCTCGGCACGTCCTATCTCGGCAGCGATCGACTCGAGTTCGGCGGGCTTACGGCTGCGGTCGAGACGACGGCGCAGCCTGTGGGCATCACGGAAGGTGAGGTCGGACAGGCGGGCCGTCAGGTCGCGGCGGGTGTGTCCGGAGGACGGGGGAGCAGATGTCGACATGGCTCAGGCCAGTTTATCCGTCACCGCTGCGTCAGGATGCGTGGCCCGTCGTCCGTGATCGCGATGGTGTGCTCGGAGTGGGCGGTCATGGTTCCGTCGGCCGACCGGAGGGTCCATCCGTCCGGGTCCATGACGAGCTTCGCCGTTCCGCGCGACCACCACGGTTCCAGCGCGAGGGTCATCCCGGCCCTGAGTCTCAATCCCGATCCCGCACGGCCGACGTTGGCCACGTGCGGGTCCTCGTGCATCGTCCGGCCCAGGCCGTGACCACCGAAATCTGTATTGACCTGCTTTCCGGTCTCGCGGGCGACGTTCTCGATCGCCGCCGAGATGTCCCCGAGTCGCCCACCGACGACGGCCGCGGCGATGCCGGCATCCAGCGCACGCCGGGTGCTCTCGATCAGTTCGACATCCGCAGGATCAGGGTTGTCGCCGACGACGACGGTCAGTGCCGAGTCGGCGACCCATCCGTCGATGGACACTGCGAAGTCCAGACTGAGGACGTCACCTGCCGCGAGCGTGTGGTCGAACGGGAGGCCGTGCAGCACACGGTCGTTGACCGACAGGCAGATGACGTTGCGGAACGGCCCGTTGCCGAACTCGGGGGCGTAGTCCCAGTAGCAGGACACTGCGCCGCGGGTGGCGACGAGGTCGCGGCAGTGATGTTCGAGATCCATCAGGTTCACGCCGGGCTGCGCCTGCTCCGACAGCGTCGTCAGTGTCTCGGCCACGAATGCGCCGGTCACCGCCATCTTGTCGATCTCGGCAGGGCCCTTGAGCTCGATCATCCGTCCATCGCTTCCTGTCGGTATTTCAATACCAACGAACGGTAGCAGACCGGTACAGGAATACCGCTATGCTGACCCTGTGGTCCGCATTCCTCTGAGTCCCGAGCAGGTCGAGGCCGGTCGTCGCCTCGGCGCAGTCCTGCGTGCCGCACGAGCGGGACGAGACCCCGAGATCGTCGCCCGTGACGCCCGCATCTCACCCGAGACGCTCCGCAAGATCGAGGTGGGGCGGATTGCGAGCCCCAGCTTCGGGACCGTGCTGCAGATCTGTGCGGCACTGGGACTGCCGGTGTCCGACGCGGTGGACGCGTGGCAGGGCGACAGGGAGCACCGCGTCGCGATCTAGTGTTCCGTTGCTCGGCGCGGAGGACCGCGCTCGTGTGAGGATCGCTTCATGACCTCGCCGGACGCTCGCGTCGACACCCCGGTCGCGCTGCGCGTATTCCGTGTCGTCGCCGCTCTGCTCGGGCTGGCCGCGCTGATCTGGATCCCTATCCGGTCCGCGGACGTCGCCGGGTTCTCGCTCGCCAACTTCTTCAGCTACTTCACCGTGCTGAGCAACGTGCTGGCTGTCGTGGTCTTCCTGGTCGGCGGGGTCGTCGATCCCCGTTCCGAGACCTTCGACAAGGTCCGCGGGGCGGCCACGACCTACATGGTGATCACCGGGATCGTGTACGCGGTGTTGCTGTCGAACGTCGACGTGCAGATCCAGGACGCGTGGACCAATGCGGTCCTGCACCGGATCGTCCCCGTCCTCATCGTCGTCGATTGGGTCCTCGACCCACCACGGCGTCGGAACAGTGAGTTCGCACCGCTGGTGTGGTTGGTGTTCCCCGTGGTCTACGGCGTCTACAGCCTGATCCGTGGCCCCATCGTCGACTGGTACCCGTACCCGTTCCTCGACCCCCGCGGAAGCGGGTACGTCCCTCTCGCCATCGGGCTCGTCGTTCTCGTCGTGGCGTTCCTGCTGATCGCGCTCGCGGTGGATCGGGTGGGGGAGTTGGCGACCTCCCGCCGGTCGGGAATCCGCGCGTCCCGTGGCCTAGTCTGATCCCTCGTGACCTCGCCACAGCACACGTCATCCGCCTTCTGGCACGGATTCGCCGATATGCACACCGTCGAGTCGGGGGGACGCTTCGTCGTCGCTCGCGGCGACGGTGCGTCCATCTGGGACGACAAGGGCACCCGGTATCTCGACGGGACCGCGGGACTGTGGTTCACCAACGTCGGTCACGGCCGGACGGCCATCGCCGACGCCGTGGCTCGGCAACTGTCCACCCTCGCGCACTACTCCACGTTCGGTGACGTCGTTCCCGACGTGACGCTCGAGCTCGCCGACCGTCTCGCCGCCATCGCACCCGTCGCCGGCAGCAAGATCTTCTTCACCTCGGGTGGATCGGACTCCATCGACACCGCGGCGAAGCTGGCTCGCCGCTACTGGCACCAGGTGGGCAAGCCCGGCAAGACCATCGTCGTCGGCCGACAGAAGGCGTACCACGGTATGCACGTCGCCGGAACGGCTCTGTCGGGACTTCCGCTGAACCGCGAGAACTACGGCGAGCTCATGTCGGACGCCCGCACGGTTGCCTGGGACGAGGGCAAAGCACTCCTCGAACTGATCGAGAAGGAAGGTGCCGACACCATCGCCGCCTTCTTCGCGGAGCCGATCATCGGCGCCGGTGGGGTCTACCTGCCGCCCGAGGGATATCTGCACGAGGTGCGCCAGATCTGCCGCGACCACGACATCCTGTTCGTTGCCGACGAGGTCGTGACGGGCTTCGGCCGCATCGGCGGAGCGTGGTTCGCGTCGTCGAAGTTCGATCTCCAGCCCGACATGATGTGCACTGCCAAGGGACTCACGTCCGGGTACGTACCGATGGGAGCCGTCTTCGTCAGCCCTCGTGTCGCCGCACCCTTCTACGAGGGTGGCGCATGGTGGCGCCACGGCTACACCTACGGCGGACATGCGGGCGCGGCCGCAGCCGCGATGGCGAACCTCGACATCATCGAGGACGAAGACCTGCTGACACATGCCTCTCGGCTCGAAGCGTCTCTGCACCAGCATCTCTCACCCCTGGCGAATCACGATCTGATCAGCGAGGTGCGCAGCGGCATGGGCGTCGTTGCGGCGGTGCAGTTCGCCGACCCGACCTACGCGATGCCGTTCGTCAAGACGCTGCGCCGTGAGGGCGTGTCCGCCCGAGCGGCAGGTAACGGCGCGATCCAGTTCTCGCCCGCGTTCGTCATGACCGACGACGAGGTCGAGCAGATGGCAGCGTCCATGTCGCGGGCTCTGGACGCCACCGCGAGCTGACATGGCCGTACCCGATCACTGGATTCCGCACGGCCGTGAGGACGGCGAGGTGATCGGGTGGATCGACATGCAGTCACAGGCACCTGATCTGGTGCCGGTCGACCGGCTCGGCCGACCGTTGGCCGCGGTATCGGAGTGGCCGGAGGCCGAAGAGGCGCTCGAGCGCCGCGGCCTCCGATTCCTGATGGACAAGTTCACCTATCAGGGTCGAGAAGTGCGGATCCGGACCGTCGACGATCACCGCATCGTCGTGACCACGGCAGTCTCGGACGCGGTCGGTGACGTGGGTGAAGAGTTCGTCCTCGCCTTCCCTGCAGGGGCCGAGCTACACGAAGGTCCTACTCGCTGAGGCGCTACCGTCACTCCGCAGAGATCGCCGTGTTCACGTCGGTGAGGAATCTGTCGACGACTCCGCGGTCGGATGGCGACAGAGAATTCATCGACACCATTGCGCGACCGATCGCATCACCGAAGAACGACTCACCCAGCGTTCTCGCGGTGGACGTCACCTCGAGGAGCACGCGTCGTCGGTCTACGGTGTCCCGTGTCCTGGACACCAAGTCGCGTGATTGCATCCGGTCGACCAACGCCGTCGTCGACGCAGAGTTCACGCCGAGCGCACTCCCGAGCCACCCTGGAGTCGCAGGGTGGCCGGTGCGCTCGGCGTCGAGAAGGAGAATCAGCGCGCGCACATCAGTGGGGTGCAGATCGTGTACGCGCGCGAACCGGGCGCCGAGCAAGTCGAGGCTGACCACGACCTCCCTCAATTTGTGGATCAGCACGTGAGGGTCCGAACCAGCATCGTTCGTCCGAGGTTCCTGCGCCATTGGACAAGTATATCTCGCTGATCTAGTGTCTCGATGATCGAGATAAAGTGAGGGTGCCATGAGCAGGCAGACCATTCGACAGTTCGCAGACTCGTCCGCGGGTGAGCGCTTCTTCGATGCATACGACTCGCTGCTCGAACACTGGCCACCGGACACGGAGACGCGCGACGTGCTGACAGAGCACGGAACCACACATGTGAACGTGTGCGGATCGCCGAACGGCCGCCCCGTGGTCCTGCTCCCCGGTGCCGGCGCAACCTCGGCCGTATTCGGTTCTCTGGCTGGGCGATTGGGACACACGCACCGAGTATTCGCGATCGACCTGATGGGCGACGTCGGCCGAAGTGTTCCCCACGCGGATCGCATCGCGTCGATCGCAGAGCTTCACGGGTGGTTCGACGCAGTGATCGGTGCTCTGGGTGTGCACGATGTCGATGTCGTCGCCCATTCGTACGGAGCGATGGTGGCCGCTTCCAGGGCTGTCGCACCGGGTAGCGGAATTGCACGTCTGATCCTCGTGGATCCCACGTCGGTATTCACGGGACTGAGCGCTTCGTATCTCCTGCGTGCGGTCCCGCTACTCACGATGCCGACAGAACGTCGACAACGTGCGTTCGTCGAGTGGGAGTGCGCCGGCATCGGCGTGGATCCGACGTGGATGTCCGTCCTGACCATCGGAGCTGCACATTTCCCACGGCAGCGTCCGGTCGTACCGAAGAAGCTTTCGAAGGTCGAATTCGCTGCAATTACAGCTGATGTGAGCGTCGTCCTGGCAGGCCGGAGCAAGGCTCATTCGGCGTCGAACGTGGCTCGCAAGGTCGACGAGGTCCTACCGCGAGCGCGGGTAGTCCTCCTCGACGCTGCATCTCACCACAGCCTTCCTCTCGAACCGGCCGACGATGTAGCCAGAATTGTCATCGACTGCCTTGCCCACCCGCGTCGGAGCGACTGACCGAACCCAACCGGCTGGCCATGCGGCAGGCGTCGATGGGCAGGTATCGACTGCCGAGGAATTCCTTCAGTGGGACATCCGCTAGGAAGTCCGTTCGGATGGACGCGTCGTACAGGACGTCGACGAGAGAGCCGAAACGATGAGCAGCGTCGCGGGCGAGTCGGCTCGGCCCCGGGATTTCGCTGATCACCCACCGGGGGAAGCGTTCTGCCAGGGCGAGGAAATCTGTCGGGGCGTGGGGCCGGACGCATAACGAGTCGAAGGTGAACCACACCAGGTCTGCGCGCACGGCTAGTGCCTCGACGGTTCGGCCGCCGATCGTGAGACGCTCGGCCTCCCGAGGTTCGGGAGACTTCAACCCGCTCGGGTCCGGCTCCCGGAGAGTGATCCATTGACCTGCAGCGAATCCCGTGCGTGTCGACGTGGGATCCACTGTGCGGTAATCGATCGGTCCGTCGACACACACGACGTCCATCGACCGTTCGATGAGATGGATTGTCGGCTCGAACATGTTGTGGAACAACGGGTTCGGGAGGAGTCCGCCGGGTGGGTAGTTCGATGTCGCGACAACAACCGTCGGACGCTCGAACAGCGCTGTCAGGAGTCGACTGACGAAGATCGCGTCCGCTGGATCGTGGACGTGCAGTTCGTCGAAGCACAGGACATCGACGTCGCCGACGAGATGGTCCAGTGCGGCAGCCAGGTCGTGGCCGTTCTTGTGAAGAACCGTATGGAGGTCCGCGAGAAAGCGATGGAAGTGAGTGCGCACTTTCCGGTCGGTCGACGCCAGAGCGGAATAGGTGTCCATCAACCACGTCTTGCCGCGACCGGGCGGACCCCACAGGTAGACGCCGCGATGTCGAAGCTGTTCGAGCGCGTCGGCCGCGGCGAGTTGATGCTCGTCCAGAGCGATACCGCGGGCGTACGCGGCCGCACGGATGGCCCCGGGCGCGACCAGGTTGTCCCGAACAGATCGACGAAGCCGCATCGCTCGACCGTACGAAACTCCTGCACGTCGGGATACGTGTGTTCGAACACGTAGTACTCGTGCACTTTTCGGCACCCGATCGTCGGAAATTCTGCCAATCGGCACACTTGACCACGATCGGGTGGCATGAGATGCAACCGAGGACCTGCGCCACTGCGGAAATGGGTCGCGCGCGGGGCCGTCGAGCACCTACCGTGCAAGGGCCTGACCGAAAGGGGATCACCCATGCGCGATGTGACGTACTACGTGGCGACGAGTCTCGACGGATTCATCGCGGCTCCCGACGGCACCTGGAGCGCCTTCCTCGACGAGGGCGACCATATGGAAGTGCTCGTGGACGAGTTCGCGGACACGCTTCCCGGACACGTGCAGGATGCGCTAGGGATCCAATCGGACGCAACGATGTTCGACACGGTGATCATGGGGTGGACGACATACTCCGCCGCCCTGGACGTCGGCATCGTCAGCCCCTATCCGCACCTGCGGCAGTTCGTGGCGTCCCGGCACCGTCGATCCGAGTCCGACGACGTGACCGTCACGAACGATCCGGCAGCCACCCTCGACCGACTTCGTGGGGAGGACGGCGCCGGGATCTGGCTGGCAGGTGGGGGAGCGCTGGCGGGTGGCCTCGTCGACCGGATCGACCGACTCGTCCTGAAGATCAACCCGGTGGTTCTCGGTGACGGTGTGCGCCTGTTCGCCGGTGTTCGGTACGCCGACCGACCGTTCGAGCGCACCCGACTGCGGGCGTTCGACTCCGGCGTCGTCATCGCCGAGTACACCCGTCGAGCGGGGGTCGGATCGTGACAGGCCGGGTGTGGCTGATCACCGGTGCGAGTCGAGGGCTCGGTCGTGCGCTGGTGGACCGTGTGCTCGACGTGGGCGACACCGTGATGGCGACCGTGAGGGGCGAGGCAGACCTTCCCGCTCACGAGCGACTCGTCGTCGATCACCTGGACGTGCGCGATCGCGGCGCGGCGCGGGCGGTCGTCTCCTCCGTCGTCGAGAAGTTCGGCCGCCTCGACGTACTGGTCGACAACGCGGGTCACGGGGCGGTGGGTGCCATCGAGGAGACGACGGAGCATGAGGCCCGCGACATCGTCGACACGAACTTCTTCGGTGCGCTCTGGCTCAGTCAGGCAGCCGTCGAGGTCATGCGGCCTCGGCGGTCCGGCCACATCGTGCAGATCTCGACCGTCGGAGCCGTCGGCACGATGCCCACCCTGGGCCTGTACGCCGCGTCGAAGTGGGCGCTCGAAGCCTTCAGTGAGGCGATGGCAGCCGAGGTGAAGGATTTCGGGATTCGCGTGAGCATCGCGGAGCTCGGCGCGGTCAATACCCAGTGGGGCACACGAAGCATGCGATTCAGCGCTCCGTCTCCCGACTACGACGATCTGCGGACCGCGGTGTTCGGCACCCCCGACGTACCGTGGCCGCGGGAGGGGACGGGCGGCGGAACGGCGCCTGCGGATGCTGCGGCGGTGATCGTCGACCATGTCCGCAGCCCGGACGACGACAGGCTGCGACTGTTGGTGGGCGATGACGCGCCCGGACAGGTTGCCGAGGCGCTCGCGCGCCGACTGCGGGACTATCGGCGCGACGAGCGGTTCCGCGCAGCGCCGGACGAGGAGTGCGCCTCGTGACCAGCATTCGCCACGAGTACGAGATCGCCGTCACCTGGACCGGAAACACCGGAGACGGAACGAGGACGATCCGGTCGTACTCCCGCGACCACGATGTGGAAGCGCCAGGAGTTCCCGCCATCGCAGGGTCGTCGGATCCCGCGTTTCGTGGCGACGCGTCGAGGTGGAATCCGGAGCAGTTGTTCGTGGCGTCCATCGCCCAGTGCCACATGCTCTGGTATCTCGGGCTGGCAGCGCAGGCGGGTGTCATCGTGACCTCGTACGTCGACGCGCCGATCGCGGTCATGATCGAAGAACCCGGTGGGGCAGGACAATTCGAGTCCGTGACACTGAGACCTGTGGTGCGGATCGACGCGTCGAGCGACGCGGATCTTGCCGAACAGGTGCATCATCGAGTCGCCGACTACTGCTTCATCGCACGCTCGATCACCACGCCGATCAGCTACGAGGTGACGATCGAACGCTAGTGCTTCGTGGACGTGGCGACGGCCAGCCGCTGGTGCAACCGCTCGCGCACCTCGTCCGGTTCGTACTGTCGACGCTGGCGCTCGTTGCGGGCGACGAGGACACCGGACGCTGCCACGCCGACGGCGCCGGCGAGGCCTGCGACCTTCAGCAGACCACGTATGGAGATCTTTCGGGATCGTGCAGCCATTCATGAAGGCTAGCGCCACGAACTAGGCTCGTCGTCGACGAGCGTCGACGGAGTGTCCTCAGTCAACCTCGCCACCGCCGTGGAGACCACGCGGACAGGCGATCTCTGGATCTTCCGCGGACGATCGGCGGCGGATCGTGCGATCCAGACGCTGACGAACAGCCCGGTCAACCACGTGGGCATGGCCGTGGTCCTCGACGATCTGCCGCCCCTGATGTGGCATGCGGAGCTGGGGCAATCGTTGCCCGACATGTGGACCGGGCGGCACCAGCGTGGTGTGCAGTTGCACGACCTCCGCGACGCGGTCACCCATTGGGGCGAGCGCTACGACCAGAAATGCTGGTTCCGGCAACTGCAGTCGCCCATCACGCACGCGCAGGAAGACGACCTGATGCGGACCATCGCGCGGCTCGACGGCACCGCGTTCCCGACCACGGCAAGGCTGGCGGGCAGATGGTTCGCGGGGCGACTCCCGGCAGTGTCGGCCAAGGACGACCGTCGACTCGAGACCGCCTACTGCGCGGAGGTGGTGGCCCTGACGTACGAGGCGATGGGTCTGCTCGATCCGCGCGAATCACCGACGCCGCTGAAGCCGTTCGACCGGGTGGGACTGAAACCGCCGCGCCGACGAGCCAACTGGTACGACCCCGGCAGGTTCTGGAGCGGTGATCACCTGCCGTTGGCGGAGGGCGTCGAACTCGGGCGTGAGATCGCGGTGGTCCTGGACTAGAGCGTTCGGGACTCGTCCGCCACCACGCGCCCACCGAGCTCCACCCACCCGTCGTCGGAGAGCGTGGTCGACAGGACCGAGCCTCGTCCCTGCACGATGCTCAGATTGCGCCCCAGTAGTTCGGTGACACGAACGGCGGCCGCGCCCGTTGCTTCGTCCTCCGGAACGCCCATGTCGGGCGCGAACATGCGGGAACGGATCGCGCCGCGGCCCTCGTCCACCCACGCCCACACGTAGTGGTGACCGTCGGTGAAGTCGGACGGGTCCAGGGCGAGGACATCGGCCGGCGCGGCGACCGGATGGAACTCGAACTGCGGCGCCCATGACGGGCGAGCCCGGACGTAGGTGACGCCGTCGGCGAATCGGACGGCAACCTCGCCCGCGGGAACGAGTAACGCATCCACCGGCGTACCGCGATCGGCCAGCCAAGCGGCGGTGCCCACGGTGGGGTGCCCGGCGAACTGCAACTCGACGGCGGGCGTGTGGATGCGGAGGGCCGTGGACTGCGCCGCGCCGGCGGGAACGTCGACGAACACGGTCTCGCTGTATTGCAGCTCGTGCGCCACGGATTGACGATCGGCCGGGGCAATGGACACAGCGTCGACGATGCCGAGAGGGTTGCCCCACCGACCCTGGTCGTCGGTGAACACCCGCACGACATGGACGTCGAATGGCATGGTCTTCCTCTCAGCCTGCGGTGACGGTGATGTCGTCGAACACGACCTCGGCCAGTTCGTCGGACTCCTCGACGTCGACTGTGGCGTCGAAGGACCACCCGTGGTCGCCCTCGGGGTCGTCGAGAACTTGCCTTGCGGTGGTCTCGTCGCGGGTCTGGACGAACGAGAACAGGTGGGGTCCGCGCGCGGTCGGTGTCATTCCGATCTCGCCGTACTCCTCGAAGTAGGGCTCGAGTTCGTCCTGCCAATCGACGTCGTCGCCCAGCTCCTCGAGGAGGTCCCACCGGCGTCGCGACGCGAGCTCGACGCGTCGGAACAGGGCGTTGCGCACCATGATCCGGAACGCTCGTGGGTTCGCGGAGATGGGTTTCGGTGTGTCGGCACCGTACGCGACGACGGGCGTGCCCTCCTCGTCGAAGGTGGGGTCGGTGAGGTTCTCCCACTCGTCGAGAAGGCTGGAGTCGACCTGGCGCACCGTTTCGCCGAGCCATTCGGTGATGTCCTGGACGTCCTCGGTGCGCGCCTCCGGTGGAACCGTCTGTCGCAGAGCGCGATACGCGTCGGCGAGGTACCGCAGCACCGAGCCCTCGGAGCGGGAGAGACCGTAGTGCGAGATCAGCTCCGTGAACGTCATCGACTTCTCGATCATGTCGCGCACCACGGATTTGGGCGACAGCCCGAACTCCGACAGCCACGGGTGTCCGCCGCGGTAGATCTCGAACGCCGGCCGCAGCAGCTCCTCGAGGGGCTTGGGCCAAGTCACCTCCTCGAGCAACTCCATGCGTTCCTCGTACTCGAGGCCGTCCGCCTTCATCTGCGCCACGGCCTCGCCGCGCGCCGCGTGCTGCTGTGCCATCAGGATCTGCCGGGGATCGTCGAGTGTCGCCTCGATGATCGACACGACGTCGAGCGCGTACGACGGCGACTCGAGATCGAGCAGTTCGAACGACGCGAGAGCGAACGGGGACAGCGGTTGGTTGAGTGCGAAATCGCGTTGCAGATCGACGGTCAGGCGCGCGGTGCGACCGTCCTCGTCGGGCTCGGGGAGCTGCTCGACGATGCCGGCGTCGCGTAGACCCCGATACAACCGCACCGCCTGGAGAATGTGCCGCCGTTGGTTGGCCCTGGTCTCGTGGTTGTCCTCGAGCAGATGCCGCATCGCGTCGAAACAACTGCCCGGGCGGGCGATGACGTTGAGCAACATCGAGTTGTTCACGGTGAACTTCGAGGTCAGTGGCTCGGGGCTCGCCGCCACGAGTCGCTCGAAGCTCGGTTTGCCCCAGGAGACGAAGCCGTCCGGTGCTTTCTTACGCTGGATCCGCTTGAGCTTCTTGGGATCGTCTCCGGCCTTGGCCACCAACCGGGCGTTCTCCACCTCGTGTTCGGGTGCCTGCACCATGACGGTGCCGAGGGTGTCGTAGCCGGCTCTGCCTGCGCGACCGGCGATCTGGTGGAACTCGCGGGCCCGTAGCTGGCGGGTGCGGACGCCGTCGTACTTGGTGAGTCCGGTGAGCAGCACGGTACGGATGGGCACGTTGATACCCACGCCCAGCGTGTCGGTCCCGCAGATGACGGCCAGCAGGCCCTCCTGGGCGAGCTTCTCGACCAGGCGTCGGTACCGCGGAAGCATGCCCGCGTGGTGCACACCGATCCCGTGGCGGACCAACCGGGACAACGTCTTTCCGAATCCGGTGGTGAAGCGGAAGCCGCCGATGGCCTCGGCTATCGCCGCCTTGGTCTCCTTCGACGCCACCGTGATCGATGTCAGCGCCTGCGCCCGTTCCAGCGCGGACGCCTGCGTGAAGTGCACGACGTAGACCGGCGCCAGGTGAGTGGACACGAGTTCCTCGATGGTCTCGACCACCGGGGTGAGGCGGTACGAGAACATCAGCGGCACAGGCCGTTCGGACCCTTCGACGACCGTCGTCACGCGGCCGGTGCGCCGGGTCAGGTCGTCGCGGAAGAACGAGACGTCGCCGAGAGTGGCGGACATCAGCAGGAATTGAGCGTGGGGGAGTTCGATGAGCGGCACCTGCCACGCCCAGCCGCGATCGGGCTCGGAGTAGTAGTGGAACTCGTCCATGATGACCTGGCCGATGGAGGAGTCGGCGCCCTCGCGCAGTGCCATGTTGGCGACGATCTCCGCGGTCGCACAGATGATGGGTGCCGACGCATTGACCGAGGCGTCGCCGGTGACCATGCCGACCTTGTCGGCGCCGAAGATCTCGCACAGCGCGAAGAACTTCTCGCTGACGAGTGCCTTGATCGGCGCCGTGTAGAAGGATCGGATGCCGGCGGCATAGGCGGCGAAGTGAGCGGCGATGGCCACCATCGACTTCCCCGAGCCGGTCGGGGTGGCGAGCACGACGTTGTTACCGGACACCAGTTCGATGACGGCCTCGTCCTGCAGCGGATACAGCTCCAGTCCGCGGTCGGTGACCCAGGTGGTGAACGCGTCGTACAGATCGTCGGCCGACGCGGAGTCAGGAACCATCTCGGTCAGCAGCATGTCCTACAGGCTACGTAGCGGACCGCTCGTCCGAACCCATGGCACCCAGGACGGCCTGGCGGGTGACCGCGCTCCCGGTGATCGCGTCCTCGCCGACTCCCGAGACGAGCATCTGACGCCACCTCTGCTCGTCGAACTTCAGTGGCATCGTGCTGTTCATGAAGTCCTCGAGGACTTCGAGGAAGTGCATCGGGTCGTCGCGATACGGAAAGTGCCCGGCGCCGCGGAAGACCGTCAGGGACGAGCCGGGCATCGCCGCGTGCGCGAGGTGGGCGTGGGCCACCGGTATGACAGTGTCCTGGTCGCCCCAGATCAACTGCACGGGCAGGTTCTCGGTCAGGTAACAGCGGTCCAGCATCGTGACCACCTGGCCGCGCCAGTCGACGACGGCGCGCAGAGTTCGCAGGTAGGCGTCGTACGCGGTGGAGTCGAGAAGATTGGCCAGGACGCGGACGAGGTCCGGCGTGTCGTGGAGCACGGCACCGGGATGCAGAGGAGTGCCGTCGAGCTGGTCGATGGCGGAGCCCGCGACGCGGAGCAGAGTCATCGCGCCGGGGATGCGGAGCAGCTTGAATGCTTCGTTGATCACGGGCGTAGCCATCAGGCGCAGCGCCGGATGCACATCCTTGGTGACGCCGCCCGCGGAGACGAGGACGAGGCGCTCGACCATGTCGGGGAACTGGTAGGCGAACTGCATGGCCACACCGCCACCCAGTGAATGTCCGACGACGGACACCGAATCGAGGCCGAGCGTGACCAGCAGATCGCGGATGCCGTTGGCGTACGCGGCCACGGAGTAGTCGGCGCGAGGCTTGTCGCTGAGACCGTGACCGAGAAGATCCGGCGCGATGACCGTGTACTTCGACGCGAGGTGCGGCAGGACGTCCAGCCACGTCTCGGAACTGTCACCGATGCCGTGGATCAGCAGAAGGACGGGGCCCTCGCCGGCCATCCTGAACGCACGGCGGTAGCCGTGGATGGTGCGGAAGTGCAGTCGGGGCTCCGCGTCGGGAACCGGGCGCAGAACACGCCGACGTTTGTCCGACATCCGAGCCCCTCTCGATCGGCGACACAAGGGCGTGTCGCCGACCGAGCCTAGACCCGAGGCCGCTTCTGCGAAGCGACGCTCGCGTTACGACTGGGTAAGAACACCGAACGTCAGGAGTGGTCGGTATCGCCGTCGGAATCGTCCGACGGTGGTGTGGAGGGCTCGTCCTCGACGAACGCGGTCTGCTCCGCGAGGAACTTCTCGAATTCGGCTCCCAGCTCGTCTCCGCTGGGCAGTTCCTCGTCCGCGGCGAGCAGTGTGGACTGTTGTTCCTGCGCCGTGACGAAGGTGTCGTACTGGCGCTCCAGTGCCTGGACCACGGACTGGACCTCCGGGTTGCCCTCGACGTGCTGGTCGACCTGCTCGCGCACGCGAGCCGCCGACTCGGTGAGCGCACCCAGCGGGATGGTGAGCTTGGACGACTCCGCCACGAGTTCGAGCAGCGTCTCGGCGGCACTCGGGTACGCCGTCTGCGCGAGGTAGTGCGGAACGTGCACGGAGTAGCCCATCGACTCGTGACCGTGCTGCGCCATCCGGTACTCGAGAAGCGACGACGCGCTGGCCGGCACCTGGAGCTCACCGGACCACTTGTGGTTCTCGCCCACCAGATCGGTGTCGCTCGAATGGGCTGTCACACCCAGCGGACGGGTGTGCGGAACCGCCATGGGGATGGAGTTCAGACCGATGGTGCGACGAACGCCGAGCTGCTCGGACAGCAGTCGCACGGCGGCGGTGAACTTCTCCCACTTCAGATCCGGTTCCAGACCCGCCAGCAGCAGGAACGGAGTGCCGACGGCGTCCTGAACCGCGTACAGGTTGAGGTACGGCTCGTCGTAGTCGGAGAAGTGGTCCGCGGAGAACGTCATCATCGGTCGACGCGAGCGGTAGTCCAGCAACTCGTCGACGTCGAACGACGCGACCAGTTCCGTCTCGAGCGTCTCGCGCAGGTGCGTGGTGGCCAGCTTCACCGCGTGACCGGCGTCGGAGTAGCCCTCGAGGCCGTGCACCAGAACCGGACCCACCCCGTCCTCGGACGCCACTCGGGGCGCCGGAAACTCCAGCTCGTACATTCTCGACTTCTCGTCCATGCCGGTGTCCTTCCTCGTCGCCGTGCGTGTCCCGCCGGGTCACCACTGTGCGGTTACCCCATTTTCCCACAGCGACCCTGCGCGACCGGGCTTCACCCGTTTCTCCTCCCAACGACGGCGGGCACCCCGACATTCCCCGCTGTCGCCGGTCAGCGCGTGAAGGCCTCCAGAGCCCGGATCTTGTTGGCGACGTCCAGCGCCGCGACCTTGTACGCCTCGGACATGGTCGGATAGTTGAAAACGGCGTCGACGAGGTAGTCGACCGTGCCCCCGCACCCCATGACCGCCTGGCCGATGTGCACCAGGTCGGTCGCGCCGGAACCGAAGATGTGCACGCCGAGGACCCGTCGGTCGACGGTGGACACGATCAGTTTCAGCATCCCGTGGGAGTCTCCCGCGATCTGTCCGCGCGCGAGTTCGCGGTAGCGGGACACGCCCACCTCGTAGGGAACCGAGTTCTTCGTCAGTTCCACCTCCGTCGCGCCGACGTAGGACACCTCCGGGATGGAGTAGATGCCGATGGGTTGGAGGTCGGTGAGCTTGTTCCCCGGCTCGCCGAAGGCGTGATACGCGGCCAGTCGACCCTGATCCATCGACGTCGCAGCCAACGCGGGGAATCCGATGACATCGCCGACCGCGTAGATGGTGTCCACCTTGGTCTGGAAGTCGTCGTCGACGTCGATCCGTCCTCGGGCGTCCGCCTCCAGTCCGGCCTTCTCCAGATCCAGACCGTCGGTCATGCCCTGGCGTCCGGCCGAGTACATCACTGTCTCGGCCGGGATCTTCTTCCCGCTCGCCAGCGTGGTGACCGTTCCCGACGGACCCACGTCGACAGCCGTGACCGCCTCTCCGAAGCGGAATGTGACCGCGAGATCACGCAGGTGGAACTGCAGCGACTCGACGATCTCGCGGTCACAGAAGTCGAGCATGGTGTCGCGCTTCTCGACCACGGTCACCTTGCACCCGAGCGCCGCGAACATGGAGGCGTACTCGATCCCGATGACGCCGGCTCCGACCACCACCATCGACGACGGGATGAATTGCAGATCCAGAATGCCGTCGGAGTCCAGCACGCGGTAGTTGTCGAACTCGACGTCGTCGGGACGGGCGGGCGCCGTCCCGGTGGCGATCACGACGTTCCGCGCGCCGACCGTGATGCGCTCGCCGCGACTGCGGTCGTCCACGGCGATGGTGTGCGCGTCGAGGAACCGGCCCTCGCCGGTGATCATCTCTATTCGGTTGCGCAGCAACTGCGATCGGACGACCTCGACCTCCTTGCCGATCACGTGGGATGTCCTGGCCAACAGATCCGACGGCGTGATGTTCGCCTTGACCCGATAGCTCGCTCCGTAGAGCTCCCGCTGATTGAGGCCTGTCAGATAGAGAACCGCCTCGCGCAGCGTCTTCGACGGGATGGTGCCCGTGTTGACGCACACGCCGCCGAGCATGCTGCCCTTCTCGATGATGGCGACGCGCTTGCCCAGTTTCGCCGCCGCGATCGCGGCCTTCTGCCCTCCCGGTCCGGAACCGATGACTACCAGGTCGTATTCGAGTTGGTCCGACATGCCCCAACATGTAGTCCCATGAGGAGAATCCGGTGTGCCGTGCGTGTCACGACTGGGTGAACACCTGTCCGATGCAGCAGTTCGCACCTGTGCATCGTTAGGGTGACGGTCAGGTTCACAGCACCCGGCAGTACCGACAGATGGAGGCAAGAAATGCCACAGCAGGTCCGCGGCGTGATCGCTCGGAGCAAGGGTGCTCCGGTGTCCATCGAGACCATCGTCATTCCGGATCCCGGTCCCAACGACGTCGTGGTGACGATCCAGGCGTGTGGTGTGTGCCATACCGACCTGCACTACCGCGAGGGTGGAATCAACGACGAGTTCCCGTTCCTGCTCGGCCACGAGGCCGCGGGTGTCGTGGAGACCGTCGGTGATGCGGTAACTCACGTCGAGGTCGGCGACTTCGTGGTCCTGAACTGGCGCGCAGTGTGCGGACAGTGTCGTGCCTGCAAGCGCGGTGAGCCCTGGTACTGCTTCGACACCCACAACGCCTCCCGCACGATGACGCTCGAGGACGGCACCGAACTGTCTCCGGCCCTGGGTATCGGAGCATTCGCGGACAAGACGCTCGTCCACGAGGGCCAGTGCACCAAGGTCGACCCCTCCGCCGACCCCGCCGTCGTCGGACTGCTCGGCTGCGGCGTCATGGCGGGCCTGGGCGCGGCGATGAACACCGGCAACGTCGGACGCGGTGACTCCGTCGCCGTCATCGGATGCGGCGGCGTCGGCAACGCCGCGATCGCCGGGGCTCGGCTGGCAGGCGCAGGCACGATCATCGCGGTCGACCGGGACAAGGGAAAGTTGGAGTGGGCTCGCGATCTGGGCGCCACGCACACCGTCGACGCCTCCGACGTGGATGCGGTCGAGGCCATCCAGGAACTGACCGGCGGCTTCGGTGCCGACGTCGTCATCGACGCCGTCGGGCGTCCGGAGACGTGGAAGCAGGCGTTCTACGCCCGCGACCTCGCCGGCACCGTCGTCCTCGTCGGTGTCCCGACGCCGGAGATGACCCTCGAGATGCCGCTCATCGACTTCTTCAGCCGCGGTGGGTCGCTCAAGTCGTCCTGGTACGGGGACTGCCTGCCCGAGCGGGACTTCCCGATGCTGGTCGATCTCTACCAGCAGGGCCGGTTGCCCCTCGAGAAGTTCGTCACCGAGCGCATCTCGCTCGACGACGTCGAAGCGGCGTTCGACACCATGGCCAAGGGTCAGGTCCTGCGTTCGGTGGTGGTTCTGTGACCACGCCTTCCGGCTTCCGGGTCGAAAGGGTCGTCACCTCGGGCACGTTCGAGCTCGACGGCGGATCCTGGGACGTCGACAACAACATCTGGATCGTCGGCGACGACTCCGAGGTCGTGGTGATCGATGCGGCTCACGACGCCGGCCCGATCGTCGACGCCGTCGGTGGCCGGAAGGTCGTCGCGGTGCTGTGCACGCACGGGCACAACGACCATGTGACCGTCGCCCCGCAGCTGTCGGAGCGGCTCGACGCACCGATCCTGCTGCACCCGGCGGACGACGTCCTCTGGCAGCAGACCCATCCCGACGTGGCGCACCGCGATCTGGCGGACGACGACCGTATTTCTGTCGCGGGCACTGAGATCCGGGTCCTGCACACCCCCGGTCACTCACCGGGGTCCAGTTGCCTCTACCTCCCCGAAGCCGGTCACCTGTTCAGCGGCGACACACTGTTCTCCGGTGGACCGGGCGCCACCGGGCGGTCGTACTCCGACTTCCCGACCATCATCGGCAGCATCCGGGAACGTCTGTTCGCACTCCCGCCCGAGACGATCGTGAACACCGGTCACGGCGACGGGACCTCGATCGGCGACGAGACACCTCATCTCGAGGAATGGATCGCGCGCGGTTCCTGATAACAGGTTGATGTCTGCCCGGTGTGGGGTCGGCGGTCGGGCGCACGGGATATGACAGGGTCGGCATCGTGACCAGCCACGCAACGATGCCGACCCGCCCCGACGACGCGCCGCGTTCGCGCAGAGCGGGCGTCGGCGCCGCGCTGGCCGGACTGTCGATCGTGGCTCTGGTCGGGTGCGGGGGAACGACAGTGTCCGGTGTGCCGGAAGCCGGGTCGAGTTCGAGGCCCTCGACGGCGACGTCGTCCGCGCCCTCGACTTCCGCGACCAGCACGTCGGCGACACCCACCACCGGTGCCACCCCCGGGTCCGGGTCGCTGGCTGCCCTGACGATCGACCCGTCGGTCTTCCCGTCGACATATCAAGCAGTCGTCCTTCCGCCTCAGGCCGTGGCTCAGGCATCCCAGGATCTCGACGGCATCGCCTCCGGCGCCTCGGTCGATCCGGCGGGGTGCAAGCCCGAACAACGGGGCACCGACGCCGACTCGACCTCGCTCGTCGTCGGAACCGATCCTGCCGATCGGGCGACGATCTCCGTCGAGCTGGCTCGCGTGACCACGTCGCTGGAGGATCGGAAAGCGCTGTGGGAACAGTGTTCCGAGGTGACGGCGACATCGAACGGTGTGGAGACCATGGTGTCGACGGAGTTGGTGCCGCCTCCTCCGATCGGGGCCGACGACACGCTCGCGCTTCGCCGTATCGTCAGCTCCGGTGGTCAGGCGGGCGACGTCACGCAGTCCATGCTCTCGTTGATCGCGCAGGTCGACGACGTGCGCATCACGGCCACCTACATGTCGTTCGGTGAACTCGACCCCGACGCGGCCACCCTCGATCAGCTCTTCACTGCTGCCGTGCAGAAGGTGAAGGCAGGCGGATAGATCAGTCCGACGTGAGGACGAAGCGCTGGGCGACGAGCGCGGCGACCACCACGAACCACACCGCCACGGGCACGCGGTGCCACGCGGACGACACGGGACGGCGCGTCGGGCGGAAGAGGGCGACGTTGTGCAGCGTGACGTACCAGAACACTGGAACCGTCACCGCCCACACCACCATGCAGTACGGGCACAGGGCGCCGATCCGGTAGAGGCTCTGCACGATCAGCCAGTGCACGAACAGCACCGCCGCGGTGACGCCGACCTGCACCGCGACCCAGAACCAGCGTTCCAGGTGGACACCGAGCACCAGTGCTGCGCCGATCATGGCGACGATGGCGAAGCCGCCGACTCCCATGAACGAGTTGGGAAATCCGAGCACGGAAGCCTGCGCCGACTCCATCACAGACCCGCAGTTCACGACCGCGTTGATGTTGCAGGACGGCGCATACGACGAGTCTGCGATCAGCCTCAACTTGTCCACGGTGAGAACCACGGCGGCGGCGAATCCGATCACTCCGCCGATCAGCATCACCCACGCCAGGGCAGGTGCGCGTCGGATCGTCCCGGCTTCGGTCTCGCCGTCGGACAGTGTCGTATTCATCGGTGTGGTCTCCATCGGCGAGCAGGGCATCCGTCGCTTCCGGAGTCTAGCGATCCCGCCTGCCGGAACCCGTGGACCGCGTTCGTCCCCGGGGCACCTCGTTCATCCCCGGGGTAATTTTCCGCCCAGGTCACGGGTCGGCCCCTCGACGATCGGCGAGGACAGTCCGGTGGCATGACTCGACGACCGTATCCCGCTCGCCCATCCCGATCCGACACCGACGACGAGGGCCGGGTTCATCGCGTCAGCGGAGTCGGCAACCTCATCGCCGCTCTGCCCGCGCTGCTCGGTTTCGTCCCGGAGCAGTCGATCGTCCTCGTCTGCCTCGGCCCGGACAGCACAGGCGCCGCCACCACCGTCGAGGTGGTGATGCGCCACGATCTTCCGCCTGTCGGAGGACACCTCGTGGTCCAGGAGCTGGCCGGACGGTGCGCCGAGGTGTGCGTCCGCGACGGCGTCCTCGGCGTGGTTGCGATCCTGGTGACGGGAACTCGTTCCGCTCGCGGGATCGGTTCGATCGCGTCCACGCTCGCTGCAGCACTCGAGCCCTGCGGAATAGAGCTGCTCGGCGTCCACCGCATTGCGCACCTCGTGACGGGGGAGCGGTGGACGAGCTCACCCGGCGACACCCGACGCGGCGTCCTTCCCGACCCCATGGCGTCACCGAGCGCAGCGTCCCGCGTCGTCGCCGGTCGACAGATCAGAGCAGCGCGCACCGACATCGAGCGGTCGCTGAGCCTGCTCGACACGGTCACGCGCGAGCGATTCGCGCGCGAGGTGGACATCGCGGCCGCCGAGACCGAGGACACGACGCCGGGCCGGCTGCTCTCGCGGGCGACGGCGATCGTGGCGGCAGTCCACCGTGCGGGACACGTCGAGGACCGTCAGGCGGCGTTCCTTGCGGTGGCCCTGACGGTGATCACGGTTCGCGACGCTCTCCTGTCCTTGGCGGACTCGGATCACGCGGAGGCTGCCGAGCAGGTCTGGGTGTACCTCACTCGCCGACTTACCGGGCCCGACCGAGCGCCGTCAGCGACGATGGTGGGGGTGTGGTCCTACGCGCGCGGTGACGGCCCGCTGGCCGGTGTCGCACTGCAGAGCGCCCTCGAAGCGGCACCCGAGTACAGTTTCGCGGTGCTTCTCGACACTGCGCTGCAGAACGGCGTGAGGCCGGACGTGGTCCGCGAGTTGATCGCCTCGGCGCACGACCTGGCCGACGACCCCGGGCTCCGCGATCCGGAACCGAACGCAGGGGGCTACCGCGCGGAATGAGCCTTGTCACCGAGAGATCGGAGGAACTCCCAGGCATCGGCGACGATGACATCGAGATCGGTGGACTCGGGCTTCCATCCGAGTTCCGCCATCGCCTTCTCGCTGGAGGCGACCAGAACGGCAGGATCACCCGCACGACGCGGCGCGTCCTTCACCGTGATGTCGACGCCGGTGACGCGACGGCAGGAGTCGATGACCTCACGGACCGAGAAACCCTCGCCGCTTCCCAGATTGAAGATGCGGTGGCTGCCCGGAACGCTCTGAGACAACGCTCGCAGGTGCGCGTCGGCGAGGTCCCGAACGTGGATGTAGTCGCGCACCGCAGTGCCGTCGGGGGTGGGCCAGTCGGTGCCGAAGACGGAGATCGCATCCCGATGCCCGGCCGCGACCTGCAGAACGAGGGGAATGAGATGCGTTTCCACGACGCGGTTCTCGCCGAGACCCGCGTGCGCGCCCGCCACGTTGAAGTACCTCAGGCTGGTCGCGCCGAAGCCGTGCGCCGCCGTGTAACCGGTGATCGCGTTGTCGATGGCGAGCTTGCTGGCACCGTACGGGTTGGTCGGACGCGTCGCGAAGTCCTCGGTGATCGGTGTGCTCTCGGGTTCGCCGTAGGTTGCTGCGGTGGACGAGAACACAAGCCGCGGAACGCCGTTCGCCACGATGGCGTCGAGGAGCTCCAGTGCCGCGCCCAGGTTGCCGCGCCAGTACTTCTCCGGCTTCTCCACCGACTCGCCGACCAAGGACTGCGCCGCGAAGTGGAGCACACCGTCGAACGTGTCGGACGCGAGAACGGAGGCGATGACGTCCGCGACGTTGCCCTCGACGAACGTGGCGCCGTCCGGAACACCGTCGGCGTTTCCGGTGGACAGATCATCGACCACGACGACGTCGTGACCGTTCTCCATCAGTACAGCGGCGCAGACACTACCTACGTAGCCTGCGCCGCCGGTCACCACGAACTTCACGTCGAAACTCCTTGCAGCAGTGACAGAAGGAACGGATCAGAGGGAACGGACCTGGACGGCGTGTGCCATCTCCTCCGAGATGTCGACGTCGTCGTGACCCGGCACGGTGATGGTGACGACACCGGACGAGACGGCGACCGTCACACGGGCGTCGGGAACCACACCCGCTTCGCGCAGCCGCGCGATCGTGTCGGGATCGGACTGCACGTACTCGGCGAGGCGGCGAACCACCACGGCCGTGGGCGATCCCGGCGGGATGTCGCTGAGCCGCACCAGGTCTTCCGGCTGTTCCGTCGGACGCGAGGATCCCAGCAGATCGAGGCCGGGGATCGGGTTGCCGTACGGCGAGGTGGTCGGGTTGTCGAGCACCTCGACCAGTCGACGTTCCACCTCTTCGCTCATCACGTGCTCCCAGCGGCACGCCTCCGCATGGACGTCTTCCCACCGCAGCCCGATGATGTCGACGAGCAGTCGCTCCGCGAGGCGGTGCTTGCGCATCACCGAGACCGCGAGTTCGCGGCCCTTGTCCGTGAGCTGCAGGTGCCGGTCACCGGCGACCAGCAGCAGTCCGTCCCGCTCCATGCGAGCCACCGTCTGGCTCACCGTGGGTCCACTCTGCTCGAGGCGCTCGGCGATGCGGGCGCGCAGCGGTACGACACCTTCTTCTTCCAAGTCGTAGATGGTCCGGAGATACATCTCGGTGGTGTCCACCAGATCCTTCACAATCACACCCTTCGTCGGTGTGTGATTCTACCGGTACGGAGCCGCGCACCGTGGTGCGCCGTGTCGGCCACGCGGGCGGTCGTCGATCGGTTGTCCGCGAGTTGCGGACGAACGTGGAATCGGACACGTAGGTTGAGGAACATGACCTTGCAGTCCCCGAGCACGCAGTCGCCACCGGGACAGCCCGCTCTGGTCTGGAGCGCGGACTACCTCAACTATCGGTGGAGCGACGACCACCCCATGAATCCGACCCGCCTGGCCCTGACCATGGACCTCGCGCGCGGCATCGGACTGCTCGACGGCGCGGAACTGGTCCCACCGGTCGCGGCGACGGACGGTGATCTTCTGAGGATCCACACGCCTGCCTACGTCGACGCGGTCAAGCGAGCCCCGACCGATCTGCCCCTCGGTGCGCGGGCTACCGACGTCCTGCACGGGCTCGGGTCCGAGGACAACCCCGTCTTCCCCGACATGCACGAGGCGAGTGCGGTCATCGCGGGCGGAACCCTGACCGCCGCGCGTGCCATCGCCTCGGGACGGTCGCGGCGAGCCGTGAGTATCGGCGGCGGAATGCACCACGCCATGGCCGACTGGGCATCGGGCTTCTGCGTCTACAACGACGCCGCCATTGCGATCTCGTGGCTGCTGGACAACGGCTACGACCGCATCGCCTACATCGACGTCGACGCGCACCACGGCGACGGTGTGCAGGCGGCGTTCCTCGCCGATCCTCGCGTCATGACGGTGTCGGTGCATCAACACCCGGCGACCCTCTGGCCGAACACGGGATGGTCCACGGAAGTCGGAGCCGAGTCGGCCGAGGGGACCGCCGTCAACGTTCCGGTACTGCCCGGAACGGGAGACCGGTTGTGGCTCAGAGCTTTCCATGCCGTCGTGCCGGGCGCTGTGGCTGCGTTCAAGCCGCAGATCATCGTCAGCCAGTGCGGGGTCGACAGTCACCGCGAGGATCCGCTGGCAGATCTCGGGCTGACGGTCGACGGGCAGCGCGCAGCGTTCGTCGCCATGCGCGATCTGGCGGACCGGGTGTGCGAGGGGCGCTGGCTGGCCGTCGGCGGAGGCGGCTACGGCCTCGTCCGCGTCGTGCCGCGGGCGTGGACCCATCTGCTCGCCGCCGTGCTCGACCGGGACATCGACCCCGGCACTGCGATTCCCGAGGACTGGCACGAGAAGGTGCGCCTCGCAGCCCCCAGCATCGACCTCCCGTCGACGATGAGCGACGACGGAGACGTGGAGTACCCGCCGTGGGACGGTCCGGGTGGATCTCCCGAATCGGGGATCGAGCACATCGACCGTGCGATCCAACGGATCGACACCGCTATCGTCGCTACCCGGCGTGCCGTCTTCCCACTTCTCGGACTCGACCCGGAGGATCCTCGTGACTGACGAGACCGTGCCGGACACGAACCGGCCGCCCGTCGAGCAGAAATCCGTGGACCCCAAGGCCGCCGAGCGGGAGCGGGCCGCGAACTACCCGCGTCACTGGGCCGCCGACGTACTCGCGTCGGACGGACGCGTCGTGCACCTGCGGCCCATCGTTCCGGACGACGCCGACGCCCTGGTCGAATTCCACGGGAAGCTGTCCGAACGCACGCGGTATCTGCGCTACTTCGGCCCGTATCCGACCATGCCCAAGCGCGACATCCTGAACTTCACCACCGTCGACCACTCGTCCCGCGTCGCCCTGGTGGCGACCCTCGGTGACGAGATCATCGCGGTCGGACGCTACGAGCGGCTCCCGCAGGGTGACGGCAATTCCGCCGAGGTGGCCTTCGTCGTGGCCGACACCCAGCAGGGCCGAGGGCTGGGACCGATTCTGCTCGAACATCTCGCGGGCGCCGCCGCGGAGAACGGAGTCCGCCGGTTCGTCGCGGAGGTACTGGCCGAGAACCGCAACATGGTGACGGTCTTCCGGCAGGCCGGCTACCAGGTCAACCGTAGTTTCGACGGCGGCGTGCTCAGCCTCGACTTCGACATCGACCCCACCGATGCGCTGGTTCAGGTCCGCAATTCCCGCGAGGGCGCCGCGGAGGCGCGCAGCGTGCGCAATGTCCTCCGGCCGAGATCCGTGGCCGTCATCGGAGCGTCGACGGACCCCGAGAAGGTGGGCAACGCCGTGCTCACCAATCTGCTCCGCGCGTCGTTCACCGGTCCGGTCTATCCGGTCAACGCCGAACACACGTCCGTGCGGGGTGTCCGCGCCTACGCCACCGTGCGCGACATTCCCGACGAGGTGGACCTCGCCGTCGCCGCGGTGCCGTCCGACCAGATCGATGCGGTTCTCGACGACTGCCTCGCGAAAGGCGTGAAGGCCCTCGTGGTCGTGTCATCGGGCTTCGGCGAGACGGGCGAGGACGGTCGCGCGAACGAACGGCGACTCGTGCACTCGGCGCGAGCGCACGGCATGCGCCTCGTCGGCCCCAACGCCCTCGGTGTCGCCAATCTGGATCCCGCCGTATCGCTCAACGCGACTCTGGCGCCGAACCTGCCGGGCCGGGGACGTGTCGGGTTCTTCTGTCAGTCCGGTGCCCTGGGAATCGCGATTCTCGCGCAGGCGTCCAAGCGACTTCTCGGGCTGTCCACGTTCGTCTCCGCCGGCAACCGTGCCGATCTGTCCGGCAACGACCTGCTGCAGTACTGGGACCAGGACGAAGCGACCGAGGTGGTTCTGCTCTATCTCGAGAGCTTCGGTAATGCGCGCAAGTTCTGGCGGCTGGCACGGCGGGTGGCCAGGACCAAGCCGATCGTTGCGGTGAAGAGCGGCCGAGGCGCGGTACCGCCCGCTCTGGCCACCGGACACGACATCGACGACTCGATCGTCCGGGCGCTGTTCGAGCAGGCAGGGGTCATCCAGGTCGACTCGATTCCCGAACTGTTCGACTGCGCGATCCTGCTCGGGTACCAACCGCTGCCCGCAGGGCCCCGCGTCGCCGTCGTCGGCAATTCCACGGCGTTGGGAGTTCTCGGAGTCGACGCCGCGCGCGACAGCGGCATGCAGGCACCCGAGCCCGTCGACGTCGGCGCGCAGGCCACGCCCGAGGAGTTCGCGGACGCCGTCACGACCGCCTTGCAGTCCGACGACGTCGACGCGGTGCTCGCTGTCTTCGTGCCGCCGGTCGCCGTGCGTGTGGAGTCGTTCGCGGAAGCTCTGGCCACCGCGGTGCGCGGCGCCACGAAGCCGGTCCTGACGACATTTCTGGCCGCGGAGGGAATTCCCGACGTCCTCGCAGTCCGCGGCGACGACGGCACACCGATCCGCGGGTCGGTGCCGTCCTACCCGGATCCCGCTCGGGCGATCAACGCGTTGCACAAGGCGTGGAGATACGCGGCCTGGGTCGATCGGCCCGCGGACAAGACGACCCGCCCCGCCGGGGTCGACGCCGACGCCGCGCGTGCGCTGGTCGCCGGCTGGATGGAGACGAGTCCGTCGGGACGCTGGCTGTCCGACGTCGAAGCGGCGCAGTTGCTCCGGTGCTACGGGGTCGACATCGCCGACTTCCGCACGGTGACCGACGAGTCCGAGGCGGTGGAGGCGGCGCGTGAACTGGGTGGTCCGGTCGCCGTGAAGGCCACCGGCGACCAGTGGCGGCACCGACCCGATCTCAGCGGGGTGCGCCTCGACGTCGTCGGTTCGGAGGCGGTCGGTCGTGCCTACCGGGACCTGTTCGAGGCATCGGGCACGCCGGTGATGCACGTGCAGAAGATGGCCACGAAGGGGATCGGCTGCCTGATCCGCGTGCAGGACGATCCGTCGTTCGGCTCGCTGGTGTCGTTCGGCTTGTCCGGAATCATGTCGGATCTGCTGGGAGATCGCGCGTACCGGGTCCTGCCGCTGTCCGAGCGCGAGGCCGCGGAACTCGTCGATGCCCCGAGAGCCGCTCCGATGCTGTCGGGTTACCGCACCGCGTCTCCGGTGAACAAGAACGCGCTGGTGGACGTCATGCTTCGGGTATCGACGCTGGCCGACGATCTACGCGAGGTGCGCGAACTGGTGTGTGATCCGGTGTTGGCGTCTCCCAGCGGCGCCGAGACGACGGATGCGCGCATTCGGATCGGACCCGAGCCCAGCCGCATCGATCTGGGTCCGCGCAGACTCCGGTGACACATGACGAAGGCCCCGGCATTTGCCGGGGCCTTCGGTGATCGATCTATCAGCTGGCGTAGGAACGCAGGCGCTCGGCCCGATCGCCCTGACGCAGCTTGCCCATGACCTCACGCTCGATCTGACGGACGCGCTCTCGCGAGAGTCCGAAGATCTTGCCGATCTGGTCGAGGGTGCGGGGCTGACCGTCGTCCAGGCCGTAGCGGAGACGGATGACCTGCTGCTCACGCTCGTCCAGTGTGCCCAGGACGCTGCGGACGTCGGTGTGCAGAAGGCCGGCGATGACGGCGTTCTCGGCGGACGTCGCTTCGGAGTCCTCGATGAAGTCGCCGAGAGGCGCTTCCTCGTCGCTTCCGACCGGCATGTCCAGGCTCACCGGGTCGCGGCTGTGGTCGAGGAGGTCTGCGATCTTCTCCACCGGGATGCCGGACTCTTCGGCCAACTCGTCGTCGGTCGCTTCACGGCCGAGCTGCTGATGCAGCTCACGCTTGATGCGGGCGAGCTTGTTTACCTGCTCGACGAGGTGGACGGGGAGCCGGATGGTGCGGCTCTGATCGGCCATGCCGCGCGTGATGGCCTGACGGATCCACCACGTCGCGTAGGTGGAGAACTTGAAGCCCTTGGCGTAGTCGAACTTCTCCATGGCGCGGATCAGTCCGAGGTTGCCTTCCTGGATCAGGTCGAGAAGCGGCATTCCGCGGCCGGTGTAGCGCTTGGCCAGCGAGACCACGAGTCGGAGGTTGGCTTCGAGGAGGTGCGCACGTGCGGACCGTCCCTCTCGCACCACGAGCGCGAGGTCACGCTTCTTGGCGGGGGTCAGGCGCTTGGCGGTGGCGAGAACATGGGTCGCGTAGAGGCCCACCTCGATCTTCTTCGCCAGATCGACCTCTTCGGCGGCAGTCAGCAGTGCTGTGCGGCCGATCCCGTTGAGGTAGACGCGAACGAGGTCTGCAGCCGGGCTCTGGGCATCGAGGTCGGCGTCACTCGGTCGAGGGCGAACGGTGGTGGGGCTGGTCATGACGTGCCTCCTGATCGGTGGTGTCTCACTGATTCCAACGCTGAGACACGACAGAAAAGTTCCCGAACCGCGCGGCCACCAAACGCCCTGAGCTGCGGTTTCTGCATCCGAGCCCTGAGAAGTTGCTGAGAGAAACGACCCCCAGCGCTCAGGACGTACCACCAGCGGGCAGAACGAGGCCGTGAACGACCAGACCGGCCACCAGGCGGGTGACCGGTTCGGCGAGCTCCGCGGCGTCCACGCCCCGAGCCGCGGCGAGGAGCTCGGTCACATCTCCCAGCGTCAGACCGTCCGCCCGCATTCCCGCCAGAAGTGCTGCGCCGTCCTCGTCGATCTCGTGGTGCCACGCGGGGCCGTCGCCTCGGTGGACGCGGCGCACGACGGTGTTCCACCCACCCTCGTCCGCGGGCGTCGCCACATCCTCCAGTGCGGTGGTTCCGGAGACGACGAATCGCTCGTCCATGATGTCGTGGGTCCGGAGCCATTCGAGACGGTCGAGGACGTCCAGCGCCTCGTCGCCCAGGGGGTCGACGAAGCCGTGCGTGAGATTCTCCGCCAGCACGCTCGTCGGGCGATCCGTCGCACGCAGGTAGACGAAGCCGAATCCGATGCCGGTGACGCCGGCGTCGTCAAGATGGTCTAGCCATCGGGACGCCGTGACGTCGACGGCGGGGTCGCGTAGGTCGAGTCCGCCGTCGCGAAGCCAGGTGCCGACGTAGAGGGCGGGGTCGGCGACGTCGCGCTGGACGATCCACGCGTCGATGCCGTGGGCCGGGAGCCACGACGACACCCGGGAACGCCAGTCCTCGCCGTCCACGTGCAGCCATGATGCGAGAAGGGTTGCCACACCACCCGGCGCCAGATGGTCCGGCGCGGTGCTCACCACGAGCCTGCTCGCGCCGTCGAGGTCGAGACCGGAGTCGCGGTAGGAGTGGGTCACCGCGCCGGAGCCGACGACGAACGGAGGGTTGGCCACGATGCGGTCGAACGTTCGTCCGGCGACCGGCTCGAACCACGACCCGCCGACGGTCTCGATGTCGAGTTCGTTCAGGGCGGCGGTCATGCGGGTCAGAGCGACTGCGCGGTCGCTGACGTCGGTCGCGGTGACGGTCGACGCGTAGGGCGCGGCGTGCACCGCCTGGATGCCGCATCCGGTACCCAGGTCGAGAACGCTCGGTGCCGGGCCGTCTACTCTGGTCGGTGTGCCGCGGACCAGCGACAGCGATGCCTGACCGACACCGAGGACGTGGTCGGAGCCGATGTCGACGGCGCGGGTGCTTCCGTCGATGTCGGACACCACCCACCGCGTGCCGGATCCCAGATCGAGCGGCCGGATGTCGAGAAGGCTGCGTACCGTGTCGCCGTGCACCTCGAGGATGCCGGCGCGGGCAGCGAGATCGATGTCGAGAGGAGCGAGCGCCGTCGACACCTCGCCACGCGGGAGGTCGTCGGCGATGAGGAAGAGCCGGATCAGGGTGCCGAGGTCGCCGAGGCGACGGCACATTCGGCGGACGGGAGTCGGCTCACCACGCCCCATCGCGGAATGCACGTCGTCACCGAGGGCGTCGAGAATGCCGTCCGCAGTGAAGCCGACCCGGTCGAAAGCTCGCCGCAGTGTGGGCGCGAGTTCCAGGAGCAGGTCGGCGTCGACGGGCGTGGAGGCGGGTGGGCCGGAGGGATCGCTGAGGCTCGTCACACCTGAAGTGTCTCAGCAGGAGCCGGGCGGGCCGTCAGTGGAGAGTGCGGCGCTCGGCGATCGCCGGGGACGAGATCTCGGACGAGTCCACATCGATCGTCTCCACGTCGACGACCGGGTGGCTGCGTGCTTCGAGCGCGGAAGAATCCGTCGCGCTCCAGCCGTACCGGCTCGGTTCGTCGGACGTCCGCGGCGGACGGTCGTTGGCGATCAGCACGGCCATCCACGGAAGCGGGATGGACGCACCGACGATCGCCATGGCGATCCACGGGTTCTGCCACGCGCTGTAGGCCAGTGCGGCCAGCACGAGGGCGGGTATGCGGAAGGACATGATGAACAGGTATTTACGCACGCGCGCTCGGTGCTGTTCTTCGACCGACGTTCGTGCCTCGGTGATCAGTACGGCGTCGCGAACACTGTCGCGAGCGGACTGACGAGAAGAGCCGTCTTGTGCCATGACTCCACTCTGTCACTACTGAACGAACTGTGCAGTAATCCTGGTGGTGACATGTCCGACGCCCGAGACGGGAACACACGTCATAATCGATGAATGAGCACGCAGACCAAGGAACGTCCCGACGTCAGTACCGACGAAACGACCGACGACGACACACCGAAGTTCTTCCACTACGTGAAGAAGAACCGCATCGCGGAGAGCGCGGTGATGGGCACCCACGTCGTCGCCCTGTGCGGGGAGGTGTTCCCGGTGACCAAGTCGGCCAAGCCGGGCTCGCCGGTGTGCCCCGACTGCAAGAAGGTCTACGACGGCTTGCGCAAGGGCGAATGACCCGCACCCGACGTTGTCGACCCTGACGTTGTCGACCCCGAAGTTGTCGACCTTGGGGCTGCCGACCCGGTGTCGTCTCCGGTCCGATCCGCACGAGTGATGCGGATCGGGCCGGTGGCAAGGCGCCCGAGTGCGGTGGCCGCGGTGGAACTCGGGTCTGTCGCCTTGTCGGCGATCCATCCCTTCACCTGTTCGAGTCGAGTCGCGCGCGCCGGCCAGAACTCCTGGACGGTCGCGTTGAACTCTGCGCCCAACACGACGGCGAACCCCAGGAAGAACGTGAAGAGCAGGAATGCGATCGGTGCTGCGAGCGCGCCGTAGGTGTATCCGGTGCCGGTGACCCAGCCGAGGTAACTGCGCAGGACGGCGCTCGCGAGCATGAAGAACACGCCGGCCAGCAACGACCCGCCCAGCAGGCGATGCCACGGCAGGGACTTGTGCAGCGCCACCTTGTACAGCGTCGTCAGGCCCACGATCAGCAGCAGTCCCACGCCCGGGTAGTACGCGACGTCGATCACTCGCGAGCCGATCTCGAACCACGACGGCGGCAGGACCCGCCCGACGATCGTGGGGCCCAGTGCGACCAGGGGCAGCACGAACACGGCGACGACCAGGAATGCCACGTAGAGCAGCAACGCGAAGATGCGCTGCCAGATCGGGTTGCGCGCGTCCTGCTGCCCGTGTGCCTCGACGATGGAATCCACGAAGGTGGAGATGGCGGACGACCCGGCCCACAGTGAGAGCAGGAAGCCCACGGACACCACCGGGCCGTGACCGCTGTTGAGAATGTCGGTCAGGGTGGGGGCGATGATCTCGTCCACCACGTTGTCGCTGAACAATGTCGAACTGAAGGTGACGATCTTCGATTCGATGATGTCGAGGGTGTCCGGCCCGAACCATCCGGCGATGTAGGTCAGACTTCCCAACAGCGCCAGCACCAGGGGCGGCAGCGAGAGCGTCTGCCAGAACGCGGCCGTGGCGGATTTACCGAAGATCGAGTCGTCCCACGCCTTGTCCGCGGTCCGCGCGACGACGCGCCACGCTGTGCGCAGCGGTCTGCCCGCGACAGGTCCCGACGTGCGGTCGGAGTCTGCCGCGTCGGATGTGTCGGCGGGGGAGTCCATGATGACCTCCAGCATGGCCCACCGGGCTGCGGCAGGCATGCCCGACCGCCGGGTGTGTCGCGAACGATCGTGCGAATTCGCGGTGTCGGCACCGTCCCGCGGGTGATCTGCGGGTTGGGTTCCGTGCCGGTGTCCGCGATACGCTGGCCGACGGATGTGCACACGAGACGACGAACCGAACGGGAGTTCCATGCCACGGGTGGACCACATCCTTTCTCCGGACGATGTTCGGATCGAAGGACGTTCATGACAGCCGAGACAGGCGAGAAGCTCGGCGGCGCAGCAGGTTTGCCGGTGGCCGCGCAGTCGGGTGTCACCCCTCCGCCGCTGCGAGCCTGGCAGAGGCGGGCGCTGACCAAGTACCTGTCGGCCGGACCGCAGGACTTCCTGGCGGTGGCGACGCCCGGTGCCGGAAAGACGACGTTCGCCCTCCGGGTCGCGCTCGAACTGCTCAGCGACCGCACTGTGGATCAGATCACCGTCGTCGCACCGACCGAGCACCTCAAGCACCAGTGGTCCGAGGCAGCCGCGCGCGTCGGTCTCGCGCTCGATTCACGGTTCTCCAACAGCACGGGTCAGACGTCGAGCGACTTCCACGGCATCGTCGTCACGTACGCACAGGTGGCCTCGCACCCCACCCGCCACCGCGTGCGGACCGAGAATCGCAAGACATTGGTGATCCTCGACGAGATCCACCACGGCGGCGACGCGAAGAGTTGGGGCGAGGGCATCCGGGAGGCATACGGTGACGCCACACGTCGCCTGGCGTTGACCGGAACTCCGTTCCGCAGCGACGACAGCCCCATTCCGTTCGTGAACTACGAGCCCGACGACGAGGGACTACCGCGCTCGCGTCCGGACCACAGCTACGGCTACGCGGACGCTCTCGCCGACGGTGTCGTCCGCCCCGTCGTGTTCCTCGCCTACTCGGGAGAAGCGCGTTGGCGCAACAACGCGGGCGAGGAGTTCGCCGCGCGACTCGGTGAGCCTCTGAGCGCCGAACAGACCGCTCGCGCGTGGCGCACCGCCCTCGACCCCTCGGGTGAGTGGATCCCCTCGGTCCTGACGGCTGCCAACACCCGTCTGCACCAGCTCAGGGTGGGCGGTATCCCCGACGCCGGCGGACTGGTCATCGCCTCCGATCAGACGACGGCGCGCGCCTACGCGGGCATCCTCGAAGCGGTGACGGGGGAGACGCCCACGCTGGTGCTGTCGGACGAGACGACGTCGTCGGCCCGGATCGCCGAGTTCGGCGCCGGAACGTCCCGCTGGATGGTCGCTGTGCGCATGGTGTCGGAAGGAGTCGACGTGCCGCGCCTCGCTGTCGGCGTCTACGCCACCAGCGCCTCGACCCCCCTCTACTTCGCCCAGGCCGTCGGTCGCTTCGTGCGTTCCCGTCGCAAGGGCGAGACGGCGAGCGTCTTCCTCCCGTCGGTGCCGGTCCTGCTCGACCTGGCCAGTCAGCTCGAAGCCCAGCGTGATCACGTCATCGGCAAGCCGCACCGGGAGAAGGACGGACTCGACGACGATCTCCTCGCCGACGCCAACAAGCAGAAGGACGAGCTGGGGGAGGACGAGAAAGCGTTCACTTCGCTCGGCGCGGACGCGGAGCTCGACCAGGTCATCTACGACGGGTCGTCGTTCGGCACCGCGACGTTCTCCGGAAGCGACGACGAAGCCGACTACCTGGGTCTGCCCGGCCTGCTCGACGGCGATCAGATGCGCGCGTTGCTCCGCAAGCGTCAGGACTCCCAGCTGGCCACCCCGACACCCGAGACCGCTCCGCCCCCGGTGTCGCTTCCGCCGTCGGGCCGCAGTGCTGACGCGGCGCGTCTCGCCGAGCTGCGCAAGGAGCTCAACGGCCTCGTCGCCATGCAGCATCACCGGACCGGCAAGGCCCACGGGATAATCCACGGCGAACTGCGTCGCACCTGCGGGGGACCGCCGACCGCCATCGCCACGGCAGAGCAGTTGACCGAACGGATCGCTGCCCTGCGGGCGTGGTGACCACCGCTCTGCCCAGAACCCTGCAGGCATGACGAAGGGCGATCACCGTGATGGTGATCGCCCTTCGCGTGTCGTTCAGGAGTCGGACCGTGGTCACACGTGAATCACGCCATGGCGTCGGAATCCGCATCCGCGACGATCGTCGCGTTCATTTCGAGCAGACGAGCTTCGTGCTCGTTCCCGTGGTGGCGGCAGAACAACAGTTCTCCACCGCCGGGGAGGACGGCGCGAACCCGTGCTCCCGCCCCGCAACGATCACACCTGTCGGCAGCGGTGAGGGTGGTGTCGGTCAACAATCCGGGCATGACTCCTCCGTACTGACCGTGACTTCACGGTCCTGGGGTCGGTCCGCCACGTCGGTTCGACGCGGTTCGTTCACTCTTACAGACGTATGGGCTTCGTGCGTTGTTCCCACGCAGGTAACTGTGTGTTGTCACTTACACGAAACACACTGGTCGAGCCGGTATCGGTCGATGTCCGTTCGCTCAGGGCAGAAACGGCCGGGCGACGACCGGTCGCCGGGCGCCGTGTCGGCGTCGATGGATACGGTGCTCGTGTGGTGGAGACGGGGACGACACGGCGCGCAGGGTCGACCCGCGTGTTCCCTCCGTGGTCGGTGCCGTTCGTCTTCGTCGTCGGCGCAGTGTGCCAGTACCTCGGCGCGGCCATCGGGGTCTTCCTGTTCGACACCACCTCACCTGCCGCCGTCGCGTGGCTGCGCGCCGCGGGCGCCGCGGTGGTTCTGCTGGCCTGGCGTCGCCCCTGGAGGACGCGATGGACGCGGCGGACCATCGCTGTGGCCGGAGGCTTCGGCGTCGTCACCGTGGGAATGAACCTCGCGTTCTACGAAGCGATCGCGCGAATCCCGTTGGGCACCGCGGTGGCGATCGAATTCCTCGGGCCCGTCCTGGTGGCAGCGCTCGGCTCGCGGCGCGCCCGTGACGTGGCGGCACTGCTTCTGGTCGTGGCCGGCGTCGCGCTGGTGGCCGGGGCGCGGTTCGATGTCGGACTGCCCGGCGTCGGGTTCGCGCTGCTCGCCGCGGGACTGTGGGCCGGATACATCCTGCTGGGGAAGAGCGTCGCCGATGCGGGTGACGGACTGGATTCCCTGGCGGTCGGAATGGCCGTCGCGTCGGTCGTGCTGGCCCCGCTGGCGCTGACGCCACAGATCCTCGACGACGCCGGCGTCTTCCTCACCCCGTGGACGTGGTTGCTCGGACTCGGCGTCGGAGTCATGTCCAGTGTCATCCCGTACGCGCTGGATCAGGTCGTGCTGCGGACCGTCGGCCGCGCACGCTTCGCGCTCCTGCTCGCTCTGCTTCCCACGACGGCCACGGTGGTCGGCGTGGTGGTGTTGCGGCAGGTGCCGTCCGCCGGGGAACTCCTCGGTATCGCACTGGTGGTGGTCGCCGTCGTGCTGAGCGGAATCGAACGGCGAGCGGTCCCCGACCACGACACGATCACGCACCCGACACCGGAGAAGGAACCACGATGACCGAGATACTCGTCCACATGTGCACAGAGGCGGAGTGGCAGGAGAGCGTGACTGCGGGCGTGGTGGCACCGCCGTCGCTGCAGGAGCAGGGTTTCGTGCATCTGTCGACACCGCAGCAGGTGCATCTTCCGGCCAACCGGTTGTTCTCCGGGCGCCGCGACATCGTGCTGCTGGCAGTGGAACCCGCACGGCTGAACGCGCGGTTGGAGTGGGAGCCGGGCGTTCCCGGCGATCCTGAATCGATGCTGTTCCCGCACGCCTACGGACCGATCCCGCTCACTGCGGTGGTCGACGTGCAGCCCTACCTGCCCGGCGACGACGGGACGTTCGTCGCCGCCGGGTGAGGTGGTCCGGTCGGACTGGAGGTCAGTCCAGGTAGTCGCGCAGAACCTGCGAGCGACTGGGGTGACGCAACTTGGACATGGTCTTCGACTCGATCTGACGGATGCGCTCACGCGTCACTCCGTAGACCTGACCGATCTCGTCGAGGGTCCGCGGCTGACCGTCGGTGAGGCCGAACCGGAGACGGACCACGCCGGCTTCGCGCTCGGACAGCGTCTCGAGAACGGACTGCAGCTGATCCTGGAGCAGCGTGAAGGAGACCGCGTCGACGGCAACGACTGCTTCGGAATCCTCGATGAAGTCACCGAGCTGGCTGTCGCCCTCGTCGCCGATGGTCTGGTCGAGGGAGATCGGCTCGCGAGCGTACTGCTGGATCTCCAGCACCTTCTCGGGAGTGATGTCCATTTCCTTGGCCAGTTCCTCGGGAGTGGGCTCGCGGCCCAGATCCTGGAGGAGCTCACGCTGGATGCGACCGAGCTTGTTGATGACCTCGACCATGTGCACCGGGATGCGGATGGTGCGGGCCTGGTCGGCCATGGCGCGGGTGATGGCCTGACGGATCCACCAGGTGGCGTACGTCGAGAACTTGTAGCCCTTGGTGTAGTCGAACTTCTCCACTGCGCGGATCAGACCCAGGTTGCCTTCCTGGATGAGGTCCAGGAACGCCATGCCGCGGCCGGTGTAGCGCTTCGCCAGGGAGACAACGAGGCGCAGGTTGGCCTCGAGGAGGTGGTTCTTGGCGCGGTTTCCGTCGCGGCAGATCCAGTTCATGTCACGGCGCTGGGCGACGGGGAGCTTCTCGCCCTTCTCCGTCGACTCGGCCATCAGCTGCACGGCGTACAGACCGGCCTCGATGCGCTTGGCCAGCTCGACCTCTTCCTCGGCGTTGAGGAGGGCGACCTTGCCGATCTGCTTGAGGTAGGCACGCACGGAGTCGGCGGATGCGGTGAGCTCCGCGTCCTTGCGAGCCTGACGCAGCGCTTCGGACTCTTCCTCGTCCCAGACGAAGTCGCCAGATGCCTTGTCCTCGGGCGTGGGGTCGGTCGCGGTGTCGTCCTCGGCCTCGTCACCGACGGCGACGACCTCCACGACATCGGACTCGGCGGCGAGTTCGCCTTCCGGCACGTCGAGGTCGGCGATGTCCGCGGACGGCTCGTCCGCGTCGTCGGGTGCGTCGCCGGCAGGGGCCGTCGCCTTCTTGGCGGCAGTCTTCTTCGCTGCTGCCTTGCGAGGCGCAGCCTTCTTCGCCGCGGCCTTGCGGGGTGCGGCTTTCTTGGCGGGGGCCTTCGCAGGTGCGATGCCGGCCGCGGTTCCGTCGGTCGACGCGCTCTCGTTGCCGGTCGCGGACTCGGTTTCTGCGGGCAGACCGGAGGTCGGCCGGGGATCAGCGGGGAGACGGATATCGGTGGCTGCCACGTACGCCCTTTCGTGACGGTGTCGTGCGGCGTCACGCCAGAGTGTTCTTCCGGCGGAGAGGTCTGTGGATTTCCCGGTGTGAAGCCGGGGCGTGGACCATTGTAACGACCGTCGCGAGTACGCAGCACCAACGCGCGTGACGGCCGCGAAGTTCCCGATGCCCGACGGGTGATGCTCGGATCACATCTCGGGACGTGCCAGGTCGTCGCTGCAGGTCAGGGGGCCACGCCCGACTGTGCGGCCAGTGCGGCTCCGACGATGCCGGCAGCATTACGCAATGTCGCGGCTTCGACAGGCGTCCGGTTGGTGAGCAACGGGATCCACTTCTCCGCCTTCCGGCTGATGCCGCCGCCGGCGATGAACAGGTCCGGCCAGAACAGATCCTCGATGCGTTCGAGGACGAGGGAGACTTCCTTGGCCCACGCCTTGTAGGACAGACCGTTGTCGTCCTTGACCGACGAGGCCGCTCGGTGCTCCGCTTCCTTGCCGTGCACCTCCATGTGGCCGAGTTCGGTGTTGGGCAGCAGGATGCCGTTCTGCAGGATCGCCGATCCGATCCCGGTTCCGAAGGTCAGCAGGATGACGACGCCCTTCGAATCCTTGCCGCCACCGAACTTGTCCTCGGCGATCCCGGCGGCGTCGGCGTCGTTGAGAACCGTCACCGACCGACCGCCGAGGTGCTCACGGAACAGGGCGCCGGCGTCGGTGCCGATCCACCCCTTGTCGACGTTGGCCGCGGTGCGCGCCACGCCTCCGGTGACCACACACGGCAACGTGATGCCGACGTCGCCCTTCCAGTCGAAGTGCTCCACGATCGTCGCGACGGTCTCGGCGACGGCCTTCGGTGTGGACGGCTGGGGAGTCTCGATCTTGAAACGCTCACCGACCAGTTCGCCCGTCGACAGATCCACGATGCCGCCCTTGACGCCGCTTCCGCCCACGTCGACGCCGAAGCCGTGTCCCTCGGGATGCGAGCCGGTCTTGTCGGCGATGGACACCGGACCGGGTGCTGGCTGGTCGTTCGTCATGGCAGAACTCCTGGTGGCGTGCGTGAGCGTGGCTGGACGGCGTGTCGGGGTCGATCCTGGTGCGCGAGAATCACAGTAGTTGTTTCCCGTAGCCGTGGTCACGCGACGCCCGGCAGCCGACGGTGGCGTACCGATCGAGGGTCGGATGTGTTCGGATGGACGGGTGACTTCGCATACGGGCGAGCCCCGGGACGACTCCGCGACATCGCTGGATCCGGAGGTGTTGCGACGCATCGCCGTCGACATCGCCCGCGAGGCCGGCGCGCACGTCCGTCGCCGGCGGCCCGAGGTGTTCGGTCGTGGACTGTTCGGGCAGGAGGTCGACGTGGCCGCCGACGCCGTCCAGTCCAAGTCGACCCCCACCGATCCCGTGACGGTGGTGGACACCGAGACCGAACACGTCATCCGTGACCTGCTGTCGCGTCTTCGCCCGGACGACGCCGTCCTGGGCGAGGAGGGCGGCGGAGACTCGGTCGCCCCGTCCGGTGTGCGGTGGGTCCTCGATCCGATCGACGGCACCGTCAACTTCCTCTACGGCATCCCGGCCTACTCGGTCTCCGTGGCGGCCCAGATCGACGGCACGTCCGTCGCCGGCGCGGTCGAGGACGTCGTCGCACGTCGGACCTATGCGGCCTCCACCGGATCCGGCGCGTGGGAATCCGAGGACGGCGGCGAGTGGAAAAGATTGCAGGCCAACGACATCGACGACGTCTCGTTGGCGTTGGTAGCGACAGGTTTCGGCTACGACTCGGCGCGTCGACGTCGTCAGGGGGCGATCATCGCGGACCTGCTTCCCGAGGTCCGGGACGTCCGCCGCATCGGCTCGGCGGCGCTCGACCTGTGCATGGTCGCTGCCGGCCGCGTCGACGCCCATTTCGAGCACGGCCTGAGCCCGTGGGACTGGGCAGCGGGAGCGCTCATCGCGGCCGAGGCCGGGGCGCGTGTGATCACTCCGTCCCCGCATTCGAGGAGCGACGACGGCGAGGTGACCATCGCCGTCGCCGCGGGTGTGTCCGAGAAATTCGTCGAACTGCTGGTGCGACTCGGTGGGCGAGAGGCGATTCCGAAGGGCTGACCCTCAGCAGTCGACGGTGTGCGCGGCGGCCAGCAGGTCGATGTCGAGGGTGGGCGCAGGTGCACCCGGAGCCACGTCGGCGAGTGACCGGACGACCTCCTCGCCGTCCGTGTTCGGTTGCAGCGCACGGAAGTTCGTACCGAGTGCGAGGTCGACCGTGTCGTCCTCGCGCGTGTCCTGGACGAATTCCGCGCACGGCGCGACCAGGGCTACCGTTCCGGCGGCCGCGATACCGGCCGGCCCGAAGCGGATCTGGGCGATGCACTGCATGTTCTGGTCGACGTAGACCGGGTCGTTACCGACCTGGACGTCCGGAGCGCTCGCGAATCCGAAATCGCTGAGGTCCGCCGCGATCTCGGCAGCCTGTCCGCCCTGACCGTTCGCGTTGAACACGCGGACGCGGGTGTTCGCCAGCGGCGCCGGCTGGGTGTCGGTGACCACCGCGGCGTCGACCTTGGTGCCGGGTTCCGCGGGGGCGGGTGCGGCCGGATCCGAGGGTGCCTGCGGGGCATTGCACGCCACGGCGTCCGTGCTGGTCTCGGTGGCGGTCAACACGCGGATCCACACCGCGGCGCCGGCGAGCGCCAGGACGAGAAGCACGATGAGGATCGGGGCGGGACGACGGTGGGCGAACGGCCGACCCTTGTCGTCCGTCGACGAGCCGTGAGTGATGAGTGAGACCACGGAAGCGTGCCCTTCTGCTGATGCATGGCGCCGGCGGGATGTCCCGACCGCGTGTCCCGATCACTGTAGTGGGAGCCACCCGCCTGTGACGCGCGACGCACGGCGTCCGGGAACGGACGGGACACTGCGTGCGTTGGGGCGGATGACAGTGGGACAAGTGCAGGTCTGCAGCACCGTTCGGAGGCTGTGACACGCGGTGGGAGCAGGGTGTTTTCCATCGGGGGTCACGGTCGGCTATTGTCTGGCGGCCCGGAGGATCGAACACACGGCTCGGTCGGGCTCCTCGACCGCAGTGGACGTTCACACGGCACGCCCGGCCACCGCACATCATGGCCGTCATCCGGAAGGGCGACGGCTGCGAATAGGTGAGCGGACAGGTGAGGGACACCGGAGTTACATCGGTGAAAACCGGGAAGAACTACGACCGGATCGATGTTCTGTGACGAACACGAGTCGAGGACAGCGAACGACCCACATCGAATCCGAGGGTGTGAGTCCGACACGAGGACGAGTTCGTCGAACAAGAAGCGGTCGACGTCTTGCACATCCCCATTGAGGCGATCGAAAGAGATACGGGGAACCCGGTCTCAGTAGGAAGGTAAGGGGAAACACAATGGCTACCGATTACGACGCACCGCGCCGCACCGAGTCCGACGACGTCTCGGAGGACTCGCTCGAAGAACTGAAGGCACGACGCAACGAAGCACAGTCCGCCGTCGTCGACATCGACGAGACGGACACCGCGGAGTCCTTCGAACTTCCGGGCGCCGATCTCTCGGGCGAGGAACTGTCCGTTCGAGTGGTACCGAAGCAGGCCGACGAGTTCACGTGCTCGAGCTGCTTCCTGGTGCACCACCGCTCGCGCTTGGCGACCGACAACGGCGGCGTTCTCATGTGCCGCGACTGCGCGGCCTGAGAACCGGCTCTACGAGGGTGGCTGCGGAGACAACGCCGCAGCCACCGCACTCGGATCACGGGTGCTGACCAGCCAGTACGGGGTGGGATCGCTCGGATCGTCGAGGACTACGAGCACCATGGGCTTGACCCACGACCTGTGTTGGACGAATGCCGCGGGATCGAGCTGGCGCCCCAGGGCCGCGCTCTTGGCGGTTCCCGGAACCTCGGCGACCCGGTCGATCACCGACAGGGGAAGAGTGGCCTTGCCCGCGAGCAGGAGTCGCTCGCCGTCGCGGTCGACGACCATCACGCGCATGCGACCCAGGTACGACACCACCCAGACGGCGAACGGAACCAGGACGACGTAGGGCAGCCACGCCATCACGCCCGGCGATCCCATGTGCACCTCGGCGGAGAGAATCACCGCGACACCGATGGCAGCGACCCAGTACCAGACGGGGACTCGCAGTCGTTCGCTGTAGATGACGGTCTCGCCCGTGGACCGGGCACTTCGTTCGGGGGCTACGTCGGACACACCTCCAGAGTAGTGGTCCGGCGAGACTGCCCGCTAAACCCCGGAGTCCGGCGGATCCGCCACAGGCACCGAGTAATCTCGACCGACGTGAGTGAGCCCGAGTTCGAGACGTCCCCGACAGGCGCCGCGTCGCCGTACGACAGCGACCGCGTCACGACGGTGTCGGTGAAGCGGCTCGATCCCGGAATCCCGCTTCCCACCAGGGCGCACGACGGTGATGCCGGTGTGGATCTGTGTGCGACCGAAGCCGTGGTGATCGCTCCCGGTGAGCGCGCGATGGTCGGAACCGGCATCGCGGTGGCGCTCCCGATCGGCACCGTGGGGCTCATCCACCCGCGATCGGGGCTGGCGGCCCGTGCAGGTCTGTCCGTGGTGAACACTCCCGGAACGGTCGACGCGGGGTACCGGGGAGAGATCAAGGTCTGCCTGATCAATCACGATCTGCGGACGCCCATCGAACTGCAGCGCGGCGATCGCATCGCACAGTTGCTCGTGCAGCGAGTGGAGCTGCCCACGTTCGTCGAAGTCACCGAGTTGGACACCACCGCGCGTGGTGCCGGCGGATACGGCTCCAGCGGAGGACATGCCGTCCTCGCGGCCGAGAAGGAGAACTGAGCATGTTCGGACGCAAGAAGAAGGATGCCGACCTCCCGGCCGACGAGACGACCGTTGCCGAGGTCGCGGACATCGACGAGGTCGACGAGCTCGACGAGGTCGACGGCTCGGCCGGTGACGGATCGGGGCCGTGGTCGCTGGAGGACCTCGACGACGACCGTGCGAAGGCTGCCGCGAGTCGGCTCGACCTGGGTTCAGTCCTGTTGCCCCTCCCCGCCGGCGGTCAGCTGCAGGTGGAGATGACGCAGGCCGGCGCGCCGCAGGCCGTGCACGTCGTGACACCGAACGGTCGCATCACGGTGGCAGCCTTCGCAGCTCCGAAGTCACCCGGACAGTGGCGCGACGTGGCGACGGAACTGGCCGACACCCTGCGCAGGGACAATGCGAACGTCTCCATCGAAACCGGCCCGTGGGGCCGCGAGGTCGTCGGCTCGACCGCGGGAGGCGACCTCCGGTTCATCGGCGTGGACGGGTACCGCTGGATGATCCGCGGAGTCGCGACGGGCCCGGCCGGCAGCGTCGACGCATCATCGCCACTGGTCCAGGAGGCGCGCGCGGTGATCGCCGGCACGATCGTCGATCGCGGGACGGACCCGCACCCGGTCCGCACTCCTCTGCCGATCACGTTGCCCGAGGCTCTCGCGCAGCAGCTCGCCGCAGCCCAGCAGCAGCAGATGGCGGCGGCGCAGGCACAGGCAGCCCAGTCCGCACCCGCACCCGCCCAGCCCACACCCGCCCAGCAGTCTCCGGCACCCGTTGCAGATCCCGAGGACGACGTCCGGCGCCGTCGCGGACCCGGTGGCTCGGCGATGCAGCAGCTGGACTGACCCCGGTCAGGCCTGCTCGCGCGCTCGATCGAGCGCGCGGAGCCCCCTGCGGCCCAGTTCGCCCGGTTCCGACGCCAGCAGGGCCAACGCGAACGTCTCGAGCCGCGCTCGCGGGAACGCGCCGTGCCAGTGCTCGGCCACCTGAAGAGGGTGGATCGGGTCGTCCACCGCGGCGACCACGCCCACAGGGACGGCCAATGTGCCGAGAGCCGACGCGGTCGGAGCGACGTACGCGGCGGCGTCGTCCATCGCGACGGGGAGCTCCGGCCACTGAGCCCGCCACGAGCGAGTCAAGGTCCGCGACAACCAGGCGGGTGCCGACGCGGCCATGTCCGCGAGCGTCGCCTCGAGGCCTCGTTCGCGCAACGCCCGCGCCGTGGTCGACGCGCTGACGGCGGCGAGTGATCCGTCGGCCGGCCCGGACCAGGCCGGCATGGCCGCGACGACGCCCGTCACCAGATCGGGATGATCGAGGGCCCACTGCACGGCGACGGCGGCGCCCAGGGACACACCGCCGACGACGATCGGCCCGCGTCGCTCGTGCGCTGCGGCGTCGAGCGCGTCCCGGTACCCGGCGACGACGTTCCTCGGGTCCGGGTCCACGGCGCGCAGCGTCCACCCCCGTGACGTCACCGCGTCGGTGAAGAAGTCCTCGACGAATCGGGCGTCGGAGCCCGTTCCCGGCAGCATCACGACCAGTGTTGGTTCCATGGTTTCCGCATCTTCCTGTGACGTTCGTCGACTGGCGTGGCCGCGTGTGTCCGGGGTGTCGCAAAAGGTCTACAGTGGCGCTGACAGAACCGAAAACCCCAGCCGCGGACGGTCCGCGCAACCGCTCCAGGAGCACTCATGGCACCCGCTGCCGCAGGATACTTCCGCCGTATGGCTCGGAAGTTGACCGAGGACATCGAACAACTCGATGCCGAGGAGATGGAGTCGGCGTCGAAGGCGTCGGGCGCACAACGCGCCTGCGATTGCACGCGCGGCGACGAGGTCACCATGGTTGGCCGTCTTCGCAGCGTCGAGACATGCAGCAAGGCCGCCAACGCCATCGTCGAGGCCGAATTCTTCGACGGGACGGACACGATGTCCCTCATCTGGATCGGCCGACGCAAGATCGCCGGAATCGAGTCCGGCACACAGCTTCTCGTCCGTGGACGGGTGGGGGAGCGAGAAGGCCGCAAGGTCATCTACAACCCCTACTACGAGCTGCGCACCGAGGACTAGTGTCGCTGGACGGCGTCGCCGTCTGGCACCCTGGACTCCCATGAGCGAGTCGCCGAAAGATCCCGTATCCGAGGACGCGCATTCCGGCCACGTGGCATCCGACCCTGTCACCACCGAGGCCGAGGCGCCCGAGACGGTGCTGTCCCAGCTGGGCGGCGTGAGCGGACTCGTTTTCTCGACGCTGCCGGTGCTGGTTTTCGTACCGGTCAACTCGCTCGCAGGTCTGACCGCGGCCATCTGGTCCGCGCTGGGACTCGCCGTCGCCATCCTCGTGTGGCGGTTGATCAAGCGGGACCCCATCCAACCCGCCATCTCGGGCTTCTTCGGAGTCGCGATCTGCGCGTTCATCGCATACCGCACCGGAGATGCGAAGGGATACTTTCTCTTCGGCATCTACACGTCCCTTGCGTACGGCGGAGTATTCCTCGTCTCGATCCTCGTGCGACGTCCGCTCGTGGGGATCGTCTGGGGTTTCCTCAACGGGACCGGGAAGGCATGGCGCGACCACACGGCCGCCGTGCGTGTCTACGACGTCGCGACGGCCGCGTGGGTGCTGGTCTTCGTCGCTCGGTACGTCGTCCAGTCCCAGCTCTACGACTCCGACCAGACCGGCTGGCTCGCCGTGGCGCGCATCGCCATGGGATGGCCGTTGGCCGCCGTCGCGTTCGCCATCACGTTCTGGGCCGTCCGACGTGCCGACGCCGTCGTCGCCGAGGCCACCACGGAGACGGCCACGCCGGACAAGGCCTGACGCCGCTCCGGGTTACCGCTGGAGCAGGCCGAGCGCTTCTCGCAGTTCGTTCTCGACGTCGACGGTGGTGACGAACAGCAGTTCGTCTCCGCCCTCGATCGGATCGTCCTTCTCCGGAACGATCACTCGTCCACCTCGGAGAATGGTGACCAGCGCGACGTCCCTCGGGAGCGTGATCTTGCGGACCGGCTTCCCGGCCAGGGGAGTGTTGGCCGGTAGGGTGATCTCGACGAGGTTGGCCTTGCCCTGACGCAGGGTCATCAGGCGCACCAGATCTCCGACGGACACGGCTTCCTCGACCAGCGACGCCAACATCCGGGGAGTCGACACCGCCACGTCGACGCCCCACGACGCGTCGAAGAGCCACTCGTTGCGGGGATCGTTGACGCGCGCGACCACTCTGTCGACGCCGAACTCCGTCTTGGCCAAGAGGCTGAGCACCAGGTTCGCCTTGTCGTCACCGGTCGCGGCGATGACCACGTCGTAGGACTCGACTCCGGCGGCTTCGAGGGTGGCCAGCTCACAGGCATCGGCGTGAACCCACTCGGCCGCCGTGACGGACGAGGGGTCGACGTGATCGGCTTTGCGCTCGATGAGCAGGACATGGTGCTCGGACCTGAGGAGCTCGCGGGCGATAGACCGACCCACGGCTCCCGCTCCGGCGATGGCGACTCTCACTGCACAGTCCTTCGCATGATGTGACGGCTACTGAACGGGTGGTGGCCGCACCGATTTCGGGCGGCCGGGGACATGCTCGGCACTGTGCTCAGTCCTCCGGCGGCGGGTTGCTCGCGAGCGCAACGGCTTCGGCGACCATGCCGTCGACGGCGGCGATCCAGACCTCGTCGTCCGCTTGGAGGACAGTCTTACGATCGGGAAGCAGACCTGTCCCGAAGCGGATGATGAACGCGACGCGGGCCTTGGTGGCTGATTCGAGTGCGGTGACGCCTTTGCCCACCCATCCTTCGCCGATGTCGAGCCGGGCGACGGCGACGCTGCCGGACGGGTCGCGCCACTTGGTCAGCTCGTTGTCGTGGATCAGCGTGTGCAGGAAGCGGTCCGTCGTCCACGGGACGGTCGCCACGGTCGGTATTCCCAGGCGCTCGTACACCGCTGCGCGCTTCGCGTCGTAGATCCGGGCGACGACGCGTTCGACGCCGAACGTCTCCCGGGCGACGCGTGCGGAGATGATGTTGGAGTTGTCACCCGAGGACACTGCGGCCAGCGCGTCGGCTTTCTCGATCCCCGCCTCGATGAGCACGTCCCTGTCGAATCCCATGCCCACCACCTGACGGCCCGTGAAATCGGGGCCGAGACGGTGGAACGACGTGGGGTCGCGGTCGATGACCGCCACCTCGTGGCCGATGCGGGTGAGGGCGCCGGCGAGCGACGACCCGACCCGACCACACCCCATGACGACTACGTACAACAGACGCTCCATTCGGGGTTCTCGAACACGGTGTCGGTAACTGCGGGCAACGCTATCGGTCACCCTGCCCTCCGGTCGAGCCCGGTACGGCTTACTCTTTGCGATGTGTCCAAGCTTTCGACGGCCACCAAGAGGCTGCTGCTGGGTAGGCCGTTCCGTAGCGACACGCTCGGACATACGCTCCTGCCCAAAAGAATCGCTCTCCCGGTGTTCGCGTCCGATGCCATGTCGTCCGTCGCCTATGCGCCCGAAGAGATCTTCCTGGTTCTCTCCGTCGCCGGAATCTCGGCGTACTCGTTCTCCATCTGGGTAGGGCTCGCGGTCGCCGTCGTGATGGCGGTCGTCGTGGCCAGCTATCGCCAGAACGTGCACGCCTACCCGTCCGGCGGTGGCGACTACGAGGTGGCGACCACCAATCTCGGCCCGACGGCCGGTCTGACCGTCGGCAGCGCCTTGATGGTGGACTACGTGCTGACCGTCGCGGTGTCCATCTCGGCAGCAGCATCCAACATCGGGTCGGCGCTCCCGTTCGTCGCGGAGCACAAGGTGCTCTTCGCCGTGGCGGCCATCGTGCTGATCACGTCTATCAACCTGCGGGGTGTCCGCGAGTCGGGAACGGCGTTCGCGATTCCGACCTACGCGTTCATGGTCGGCATGTTCGTCATGCTGATCTGGGGTCTGGTCCAGGTCTTCGTTCTCGGCGACGACGTGTCCGCGGAGTCGTCCGACTTCGAGCTGAAGGCCGACGACAGTCACCTCTACGGCATCGCGTTCGCGTTCCTCCTCGCCCGCGCCTTCTCCTCCGGATGTGCGGCGCTCACGGGTGTCGAGGCCATCTCGAACGGTGTCCCGGCCTTCCGGAAGCCCAAGTCACGCAACGCCGCCACAACGCTGTTGTTGCTCGGTTCGATCGGTGTGACGCTGCTGCTGGGCATCATCGTGCTCGCGGAGAAGATCGGCGTGAAGTACGCGGCGGAGCCGGCGACGCAGCTGATCGGTGCGCCGGAGAACTACCAGCAGAAGACGCTGATCGCGCAGCTCGCGGAAGCGGTGTTCCGACACTTCACTCCGGGCTTCTACTTCATCACGATCGTCACTGCCCTGATCCTCGTGTTGGCTGCCAACACGGCCTTCAACGGTTTCCCGGTGCTCGGATCGATCCTGGCGCAGGACAGGTTCCTCCCTCGCCAGTTCCACACGCGCGGCGACCGCCTGGCCTTCAGCAACGGCATCCTGTTCCTCTCGGCCGCGGCGATCTTCTTCGTGGTGATGTTCGGCGCCGAGGTGACCAAGCTGATCCAGCTCTACATCGTCGGAGTGTTCGTCTCGTTCACCCTCAGCCAGACCGGCATGGTGCGGCACTGGACGCGATTGCTGCGGTCCGAGACCGACCCCGTGCAGCGCCGATCGATGCAGCGCTCACGCGTGGTCAACAGCATCGGCCTCGGCATGACCGGTGCGGTGCTGATCATCGTCCTGCTGACCAAGTTCCTGGCCGGGGCCTGGATCGCCATCGTCGCGATGGTGGGCATCTTCGGGTTGATGAAGCTGATCCGCAAGCATTACGACTCGGTGGCCACGGAGCTCGCCGACTTCGAATGGGACGGCGTCCTCCCGAGCCGCACCCACTCCATCGTGCTGGTGTCCAAGCTGCACAGCCCGACGCTGCGCGCGTTGTCCTACGCCCGTGCGACGCGGCCGGACACCCTCGAGGCCGTGACCGTCAACGTCGACGAGACGGACACACGCGAACTGGTCCGTGAGTGGGAGAAGAGCGACCTCAGCGTTCCCCTCAAGGTGGTCGAGTCGCCGTACCGCGAGATCACCAAGCCGGTGCTGGACTACGTGCGCCGGGTCAAGCGGGATTCGCCGCGTGACGTGGTGACCGTGTTCATCCCCGAGTACGTGGTGGGGCACTGGTGGGAGCAGGTGCTGCACAACCAGAGCGCCCTGCGCCTGAAGAGCCGGCTGCTGTTCCAGCCGGGCGTGATGGTCACCAGCGTGCCGTGGCAGTTGAACTCCTCGGAACGCGCGAAGCGCGAGACGCTCGAGAACGCCCCGGGATCGTCACGACGCGGGTACGAGTCCACGGCCGATCGACGGCGGTCGGACACGTGATCGATTCGTGGGTGGGCCGGGTGATCGAGGTTCGCGTCGGCAAGCCGGGTCACGGAGGTTTCTGCGTCGCACGCCACGACGGACGGGTGATGTTCGTCCGTCACAGCCTGCCCGGTGAGCTGGTCCGTGCGCAGGTCACCGAGGACCAGGGCAAGTCGTTCTGCCGGGCGGACGCCGTCGAGATCATCGAGGCGTCGCAGGACCGGATCGACCCGCTGTGTCCGATCGCCGGCCCCGGCGGTTCGGGATGCTGCGACTTCTCGTTCGGTACGGCCGAGGCCGTCCGGGACATCAAGGCGTCCGTCGTGGCGGAGCAACTGGACCGCGTCGCCGGCATCACGCGCACCGTCGAGGTCGAGTCGCTGGGGGAGCAGACCGGATGGCGGACACGTATACGTCTCGGAGTCGACGACGACGGCCGAGCGGGATTCCATCGTCTCCGTAGTTCGCAGATCGTCACCGACCTCGCCTGCCCGCAGGCCGTTCCGGGCATGTACGACGGTCTCGCCGACCGGACGTGGACACCCGATGCGGATCTCGCCGTGGCGATCGACGCCGACGGGGTGCGGCACGTCGTCGAGATCGCGCCGGCGCCGGCGCGTCGGGTGCGTGCCGACACGGGCCGCCGCGGAGCGTCGTCACGTCGAGCCGCGTCGTCCGGGGACCGAGCGCACCGCGTGAAGGAGGGCACCGGCCGCGCGGTCGAGCGCGTCGGAACCAGGCAGTGGACCGTCGATTCCTCGGGGTTCTGGCAGGCCCACACGGCCGCGGCCACCCGCTACGGCGAGGTCGTCCGCGCGTGGTCGGGGGCCGAGAGCGGCGACACGGCGTGGGACCTCTACGCGGGAGCCGGGACGTTCGCGTCGGCTCTCGGTGAGCAGGTGGGTTCGACGGGTGCTGTCGCGGCCGTCGAGTTCTCGCACAAGGCCGTCGTGGACGGCCGCGCCGCGGTGCCCGACCTTCCCTGGGTGGCCATGCAGGCGGCGCCGGTGGAGCGCGCGGTGTCGACTCTCCCCGCCGGTCCGTCCGTCGTCGTCCTGGACCCGCCACGATCTGGCGCCGGCAAGCAGGTCGTCGCCGCCGTCGCCGGGGCGCAGCCGCGTCGCATCGTGCACATCGGCTGCGACCCGGCCTCCTTCGCACGGGATGCCGGCCTGTATCTCTCGCACGGCTACCGCCTCGAGAACCTCGCGGCATTCGACGCGTTCCCGATGACCAGCCACGTCGAGTGCATAGGACTGTTCGTCCGCTGACTCACTTCGCGTTGTAGAGACGCATCGTGACGGGTCCGAAGACGGCGAGCAGGCCGAGCGACCAGATCCCCGTCCACATGAGGGCATCGGTGTCGATCACCCCGTCGGCGAACCCTCGCAGCGTCGTCACCAGGTGCGAGACCGGGTTGACCGACACGAAGGCTTGCAGCCAGCCCGGCATGGTGGTGGGGTCGACGAAGATGTTGCTGGCGAACGTCAGCGGGAACAGCACCAACATCGACACGCTCATGACAGCCGTCTCGCTGCGCAGCATCAGGGCGAACATCGTCCAGACCCACGAGACGCAGAACGAGAACACCAGCAGGAGCCCCACCGACGCCGCCATGCCGACGACACCGCCGGCGGGACGGAATCCCAGTGCCAGGCCGAGCGCGAGAACGATCGTCGAGGCCAGGGTGTAGCGAACCACGTCCCCGAGCAGAGCCCCGACCAGCGGCGCCGGACGCCAAACCGGCAGCGACCGGAATCTGTCGAAGACGCCCTTCTCGATGTCCTTGTTCAAGGTCATACCGGTGTACATGGTGATCATCACCACCGTCTGGACCAGGATTCCGGGTAGTAGGAACTGGATGTAGGCGCTGGTGGAGCCGGCGAGCGCGCCGCCGAACAGGAACGTGAACATCAGCGTGAACATGATCGGGAACATCGTGACGTCGAACAGTTGCTCCGGCACGTGCTTGATCTTCAGCAGTGCCCGCCAGCCGAAGGACAGAGCTGCCGACGTCGAGGACGGCCGGGGCGGTCGCGGACCCGAATCGCGCAGCAGGTCCGCGATGGTCGGCGCCGACACGCGTGCGGTGGTCGGATCGTTCGTGGTCGTCATGTCAGGATGCCTCCAGTTCGGTGGTGCGACCGGTCAGAGCCAGGAACACTTCGTCGAGGCTCGGCTGCCCGAGGGCGTAGGTGGACACGTCGACCCCGGCCTCGGTCAGCGCACTTAGGGCGCGGGCGACCAGTGCGGTGTCGTCGACGAGGGCCGTCAGAGTCGACGGATCCGACTCCTGCGTGACGTCCGTCCCCAGCGTCGACCGCAGAATCCGCGCGGCATCGTCGCGCTGCACCGCGTCGGCGACGCGGACGTGCAGGGACCCCGTGCCGACCGACGCCTTGAGCTGCGCCGTGGTGCCCTCGGCGATGACCTTGCCCCGGTCGATGACCGCGACCCGATCGGCCAGTTGATCGGCCTCATCGAGGTACTGCGTGGTCAGCAACACCGTGGTGCCACCCGCGACGAGTGACCTCACGATCTCCCACACCTGGTTACGGCTGCGAGGGTCGAGCCCCGTGGTCGGCTCGTCGAGGAACATCAGTTCGGGTGTGACCAGGAGGCTCGCCGCGATGTCGAGACGACGACGCATCCCGCCCGAGTACGTCTTGACCTGTTTCTTTTCGGCCTCCACGAGATCGAAGACGTGGAGCAGGAGCTCGGCGCGGTCACGCGCCGCCGGACGGGTGAATCCGAACAACCGACCGAGCAGGACCAGATTCTCGCCTCCCGTCAGGTCCTCGTCGAGGGACGCGAACTGGCCTGTCAACGCCACTTTCGAGCGCACGGCGTCCGGTTCGGTGGCGACGTCGTGGCCCAGCACACGTGCCCGACCACCGTCGATGCCGGTCAAGGTGGCGAGCATGCGCATCGTCGTCGTCTTCCCGGCCCCGTTGGGCCCGAGCACGCCGTAGACACCGCCGCGCGGTACCGAGAGGTCGACGCCGTCGACCGCGACGGTGTCCCCGAACTTCTTGATCAACCCGTCCGCCTCGATAGCGGTCTCTCGTGTCGTCGTCATGAGTGTCCTGACTCTCCCGGCAGCCCGAATTCATCGGTATGTCCGGAAATCGGAGGTATCGACTTCGCCGCGAATCGTGACGCAGGGTTCGTGTCGACGCAACGGGTTTTCTGCCGCGTACGGGTCTACCGATCCGTGTCGGCACCGGTGACGAATCACGTTGTGGAAGGTCGCGACGCTCGTTTTCGACGTACGAGGCGGCGACATGGCGAGCGAGATCATCGAGGTAGTGAGGATGTGCGATCGATGAGCACTAGTCTCATGGTCGATGAACTCGACCAGAAACTCTTCGCGGACGGCCTGCGCACTGTGAGTGCCGAGGGAACGACCGCAGACGACGCCGGCTCGTCCGACGCGCGACACCGTCGCGAGTCCGTCTCCGATCCGTCGTGTCCGGTGCCCGATCCGGATCTCAAGCGACGACGACTCGCCGAGGCGGACGTGCTCCGGGGACTGCTCGCGCGCGTCGCCGACGGTGATCGACGCGCGTTCGCGGACCTGTACGACGCGACTTCGGCGCGTGTGTTCGGCATGGTTCTGCGAGTCCTCAGGGATCCCGGTTTCAGCGAAGAGACTGCTCAGGAAGTGTTCCTGCAGATCTGGAAGACGGCCGACCGTTACGACCCGGCCCAGGGCTCGCCGCTCGCGTGGATGATGACGCTGGCCCACCGCCGCGCCGTCGACCGGGTCCGGTCGGAACAGTCCGGAACGGACCGTGAAGCGCTCTACGGATCCTCCACGCACAGCCCCGCACACGACCAGGTTCTGGAGTCGGTGACCCAGACGCTCGAGTCGGAGTCCGTGGTCCGGTGCCTGGACACCTTGACGGAGACGCAGCGCGAATCCGTCCGCATGGCGTACTACAGCGGATTGACCTATCGGGAAGTGGCCGAGCGTCTCGGCGTCGCCGTCCCGACGGTGAAGTCCCGTATCAGAGATGGACTGATCAAGTTGAAGAATTGTCTGGGGGTGGACACCGGTGAGTGACGAGATCGGTCGCCATCGTCGCGACGACGACGAAACATCCGTGGTGGACGACGCCTACGCCTATGCCTTGGACGCTGTCAGCCTGTCGGAGCGTGCGGAGATCGAGAGTCGCCTCGCGCGGTCCGACGACGCGACCCGTGCCTGGTTCGAGAGCATCGTCGCCTCCGTCGACGAGACGATGGCGCTCTCCGCGGCGACGTCCGCCGCCGAACCTCCCTCGACTTTGCGGTCGAGCATTCTGGACGCCCTCGAGTCGACACCTCAGGACCGTGTCCGGTCGGAGCCGTCCGGCGATCCGAGCCCGGAGCTCGCGCCCGTCGTCTCGCTCGACGATCGCCGACGGAAGCGTTTCCGCGTTCTCGCTGCCGCCGCCGCGGCCGTGGTGGTCGTCGGTGTCGGCGGAACCGTCGTGACCCAACAATTGTCCGGACCGTCGTCGTCCCCGACGTCCCAGGTGCTCGCATCGGACGATGTGCGGTCCAGCACGGTCGAGGTCGCCGGCGGCGGCACCGCGACGGTGCGATGGTCCCGTTCGCAGGATGCTGCCGTCGTCACCTTGGACGGGCTGGCGTCTCCGGGCGAGGGCAAGGTCTTCGAGATGTGGCTGATCGGCAGCGATCCCGCACCTCGTCCGGCCGGACTCGTTCCCGAGTCGTCCGCGACTGCCGCCGACGAACATGTCGTGAGCGGACTCGACGGCATGACGACGTGGGCGGTGACGGTGGAGCCCGAGTCCGGGTCCGACGCACCGACCACGACCCCCATCGCCGCGGTCACGCTCGACGCCTGACGCGTCAGACGATTCCCGAGCGCCGGAGCGCTGCCACGATCGATTCCGCCTGCTCGTAGGCACGGTCCAGCAGAATTTCGAGCAGTGCGGACTTGGCGTGCGGGTCGGTCTCGGTGAGTGCGTCGAAGTCTTTCGGACTCAGCAGTGCCACCTCGGTGTCCTTCGCCGCGGTGATCCGCAGTCCGAACGGTGAGCGGCGCACCAGGGGCATCTCGCCGAAGCTCATGCCGGCCGACAGTGTCGACACGGCCCTCACGGTGCCGTCCGGGAGAACGAAGTCCACCGCCACCCGGCCCGACAGCACCATCGCCAGGCCCAGGGGTGGGTCTCCGATGCGGGCGATGACCGTACCTCGGTCGTACCGCGCCTCGGTGGTCCGCGAGGTGACCGCACGGCGGTGGATCTCGTCCAGACCGGCGATGATCGGATGCTCGTCGAGCGTCACCTCGGTCGGCTGACGCGCGCCGCCGCACCATCGATCGAGGACGGTGTCCTCACCCCATCGCAGGGCGGAGTCGAGATCGTCGAACACTCTGCCGGTCCCGTCGTGCTCGGACAGCGACGACACCGTGTGTGCCATCGTCGACCGCGGATCGACGAGAACGGCCGCGCAGTTCTCGCGTCGCAGCCCGGCCGCGAGTGCATCGAGCATCGATCGTGCGACACCACTGACGTCGTCGACCCGGCGCATGTCCAGGATCACGCCGTCGATCGCCGTGCCGGCGTCGCGACCCTGGTCGACAGCCGTCGACACGGCTCGAACGACGCTCTCCGCCGCTGCGAACAGCAGGTCACCGTGTAGCTCGAACACACGCACCCGACGTCCGCGGGCGGCGAGAGTTTCCTGTTCCGCCGCGGTGCGACGCCGACGCGACGGTGTGTCGCCGACGGAGTACTCGGCTCGCACCGCGCTGCGCGCGGCGCGTCCGACGTGGAGGAAGTGCAGCTCCAACCTCCGCGACAGTTCTCGGCAGGCCATCACGCCGCGGACGCTGTTGCCGTGTGCGTCCAGCCGGGGGGAGAAGACGGAGATGCCGAGCTGGCCGGGCAGGACGGCCATCACGGCGCCCGCGACACCGCTCTTGGCGGGAAGACCGACGCGGTTCACCCAGTCCCCGGCGCCGTCGTACATCCCGCAGGTCGTCATGACGCTCAGCACACGCTCGACGAGGACGGGATCGAGAGCGCGCACCTCGGTGCACGGGTTGAGACCGTTGTTGGCGAGCGTGGCGGCCATGATCGAGACGTCGCGGCACGTCACATCCAGCGAGCACTGCCGGAAGTAGAGATCGACGGTCGAGTCCGGATCGTCGGTGATGATGCCGAACGAGCGCAGCATGTGACCGATGGCTCGGTTCCGGTGTCCGGTGCGTGACTCGGACGCGTGGACGGCCGCGTTCATTGTCAGCTCCCGACCGGCGTAGCGCGAGAACGACTCCCGGATGCGGCCGAACTGCAGGCTCGGCGTGTCGCCGGCGACGAGCGACGCGGACGTGATCGCCCCGGCGTTGATCATCGGGTTCCGCGGCCGTTCCGTCACCGGGTCCAGGCTGATCTCGTTGAACGGCTCACCGGACGGTTCGACGTCGATGCGACTCGCCACGTCGTCCTCGCCCCTGTCGGAGAGCGCCAGCGCGTACGTGAAGGGCTTCGAGACCGACTGGATCGTGAACGGTACGTCCGTGTCGCCGACCTCGTAGACGTGGCCGTCCGCTGTCGTGAGGCAGATGCCGAAACGATCCGGGTCGGCTGCCGCGAGTTCGGGGATGTAGTCGGCGACGGCGCCGGAGGTATCCGCCACACACATCGCGTGGACCTCCTCCAGGATCTGCTGCACCACGTCGGTCATCGTCACCACTCTTCCCGGTTGCGCCGTGAATCGGCGCTCGTACGGTAACCCGCCGTTCGGCCTCCACGTAGACTCGTGAGAACTCGCCTGCTCACCGTGCGTCCTGCCCGGTGAGCGTCAGGCACTTCTGGAGAGGGAGCGATTTCGTTGGGTGTTTTCGATCGCGTGCACGAGCCCAGCGACCTGCGCGCTCTCGGCCCCGAGGAGCTCGCGGAGCTGTCCGCCGAGATCCGCCGATTCCTGGTCGAGAAAGTATCCGCGACAGGTGGCCACCTGGGGCCGAATCTCGGTGTGGTGGAGCTGACTCTGGCCATCCACCGCGTCTTCGATTCGCCCCGTGATCCCGTGATCTTCGACACCGGTCATCAGGCCTACGTCCACAAGATGGTCACCGGTCGAGCTGATCGGTTCGATTCGTTGCGCAAGGAGGGTGGCCTGTCGGGCTACCCGTCCCGTAGCGAGAGCGAGCACGACTGGGTCGAGTCCTCGCACGCGTCGGCGTCCCTGTCCTACGCCGACGGCCTGGCCAAGGCCTTCCAGCTGACCGGCCGAGGCGATCGCCATGTCGTCGCCGTCGTCGGAGACGGTGCTCTCACCGGCGGTATGTGTTGGGAAGCGCTCAACAACATCGCCGCCGGCAAGGACCGCTCCGTCGTGATCGTCGTGAACGACAACGGCCGCTCCTACTCTCCGACCATCGGCGGCCTCGCCGATCACCTCGCGACTCTGCGCCTGCAGCCGAACTACGAGCGCGCGCTGGACACAGGTCGGCACATGGTGAAGAACCTCCCCGTGGTCGGCTCGGCCGCCTACGCGATGTTGCACGGGATGAAGGCCGGCCTCAAGGACGCCATCAGCCCGCAGGTCATGTTCACCGACCTCGGGATCAAGTACCTGGGACCGGTGGACGGCCACGACCAGGCGGCTCTGGAATCGGCCTTGCGTCGAGCCAAGGCATTCGGCGGTCCGGTGATCGTGCATGCGGTCACCCGCAAGGGCATGGGCTACTCGTTCGCCGAGAACGACGTCGCCGATCAGATGCATTCCACGGGTGTCATCGACCCGCTGACCGGTCTGGCGACCAGCATCTCGGCGCCGGACTGGACGTCGGAGTTCTCGCGTGAGCTGATCGCGCTGGGCACCGAACGGACGGACGTCGTCGCGATCACCGCGGCCATGGCGGGCCCGACAGGTCTCGCTGCGTTCGGCGAACAGTTCCCCGATCGGTTCTTCGACGTGGGTATCGCCGAGCAGCACGCGCTGACGTCCGCGGCCGGGCTCGCCCTGGGCGGACTGCATCCCGTCGTCGCGATCTACTCGACGTTCCTCAACCGCGCCTTCGACCAGTTGTTGATGGACGTCGCGCTGCTGAAACTCCCCGTCACGCTGGTTCTCGACCGAGCGGGCGTCACGGGGTCCGACGGAGCGAGCCACAACGGAATGTGGGACATGTCGCTGCTCGGCATCGTGCCGAACATGCGGGTCGCAGCTCCGCGCGACGGCGCCACGCTGCGCGAGGAGCTGGGCGAGGCTCTGGCCGTGTCCGACGGGCCGACAGCGCTGCGGTTCCCCAAGGGTGCGATCCCCGCCGACATCCAGGCAGTTCGTCGACTCGACGATCGCGTCGACGTCCTGCACGAGCCGGAGGGGCAGGCGGACGTGTTGCTCGTCGCTGTCGGTCCGTTCGCGTCCCTGGCTCTGGACACGGTGGCGGAGCTGGCCGCGAGCGGTGTGCAGGCGACAGTGGTGGATCCCCGATGGGTTCTGCCCGTGCCGGACTCGCTGGTCAAGCTCGCGGCGGACTTCCGGTTGGTCGTCACGCTCGAGGACAGCGGCCTGCACGGCGGTATCGGCGCGTCCGTCTCGGCGGCGCTCAGAGCCGGTGGCGTCGACGTTCCGTGCCGGGATCTCGGTGTGCCGCAACAGTTTCTGGATCACAGCTCGCGTGACCGGATCCACGCCGACATCGGCCTGACTCCGGCGGACATCGCCGGGCGGGTGTGCGGGTGGATCGGCCACCAGCCCGGCGACATCTGAGCTCAGGCTGCTCTGTCGGCCGCGTCCTTCAGTCGCGGCAGGATGCGGTCGAGAACCCACGGTGTGCTGACGGGGTTGACGTTGCTCAGTCCGGCGACCACCTGCGTGTCGGTCAGGGAGATCGCCGAACCGCGCGACACCGCCGGCAGCGTCGTCAGCGCGGGAACCGAGGAGAAGTCGAAGCCCTCGGGCGTGAACGCGACGATGACGTCCGCGTCGATGCTCTTCACGTTCTCGAACGAGATGGTCGAGAAGAAGGCGTCCGCTCCGTCGGACTCGTCCAACGCGACGACACCCGGAGCGTTGACGAAGCCCATCTCGGTGAGCACCTGCACCCGAGGATCCGACGGCATGTAGACGTTCGCCTGCCCCGAGTCCGTGTCGAGGTTGACCACCGCGACGGTCTTCCCGGCGAACTCGGGATGGGCGTCGGCCTCCGCTGCGAGTCGTTCACCCATTCCGTCGATGAGAGCCTGCGCCTCCGTGGGCTTCCCGACGGCCTCGCCGATCATCGTGGTCTGCTCCTGCCACGTCGTCTGCCACGCTTCGCCGGGGTAGGCCACGACGGGTGCGACGGCGGACAGCGTGTCGTAGTAGGACTTCGGGAAGCCCTCGTAGGGGGCTAGCACCAGATCGGGCGTCAGTGTCGCGATGGTCTCCACGTCGGGATCTCCGGCTGCGGGATCGTCGTACAACGTCGTCGCGTCGGCGTCGTAGTACTGCTGCGCCCACGGCATCACACCGTTCTCGTCGGCGCCGTAGGTGTACTTCGGCTGCCCGACGGGCGTGACGTCCAGAGCGCCGAGGATGTCCTGCGCGTTCCATCCCATCGTGACGATGCGCTGGGGCTGAGCCTCGACGACGGTCGAGCCGAAGGCGTGGTCGACGGTGACGGGGAACGCGCCCCCGGACGCGGCTGCGGGCGCGTCGGAATCGGTGTCGGACGAGCATCCGGCGACGAGGGCGAGCGCGGCAGTGGCCGCGATGGCGGGGAGAAGTCGAGAACGTTTCACATTGGGTAGCCTAACCTACGCAAACGCCCGTGCGCCCTCCACGTATCCGGGGATACGTGGAGGGCGCACGGGCGGTATGGCGCCGGGTACGACTACAGGCTGGCGACACCCTTGTCGAGGAACCGGTGACCGGTGACGGCTTCGGAGGTTCCGGTGCGGTCCAGGTACGGCACGATGCCGCCGTTCCAGAACCCGAAGCCGCCGCCGAGGATCAGGCAGAGGTCGATGTCCTGGGCGGCTGCGACGACGCCCTCCTGCAGCATGATGTCGATCTCCTCCGCGAAGGCGCGGCGGGTGCGATCGAGCACCTGCTCGGACGTCGACGGTGAGTCGCCCTGCGGCCACAGATCGGCGATTTCGGGGTCGACGGTCTTGGCTCCGTCGGCGCCGTAGGTCCACACCGCGGACTTCTTGTTCGCGACCATCGCCTGCAGGCCGGGGGAGTCGTGGAACCGCTCCGGGTAGTACTCGGCCATGGTCTCACCGGTGTGCAGTGCGACGGCGGGGCCGACGAGCGAGAGCAGCGTGAGCGGACTCATCGGCATGCCGAGCTCGCTGATGGCGTTGTCGGCGACGTCGAAGGGAGTGCCCTCGTCGATCGCGTTCATGACCTCGCCGAGGGCGCGGGTGAGGAGGCGGTTGAAGACGAAGCCGGGCTTGTCGGCGATCAGCACGGCTGACTTCTTCAAGGACTTCGCCGTTGCGAATGCTGTTGCGAGAGTTGCGTCGTCCGTCTTCTCACCGCGGACGATCTCCAGTAGCGGAAGAACGGCGACGGGGTTGAAGAAGTGGAATCCGACGACCCGCTCGGGGTGCTTGAGCTCCGCCGCCATGCGGGTGATCGACAGCGACGACGTGTTGGTCGCGAGGATCGTCTCGGGGGAGACGAACTCTTCGAGCTCGGCGAAGACCTTCTTCTTGACGTCGAGATTCTCGAAGACCGCCTCGATGACCCAGTCGGTCCTCGCGAACGCGGCCTTGTCGAGCGATCCGGACACCAGTGCCTTGAGGCGGTTCGCGGCGTCGGGGGACAGCCGCTTCTTACCCTGCAGCTTGTCGATCTCGGCGTGGACGTAACCGACGCCCTTGTCGATCCGCTCCTGATCGATGTCGGTGAGGATCACCGGCACCTTCAGCTGACGCACGAACAGCAGCGCGAGCTGGCTGGCCATGAGGCCGGCGCCCACGATGCCGACGCCGGTGACCTTTCGAGCCAGCGACTTGTCGGGCGCTCCGGCGGGCCGCTTGGCACGCTTCTGCACCAGATCGAAGGCGTAGAGACCGGCGCGCAACTCGTCGGCCATGAGGAGGTCGGCCAGCGCCTCGTCCTCGGCAGCGAACGCCGTGTCGAGCGACGCGGAGTCGGTGATGTCGGTCGACTTCGCCAGCTCCAGAAGCTGCACGGCGCGCACCGGGCCCGGTGCGTGGTCGCCGGTCTTGCCGGAGACGATGGCCTTGGCCCGGGCGATCGCGTCGTCCCAGCCCTGGCCGCGGTCGATCTCGGGGCGGGTCGGGGTGACGTCCCCGGAGACGACCTTCGCGGCCCACAGCAGGGACTGCTCGAGGAAGTCGGCTCCGCCGAAGACCTCGTCCGCGATGCCCAGCTTCAGTGCGTCCGCGGGCTTGAGCATCCGGTTCTGGTTGAGCGCGTTCTCGATCACCACGGTGACGGCATTGGCCGGCCCGATCAGGTTGGGCAGCAACTGAGTTCCGCCCCAGCCGGGAACCAGACCCAGGAATGTCTCCGGGAGCCCCAGTGCCGCAGCGTTGTCCGCGACGGTGCGGTAGTGGCAGTGCAGCGCGATCTCCAGTCCACCACCCAGAGCGGCGCCGTTCACGAACGCGAACGTCGGAACCGTCGACTCGCGAAGACGTCGGAACACCTTGTGTCCCAACGTGCCGATCTCCAGGGCGACCGACCGGTCGGAGATGTTCGGCACGCCGTTCAGGTCTGCGCCGACGGCGAAGATGAAGGGCTTGCCGGTCACCGCGACGGCCACCGGATCTGCGGCATAGGCCGCATCCAGGGCGGCATCGAGCTCGGTGAGTCCGGCAGGTCCGAAGGTGGACGGCTTGGTGTGGTCGAAACCGTTGTCGAGGGTGACGATGGCGACCGGGCCGTCGAGGCCGGGCACGGTGACGATCTTGGTGAACGCGTGGGTCACCACTTCATCGGAGAAGGCAGAAGTCATGGCAATCACTTACTTCCGTCGTAGGCGGGGTTTTCCCAGATGACGCTGCCGCCCATGCCGAGGCCGATGCACATGGTGGTCAGGCCGTAGCGGACATCGGGACGGGTGGCGAACTGCCGGCTGAGCTGAGTCATGAGCCGGACACCGGAGGACGCGAGCGGGTGCCCGCAGGCGATGGCGCCGCCCCACTGGTTGATCCGGGCGTCGTCGTCGGCGATGCCGAAGTGCTCGGCGAACGCCAGAACCTGGATCGCGAAGGCTTCGTTGATCTCGAAGAGGCCGATGTCCTCGATTGACAATCCGGTGCGGGACAGCAACTTCTCGGTGGCGGGGACGGGACCGATTCCCATCACGGCGGGATCGACGCCGGCGAAAGAGAAGCCCACCATGCGCATGCCGACCTTCAGGCCGAGCTCGGCGGCGGTGTCCTCACCGGCGAGGATCGCGGCGGTCGCACCGTCGTTCAGGCCGGCGGCATTTCCGGCGGTGACGCGTCCGGCGGGGCGGAACGGCGTCTTGAGCTTCGCCAGGTCCTCGAGCGTGGTGCCGGGGCGAGGCGGCTCGTCCTCGGTGGCCAGACCCCAGCCCGCTGCGGACTTCGTGGCGACGGGGACCAGTGTCTCGGCGATCAGGCCGGACTTCTTGGCCGCGTCGTACTTCTCCTGGCTCGCGACGGCGTAGGCATCCGTGCGGTCCTTGGTGATCGACGGGTAACGGTCGTGCAGGTTCTCGGCGGTGTTGCCCATGACCAGTGCACTCGGGTCGACGAGCTTGTCCGCGAGGAAGCGTGGGTTCGGGTCGACACCCTCGCCCATCGGGTGGCGGCCCATGTGCTCGACGCCACCGGCGATGACGACGTCGTACTGACCGAAGCCGATTCCCGACGCGGTGGTGGTGACGGCGGTCATGGCGCCGGCGCACATGCGGTCGACGGCGAAGCCGGGGACGCTGCGGGGGAGTCCGGCGAGCAGCGCGGAGGTGCGGCCGATGGTCAGACCCTGGTCTCCGGTCTGCGTGGTGGCGGCGATGCCGACCTCGTCGACGCGCTCGGGGGGAAGCTCGGGGTTACGGCGCAGGAGTTCGCGGATCGCTTTGACGACGAGGTCGTCCGCACGGGTATCCGCGTAGATGCCCTTGGGGCCGGCCTTGCCGAACGGTGTGCGGACGCCGTCGACGAACGCGACACCGCGACTGGACGCGGAGCGAGCGGGTGCGGATTTCGGAGAAGACATGGTTCCTTCCGGCAGGCGCTGGAACGAGCCGGGCCTCCGGCTCGCGCGCCCACTCTAACCCGGTCCTACTCGTCGGTAACTTCGGCCTCTGCGGGGATGTGCGCGAGGCCTGCGGCCAGAACGGGGACCGTGAGGGCGCGCTGCCAGGGGCGCGCCCCGTGGGACAGCAGGAACGACTCGATCACCGCGTCGTCCGGCTCCTGTGTGCCCGACACGAGGGTCGGCCACTCCCAGCACAGGCGACGCACGACGTCGGGTGTCAGGAGGTTCTCCACCGGCACCGATACCTCCGCCGACAGTGCGGCCATCGCCTCCCGCACCGAGGACAACCGCGCCGCGGCGTCCGGATCGCGGCGTGCCCACCGGCTGACGGGCGGCGGCCCGACGAACGGCTGCGTGACGGGAGGAAGCGCGTCGTCGGACAGTGCGCGCGCACGGTCGAGGGCCTCGAGCCACACCTTGGCTTGACGACGCTGACGCGGACCGCCGAACACGGGCAGGGAGCACAGTTCGGCGACGGACCCGGGGTTCTTCTGGGCCGCGGCGACGATGGCGGAGTCGGGGAGAACGCGGCTCGGGGCGATGTCGCGGCGACGTGCCAGGTCGTCCCGCGCCATCCACAGAGCGCGGACCGCGGCGAGCGTGCGGGGGTTCTTGATGGTGTGGATACCGGACGTGCGACGCCAACGATCGGGCTTCGGCGTCGCCGGCGGGGCGGTGCGGATGTACTCGAATTCCTCTGCGGCCCATTCGGTCTTGCCCTGTGCGGCCAGTTCCTCGGCCATCACGTCGCGCAGCTCCACCAGAACTTCGACGTCCAGCGCCGCGTAGTTGAGCCACGTGTCGGGAAGCGGCCTGGTGGACCAGTCGGCAGCGCCGTGGCCCTTCTGCAGGGACAGCCCGAGGGTGCGCTCGACGATTGCAGCCAGCCCGACACGCTCGAAGCCCGCCAGTCGACCGGCCAGTTCGGTGTCGTACAGCTTCGCCGGAGTCATGCCCAGCTCGGCGAGTCCGGGCAAGTCTTGATCGGCCGAGTGCAGGACCCATTCCAAGCCGTTGATCGCGTCGGCGAAGACGGTGAGTGCCTCGACGCCGCCGCTCTGCACGACGGGGATCGGGTCCAGCAGCACGGTGCCCGCGCCACGCCGACGGAATTGCAGGAGGTACGCCCGTGCCGAGTACCGGAACCCCGACGCGCGTTCGGCGTCGACGGCCAGCGGACCTGTTCCCGACGCCAGGAGGTCGGCCGCCGCACGCACGGCCTCGGCGGTGTCGGTCAGCGGCGGCACCCCGTCCCGTGGAGCGAGGAGTGGTTCGGCAGGTTCGGGCTCGGCGGGATCGGTCACGTCCGGTGACGCCGCGTCGGGCGAGATCGAGTCGGGAGCGGTCGGGTCGGACATTCCCCGAACTCTAGGCGCCGGACGAGCCGGAGTCGCCGCGTGTACCCAAAGCGGTGATGCCGGCCGGCGGCAGGCCCGCCGCGTACGCCAGCACTTCGCCGAAGGCCTCGACGTGCACCGACAGCTCCTCGCTCAGCGCAGTCCAGGACGCCCGAAGCTCGAGTTGGTGGGCGCGCGGCGGCCCGGCGATGTCGCCGTAGCGGACGGAACTGGTGGACGTGACGGTGCCACCGAGAGCTGTGAGCGGTTCCGACCGCGACTCGAAGGCGTCGACCAACCAGCTCCACGCGACCTCTGGCAGCAGCGGATCGGATGCCAGGGAGGCGTCGACGTCGGCCTGGATGTACGCCACCAGACGCATCGTGCCGTTCCACGCCTCGTCACCGTCGGGGTCGTAGAGCAGGATCAATCGACCGAACGCGTCGCCGTCGCTCTGCTCCGGAACCGACTCGGTCTCCGAGTGCCGAACTTCCGCCCCGAGGGCGTAACTGAACGGTGCGAGACGCTGCGGCGGTCGGATGGGGCCGACCTCGATGCTGGGGTGGACCGTCGCCCGGTGCATCGCGTCGATGGCGGCGCGGAAGGGCGCAGGCTGCGAGGCGGTCTCGGACGTGGTCACGAGAGCGGACGTTAGCCCGGTTGCCGACGCCGTGGTCAGAGGCGCGCCGTAGGGGGACGGGCGGCGGCGTGGCAGCATGGTCGGCGATGAACACGACGCCTGACGACGCCCTCACCGGTAGCGATACGACCCCGCGTCGCTCGCTGCCCGACGCACCGTTTCTCGCGGCGGCGACCGGGCGGGTGCCGACGCGTCGGCCCGTCTGGTTCATGCGGCAGGCGGGCAGGTCGCTGCCCGAGTACCGGAAGTTGCGCGAGGGCACCACGATGCTCGGCTCGTGCTTCGACCCGGAGATGGTCACCGAGATCACGATGCAACCGGTGCGCCGCCACGGCGTGGACGCCGCCATCCTGTTCTCCGACATCGTCGTACCGCTGAAGGCGGCGGGCATCGATCTCGAGATCGTGGCCGGTACGGGACCGGTGATCGCGAACCCGGTGCGGACGGTCGCCGACGTCGAGGCATTGCCGCCGTTGCTGCCGGAGCAGGTCGAACCCGTCGCGAAGGCGGTGTCCTTGCTCCTCACCGAGCTCGGCGACGTACCGCTGATCGGGTTCGCCGGAGCGCCGTTCACGTTGGCGTCCTACCTCGTCGAGGGCGGCCCCAGTCGTAACCACGAGCGCACCAAGGCGCTCATGCACTCCGATCCGCACACGTGGCACGCGTTGCTGTCCGCCCTCGCCGACACCACCATCGGCTTCCTGCAGGCGCAGATCGGCGCCGGCGTCGACGCCGTGCAACTCTTCGATTCCTGGGCCGGCGCGCTGTCGCTGGCCGAGTACCGCGAGTTCGTCCTCCCGCACTCGACGCGCGTGTTCGACGCGGTGTCGTCGGCAGGCATCCCCACGATCCACTTCGGTGTCGGCACGGGTGAGCTGCTCGGCGCGATGGGTGAGGCAGGCGCCGACGTGGTCGGTGTCGACTGGCGGATCCCCCTCGACGTGGCAGCACGACGGGTCGGCCCCGGCAAGGCACTGCAGGGCAACCTCGACCCCGCCGTCCTGTTCGCCGGCCCGGACGCACTGCGTCGCCATGTGGTTCGCATCGTGGGCGAAGCCGACGCGGCCCTCGACCTCGGCGCGACCGGACACGTCTTCAACCTCGGACACGGCGTCCTGCCGGCCACCGATCCCGGCGTCGTCACATCGGTGGTGGAGATGGTGCACCAGCTGTGACCTCGGTCGCGATCGTCGGAGCCGGGATCAGCGGCCTGGTCGCGGCCCATCGTCTGCGTCGGCTGCTGGGGGAGAACGCCCGCATCGTGATCGTCGACAGCGCCGAGCGGATCGGCGGTAAGTTGCGCACCGTCGACATGGGTTCCGGCCCGGTCGACGTGGGCGCGGAAGCGTTCATCGCTCGGCGACCCGAGGTGCCCGAACTCTTGGCGGAGCTGGGCCTGTCGGACGAACTGGTCCGACCGTCGTCCACCGCGAGGCCGCTGCTGCGCACCGGGGGAGCGCTGCACAGCCTGCCCGTGGGAACGCTGATGGGGATCCCGGCCACCTCCGAATCCGTGCGGTCGATCGTCGACGACGAGACCTGCCGACGTATCGATGACGAGCGATCGCGGCCCCTGGCCTGGACACCGGGTGACGACGCCGCCGTCGGCGCCCTCGTCTCCGAACGGTTCGGTCCGCTGGTCACCGCCCGCAGCGTCGACCCGCTGCTCGGCGGTGTGTACTCGGGCCTGTCCGACACCACGAGCGTGCGGGCGGCGCTGCCGACGCTTGCGGCAGCCCTCGACGGCGGCGCGAGCAGTCTCGGCGAGGCTGTCGAGCGTGCTCGGCCGACTCCTGCGCCCGGGCCCGTCTTCGGTGGCCTACGCCGCGGATACGGCGTGCTGCTGGAGGCGTTGCTGGCGTCGTCGCGCGCAGACCAGGTGCATGCCGACGTCGCGGACCTCACGCGCGATTCCGGCGGGCAGTGGGTGATTCCCGGAGTCGGCGCCGTGGACGGTGTCCTCCTGGCGGTGCCCGCGCCGGTCGCGTCGGGACTGCTCGTCGGTGTCGATCGGGCGCTGGGAACGGAACTCGGCGCACTACCGCTCGCGTCGTCGGCCGTCGTCGCACTGGGGTACGACGCGTGCGACCTGCCCGAGAACTCGGGAGTGCTGGTGGCCACCGGAGAACTCGACTCCACCGGTGTCCCGTTGCGCGCGAAGGCGTTCACGCTGTCGAGCAGGAAATGGCCGCACCTTGCCGAGCGTGGAGGCGAACTGGTGCGCGTGTCCTTCGGGCGGTTCGGGGACTCCGCGATAGTCGACCGACCCGACGACGTCCTGATCGACGCCGCACGTCGAGACCTGCAGGACGTACTCGGAATCACGGACGTGCCGACGACGGCGTTCGTGCAGCGCTGGCACGGGGGCCTGCCGCAGTACCGGCCCGGCCACGTCGCCCGGATCGCCCGCATCGACGCGGCGGCAGCCGCCATCTCTCGGCTCGAACTCGCGGGCGCCTACCTGCACGGCGTCGGGGTCCCCGCCTGCGTGGCGACGGCGTCCGCCGCGGCACTGCGGTTGGCCGCAGCGCTCTGACCCGTTCGTGACGTCGGCGCGTCGGGTGGCACGATGGACTCATGGCACGTCTCGATTTCGCAGCACTCAACTCCACCCTCCGGTACTCCATGCACTCGGTGTTCACGGCCCGACCCGGCGCACTCGGTGAGGACCGAGCGGCCGTGCTCGCCGAGGCACAGGCGTTCTTCGACGGTCTCGAGAACACCGATGTCGTGGTGCGCGGCATCTACGACGTCGCGGGTCTGCGCGCCGACGCCGACTTCATGATCTGGTGGCACGCCGAGCGGATCGAGGATCTTCAGGCGGCGTACTCACGGTTCCGCCGCTCGACGGCACTGGGGCGCGCCTGTGACGCCTTCTGGAGCAACGCGGCCCTGCATCGGCCTGCCGAGTTCAACAAGTCGCACGTTCCCGCGTTCATCGCGAACGAGGAGCCGGGCGCGTACATCTGCGTCTACCCGTTCGTCCGGTCGCTGGACTGGTACCTGCTTCCCGACGAGGAACGACGGACGATGCTGGCCGATCACGGCAAGGCCGCCCGCGGGTACAAGGATGTCCGCGCCAACACTGTTCCGTCGTTCGCGCTCGGCGACTACGAGTGGATCCTGGCGTTCGAGGCGCCGAGCCTCGACCGCATCGTCGACCTCATGCGCGACCTCCGTGCGACCGAGGCGAGACGGCATGTGCGCGAAGAAGTTCCGTTCTTCAGCGGTCCTCGGGTGAGCGTCGAGGCCCTCGTCGAGTCGCTTCCGTGAGCACACCCGCCGCCGTTCTCTTCGACTTCTCCGGCACGCTCTTCCGGCTCGAGGAGGACGAGAGTTGGTTCACCGATCTCCGCGTCGGCGACGACGAGAAGGTCGACGGGCACTTCCAGGCGGAACTGATGCGGCGCATGACTCAACCCGTCGGGTCGGTGGTCACACTCGACGACGACGGCCACCGTGCCTGGGAAGCGCGCGATCTGGACCCGGCCATGCACCGCGCTGCCTACCTCGCCGTGCTCGAGGCGTCGGGCGTACGGCGGAAGGATCACGCGGAGTCGTTGTACGACAAGGTGATCGACCCGGACTCGTGGACCGCCTACCCCGACACCGCGCGGGTCGTCCGCGGACTGGCCGATCAGAACATCCCGATCGCCGTCGTCAGCAACATCGCCTTCGACCTGCGCCCCGCGTTCGACCACCTCGGCGTCGGTCACCTGATCACGTATTACTCGCTGTCCTTCGAGGTGGGCGCCGTCAAGCCGGACCCCGCCATCTTCCGCGCAGCCGTCGACGCGCTCGGTGTCCCGGCGCAGTCGTGCCTCATGGTCGGTGACAGCGAGGAGGCGGACGGCGGAGCGAGGGCGCTCGGCATGTCCTTCGGCCTCGTCGATCCGCTTCCCACGGACCAGCGCCCGTCCGCGCTGGTCGATGTGGTGACCGAGCACGGCCTCCGGATCGACTGACGTCCGATGGGATTCGGCCGCACCGGCGTTCAGCAGATGGCCCACTTCGGCATGTTCACGGCCGACACGGACGGCCGCGATGTCGTCGCGGTGCATCCGCCGGTGGGCGACGCCGATCCGTCACCGATCCTGGGCAACGTCCCCGGATCGGTGACTCACCGAGCACGTGTGCGCCGCCCCTCGGTGCGGCGTGGGTGGCTCCAGAACGGACCGGGTCCGTCCACGGACCGTGGCAACGACTCCTTCGTCGAACTCGACTGGGACGAGTTCGTTCCCCTGCTGGCCGGCGAGTTGCGGCGCGTCATCGGTGAGCACGGCAACGAGGCCGTCTTCGGCGGCTCGTACGGATGGGGCAGCGCTGGTCGGTTCCATCACGCCCAGAGCCAGGTCCACCGATTCCTCAACACCCTGGGCGGCTACACGCGGTCGGTGGGCAGTTACTCGCTGGGGGCGACCGGCGCGATCATGCCGCGGGTCATGGGAACGCACTGGAAGATGTTCTCCCGCTCCACGTCCTGGGACGTCATCGCCGACCACACGGATCTGCTGGTGGCCTTCGGCGGTGTGCCGTTGAAGAACACCTCCGTCAATCACGGAGGCACCAGCAACCATCCGGCACGGGACGGACTGCAGCGGTTGCGGGCGCGCGGCGGACGCATCGTCAGCATCTCCCCGATCCGCGACGACACCGACGGTGCGGCCGAGTGGATCGCGCCCGTCCCCGGGTCCGACGTCGCGCTGATGCTGGGGCTCGCACATGTCCTGGCGTCGGAAAGCTTGCACGACACGGCCTTCCTGCAGCGCTACACCACCGGGTACGACCGTTTCGAGGACTATCTCCTGGGGCGGTCGGACGGCGTCGCGAAGACGGCGCAGTGGGCCGAGAGCATCACCGGCGTGCCCGCGTCGGACATCGTCGACCTCGCCCGGCGGATGGCCCGGAGCACGACCCTCGTCTCGGTCACGTGGTCGCTGCAGCGGATCCGGCACGGTGAGCAGGCTCCGTGGATGGGCATCACCCTCGCGGCCATGCTCGGCGGGATCGGAGTCCCCGGAGGAGGATTCGGCCACGGCTACGGGTCGATGAACGAACCCGGACTCGGCCCGGTGCCCTACCCGTTGCCGACGCTTCCGCAGGGCCTCAATGCGGTGGCGTCATCCATCCCCGTCGCGGCGATCTCGGACATGTTGGAGAACCCGGGAGGATCGTTCGAGTTCGACGGTACGACGGGGACGTACCCGGACATCCGACTGGTGCACTGGGCGGGCGGGAACCCGTTCCACCATCACCAGGACATCGGTCGTTTCCGCCGCGCGCTCGGCCGACCCGACACGATCATCGTGCACGAGCCGTACTGGACACCGATGGCGCGTCACGCGGACTTCGTCGTTCCGTCGACCACCACTCTCGAGCGCGACGACCTCAGCTGCACGCGCAACGATCCGCTGTTGGTGGCGATGCAGGCGGCGGTGCCCGCCTTCGCCGACAGCAAGGACGACTACGACACCTTCACGCTGCTGGCCCGCGAACTGGGAGTCGAGTACGAGTTCACCGAGGGTCGGACGTCCGCGGACTGGCTTCGGCACCTGTACGAGCCGTGGCGGCGTTTCGTCCGCGACGCCGGCCGAGTCGAGCCGCCGACATTCGACTGCTTCTGGTCCGACGGCTCCTTCCGGATGGACACCGAGGAGAACTTGACTCTGCTGTCGGACTTCCGCGACGACCCCGAGCGCGCGCCGCTGCGGACGCCCAGCGGGAGAATCGAGATCTTCTCCGCCGACATCGACGCCTTCGGATACGACGATTGCGTCGGACATCCCGCCTGGTACGAACCCGACGAGTGGCTCGGTGGCTCACGCGCGGCGCAGTTCCCGTTGCACCTGATCGCGAACCAGCCGAGGACGCGACTGCACAGTCAACTCGACCACGGCGCGGTCAGCATCGCGTCCAAGATCCAGGGCAGGGAACCCCTCCGCATGCATCCCGTGGATGCCGATCGGCGGGGACTCGTCGACGGCGATGTGGTCCGGGTGTTCACCGATCGAGGGTCGTGCCTGGCCGGACTGATCGTCGACGACGCGATGCGGATACGCGTCGTCCAACTCTCCACCGGTGCCTGGTACGACCCGCTGGACCCGTCGGACCCGCAGTCGATGTGCGTGCACGGAAATCCGAACGTGTTGACGGCGGATCGCGGAACATCCTCCCTCGCACAAGGTTCCACCGGCCAGCACGTGCTCGTGGAGATCGAGAAGTGGACGGGCGAACTACCGCCCGTCCGCGCGCACGATCAGCCGACGTTCGTGCCGCGTCCTCAGAAATAGACGCGACTGATCACCTGGGCGACCAGCGCAGGCTTGTCGACACCCTCGATCTCGATGGTCGAGTCGACGGTCATCTGGACGGCGTTGTTCGGGAGCGAGTCCGCCGCCGCCAGCACGGCGACCAGGCGCACGCGTGACCCGACGGCGACGGGATTGACGAAGCGCACCTTGTTGCTGCCGTAGTTGACGCCCATCGTGGAGTTCTCCACCGTGTAGGTCTGCCACGACAGCGCCGGCAGCAACGACAAGGTCAGGTAGCCGTGTGCGATGGGGCCACCGAACGGGCTCTCCTTCGCAGCGCGCTCCGGGTCGACGTGGATCCACTGGTGATCGCCGGTGGCATCGGCGAACTGGTTCACACGCTCCTGGGTGATCTCCAACCAGTCGCTGGTGCCGATCGTCTCGCCGATGGCGGAGGTGATGTCGTCTGCAGAGGTGAAGGTGCGCATGGAGCCGACACTAGCGGCGGCGAGCCGTTCTGCACAGAACCGGTACCGAGGCGGCACATTCGGCCCTGCGGACCCGTTCTGTGAGCAACGGCGGCGCAGTACGATGCGCCGATGACGCGACATCCGGAACCCACCGGCAGGATCCACCGCACCGACACGGGTGTCGACCTCGAGCTCCGGCGCACGTTCCGCGCACCGATCGACGACGTGTGGGCCAGCGTCACCGAGAGCGACCGGACCGCTCGCTGGTACGGCAGCTGGGAGGGTGAGGGCCGCGAGGGTGGCACGATCCGCGTGACGATGGGCTTCGAGGAGAACTCGCCGGTGTCCGACATGACGATCGTCGGGTGCCGGGCGCCGCACCACGTGGCCGTCGAGTCCGGCGGGTGGCACTTCGAGATCACCCTGGCGCAGACCGACGACGTGACGACGCTGACGTTCGTCCACCACCTCGAGTCGGACGAGGGAATCGGCGACATCGGGCCGGGGTGGGAGTACTACCTCGACATGTTGGTGGCAGCGCGACAGGACGGGCAGTTGCCGTCGTTCGACGACTACTACCCGTCCCAGAGCGCGTACTACCTGTCGCTCTGACGACCTACTCGGACGGTGCCAGAGTCAACGAGATGGAGTTGATGCAGTACCGCTGATCGGTCGGCGTCGGGTAGCCCTCGCCCTCGAAGACGTGGCCCAGGTGACTGTGACAGTTGCTGCACAGCACCTCCGTGCGCTTCATACCCATCGAGCGGTCGACCTTCAGGATGACGGCGTCGGTGTCCTTGGGGTCGAAGAACGACGGCCAGCCGCAGTGCGACTCGAACTTCTCGGTGCTGCGGAACAGCTCGGCGTCGCATGCTCGGCACTTGTAGACACCCTCGGTGGTGGTGTCGGTGTATTCGCCGACGTACGGACGCTCGGTTCCGGCCTTGCGCAACACGGCGTACTCGGCGGCGCTCAGCTTCGTGCGCCACTCGTCGTCGGACAGCTCGTAGGTGGGCTTCTTCTCCGGTGCAGAACTCATGCCCCCACGCTAATGCGTGGGCGCGGACTCTGCTGTCGCCGCAGGTGACGGCGTCGCTGCGGTGGTCCGCGGCTGGTCGAGCAGGAACGCCGGATCGATGCCCTGATCGAGTCGGCCTTCCCGACGCGCGGTCAGGTAGCGGCCGAGCAGCACGGCGAAGACGACGATGATCAGCAACGACCATCCCCAGGTGGAGCGCAGGTACTCGATGGCGCGCCCGAACTCCGGGAATCTGCCCACCAACCAACTGTCGTAGCTGAGGAATCCGTACACGGCCAACCACGCGGGCCAGTTCCGCATGACCGAGTTGCGCAGCACCACCGACATGATCAGCGGGAACAGCATCATCGAGTAGTACATCTGGCCGAGGGAGGTCAGCAGGAACGACGCGACCAGCAAGACCCCGCTGGCGGTGACGACGAAGAACAGCTCGTCGTGCCGGTAGTACTTCCACAGCAGCCACAGCGACACCAGCACCATCGCGGCGAAGACGGCGCGGAGCGCGAGGACGAGAACCGTCGGCAAGCCGTAGTAGAGGCCGTTCCCGACGATCGCGCTGTTGAAGTAGTCCCGCGACTCGAGCAGGTACGGCAGCGTGTGCGTGATGAAGGCGCCCGCGTCGACGGACAGCGGCAGTGCCAGCAGTGTCAGGACCAGCGGAATGCCGAGGGCCGTGACGAACACGCGCCACTCCTTGCGCACGAGCGGCAGGAGCAGTAGCGGTGCGAGAGTGGGTTTGACGGCGATCGTGAGCCCGATGGCGGCACCCGAGAGGTAGTAGCGACGCCGGAGCAGCAGCATCATGAACAGCACTTCGCCGAGCAGGATCAACCCGTTGACGTTGGTGAAGATGAGGGTGTTGGTGACGGTCTCGGTCGAGAACGCCGCCAACAAGACGACAGGCGCGGCGACGGACGACAGGCTCAGCTCGAACATCCGCAGCAGCAGGTACAGCGCGACGACGACCGCAAGGGCGTTGACGCCGATGAACATCCACCGGGAGCGCTCCGGATCCAGAATCGCGAGAGGTGCGATGACCAGCGTTCCGCTCGGTGGATAGAGGTAGTGCGGGTCCACCGAGTCGAAGTTCGCGGTGTAGACCTCGCGACGGTTCAGGAAGGCGAACGCCGCGTTGTAGACCGGACGGAAGTCGTCGGTGATGTTGCCGTTGACGGCTTTGACGATCACGCGATTGAGGACCGTCAGGATGGCGAGGGGCCACAACGCGAAGCGGATCACCTGGGCGGTGGTCTCACCGGTTCGCGGCTCGAGATGACGGAACGACACCCGGAGACGGTACCCCGGCCGCTAGGCCGGACACGCATTCCCGCCTCCCGGCAAGTCGCCCGAGGCGAGGTACGAACCGACAGCAGAACGCCCGCACCCAGAGCCCACCGTGACGGGGTGACCGATGCCGTCCCACGTCACCGTCGTCGTCGCCGCACCGGCGGCCCCCAGCGCTCCGGTGACGGCCGGCAGCGGTTCGGTTCCGGTGATCGCGTCCGCGGTTCCGCTGAGAACGAGGACCGGCACACCGATCGTCGACGGAACGGGCGGGGGAGTCGTGGCCGGCCATGCCGAGCAGGTGAGCAGGTCCAGTGCTGCGGTCGCACCGAACGCGGGATACTGCCCGGCCCAGGACGACTGGAGCTCACGGACGCGATCGGGCGCCGGCCACTGCTGCCCGTCGGTGCAGACGCTGACGAAGTGGCCGTCGGTCTCGGTGAACGAGCGCACCAGGTTCACGGTGTCGTCCAGAGCGGCGATGTTGCCGGCGAGAGCGCCCGCGACAGTGTCGGACGCCGTCCGGATGAGCGCCGCGGAGTCCCCGGACGACGGATACGACAGCAGGTGGACGACGGCCTCGCGGACAGTCGCTCCCGACAGCGGGGCGAGTTCGCCCGCATCGGCGCGCCGGAAAAGTTCGACCACCGACGCGCGGGGATCCGCACCGAGCGAACACCCGATCGCGGCGCAGCGTGTCGAGAACGCGGTCAGTGCAGCCTCCTCGCCGCGCACCGTCTGCTCGGCGGAACTGACGGCGTCGGTGACCACGCTGGTGGGGGAGTCGAGCACCAGTCTGGCGACATGATCGCCGTAGGCGGCCGTGTAGGCCAGTGCGACCAGCGCACCGTTGCCCGACCCGAGCAGCGACAGCGCCCGTACGCCCCACGCTTCGCGGAGCGCCTCGAGGTCGTCGGCACTGTTGGTAGTCGCGAAGATCAGCGCCTCCGGAAGAAGGAAGTCAGTACACGCGATGGTTGCGTCGCGGGCGAGCGTCGCCACGCGGTCGGCGGGATCGGTGCCGGGGGAGAACTGGCCCAGATCGAACAACGCGTCCCGCGTCGAGGACAACCCCGAGTAGCAGTCGAACGGCGCGGAGTTGCCGATCCCGCGGCGGTCGACACCGACGATCGGGTGCGTGGCCAGCAGCGACGAGTCGGGCTGCGCCGCTATGGCCGCGATGTCTGCCGCCGACGGTCGATCGGTACCCGAGGTGTAGACCAGCGGGACCGCGTCGGCCGGTGTCGACGACAGGCGCACACGGACCGCGGACAGCTCGAACGTGCCGTCGGACGCGACGTTCCGGTCGATGGGCGCTGCGAACGTCGCGCAGTCCACGACGACTCCCGCCGCCGCCACGACACCGTAGGACCCAGTCGTCCTCGCTGTGCAGTCCGACCAGTTCAGGTCCGTGATCGGTGCCTCGAGCGGCAACGGTTCGGCATCGGCGGGGGCCGAGTCCGAGGACGGCACGGCGCCACCGGTCGACCCGCCTTCGACGGCGACGTCCGGCCGCGTCGAGGGGCCGGCGCCACATGCTGCGGCGACGACACCGACCATCACCACGACGGCCAGTCGCCCCCCGACACTCGACAGCTGCATGACGCCAGAGTGCCATCCCCGGCGGACATTCTGATCGTTCGCGGTCACGACGTGCGGTTACTCACCCATCGGACCAGCATCGTGCCGTCGTCGTCGACGAGGATGTGCGCGGGAAGCATGGGCCGGTCGACAGCACTGTCCGATGTGGACACTCGTCCTGCCGATCCCGCCGCCATGGTGGGCGACGTCGTGATGCAGAGCTCGTCGACCACGTCGGCCTCGAGAAGTGAGCCGAACAGCCCCGGCCCGCCCTCGCACAACACCCGGTACAGGCCCAGCTCGTCGAGCATGGACTTCACCGCGTGTCCGGACAGTGTCTCGCCGCCCCGCACCACCGTCACCCCGGCGTCGGTCAGTGCGCGGACGCGATCCTCGGGTGCGTCGGACGTGGTCAGCACGATCGGGGGCACCTCGGCATCGGTGACGACTGCCGCCGTCGGATCGACGTTGGCCGAGCCCGTCACCACCACCACGGGCGGGACCGGTTGCTGGCCACGTGCCACACGCGCTGCGCGCACCTCGTCGCTCACGACCACCCCGCCGTAGTTCTCCGCGGAGACGGTGCCGGAGCCCACCAGTACCGCGTCGGCCAATCCGCGGAGCGCCGCGAAGACCGTCTTGTCCGCGTCGGTACCCAGACCGCCGGACACGCCGTCCTGGGACACCGCTCCGTCGATGCTGACCACGAAGTTCACCCTGATCCAGGGCGTGCCCGGATCCGTCGGGTAGGCGTAGAGCTCCACCAGATCGTCACTGTTCACTGTGAGGTAGGTCCCATTATCGATACGCTGCACAAAAGCCATCACACCACGTCGTTAACCTCTTTCCATGCCGGAACGTCTCGTCGATCGCAATCCCGTGGTGCCTGCCGATCAGTTGATCGCACAGATGGTGCCGCCGGCCATGTTCGACGACGTCAGTTTTGCGTCCTACATCCCGGACCCGAACGAGCCCACGCAGGCGGAAGCCGTCGCCAAGGCTGAGGAGTTCGCCGGCAAGGTCGCGAAGATCCGCTCGGGTGGCAAGCGCGGCCTGTTCGGCAAGAAGACGCCTGCTTCGGGCGCCGGTCTGTACCTCGACGGCGGCTTCGGCGTCGGTAAGACGCACCTTCTCGCGTCGATCTTCCACGCGTCGCCGGAGCCCAAGGCGTTCGGAACCTTCGTCGAGCTGACTCACGTCGTCGGCGCCCTCGGCTTCACCAAGGCGCTGGACGAACTGTCGGGCCACAGCGTCCTGTGCATCGACGAGTTCGAACTCGACGATCCGGGCGACACCATGCTGGTCTCCCGTCTGCTCACCGAGCTGGCGGCGAAGGGCGTGTCCATCGTCGCGACCTCCAACACGCTTCCCGGCCAGCTGGGCGAGGGTCGGTTCGCCGCCCAGGACTTCCTCCGGGAGATCAAGAAGCTCGGCTCGATCTTCGAGTCCATCCGGGTCGACGGTCCCGACTACCGTCACCGCGATCTGCCGCCGGCCCCCGATCCGATGGCGGCCGACCGGATCGAGGCCGCCGCGGCGGCAGTCGAGGGCTCCACGCTCGACGACTTCGACGAGCTGGTGAAGCACCTCAGCACGCTGCATCCGTCCCGTTACGGCAAGCTCATCGAGGGTGTCACGGGGGTGTTCATCGAGAACGTGCACGCCGCGCCCGACCAGTCGGTGGCCCTGCGACTCGTCGTCCTCGCCGACCGTCTGTACGACGCCGGAACGCCGGTCACCGTGTCCGGAGCGAAGCTCGACGAGCTGTTCACCGAGGAGATGCTGCAGGGCGGCTACCGCAAGAAGTACCTGCGCGCGACGTCCCGACTCCTCGCCCTGTCGAGGTTCGCGTCCGTCTGATCAGTCGAGCACACGCTGCATGACGAAATCCTCGTGCAGCACCGCGCCGAGAGCGAATCTCTTCTCGCCGACCTGCTCGAACCCGTTGCGGCGGTAGAACTTCAGGGCTCGGAGATTCTGCTGGTTGACACCGAGCCACAAGGCTCGCCGACCGAGGTCCCGGGTCACCTGCACGGCCGAGTCCATCAGTGCTGCCGCGATTCCCGACCCGTGTTCGGCCGAGTCGACGTACAGCTTGCTCACCTCGACCGACGGTGTGACCGTCAGCGACGACACCACGTCCGGGTCCGTAGGAGCCGCGGAGACCAGCATCGTGTACCCGACCGGACCGTCGTCTCCGCGTACGACGGTGACGATGCGGTCCGGATCCTCGAGGTACGTACCGAACGCTGCCTCGGACAACACCGTCGCGACGAAGTGATCGATGTCCTCGGGGAGCGTGCCGGGCGGACACGCCAGGGGGAAGGTGCGCGCCGCCAACGCTGCGAGGTCTGTCAGGTCCGCTGCGGTCGCCGCCGACGCGACGGGTGGCATCGTCACGCCGATTCGTTGTGGAGCGCGTGGGCCCGATCCTCGACGCCGATCGCGTCGACATAATCCTTGGCCTGCCGCAGCGGCATCCCGGTGCTCTTCTGCAGCAGTGCCATCGCCTGTGCGGGCTTCCTCGCCTGCACCAGCGCGGCGGCCGCCGTACGAGTGTCGGGGTCGACCGGATGGCGGTCGGCAGCCACGTCCAGTCGAGCGGAACGAGTGCGGTGACGCAGGGCGAACCACGTGATGACGACGGCCAGGTCGATGATCACGAGTGCGACCACGAACCATCCCCAACTAGGCATGGGAACAGTCAATCACCAACGACGGGGGAGCCGACCCGGTTCGGCGGATCGCCACCGTCCGCACCGTTGTGTCTTCGGCCTCCGTCACCGCCGAGACGTGTCGTTCGCAACACCGGAGCCGTCCGGGCGCGCAGGATGGGACACGACCCGAGGGAAGGACAGACATGACCGAGCAGATGACGGCGCAGTACTTCACCGGACGTGTCGACCGCGTGAAGGCGGCCATCCAGACGGCCGTGGACGAGGCCGGCGCCTACGGCAGCGATCAGCTGGTGGCCGATTTCGAGTGGATCCAGTACGCGCACGACCACGTTCACGTGACCGAACGGGACGGCGTCGAGTACGTCGACGATCAGGCAGCCACCCGACACGTGGACGAGCTGTTCGAGCAATATCGGGTGGGCTGAACGCACGAAAAAGCCCCCTTCCGAAGAAAGGGGCTTTTCGATGTGGTGCGCGATACTGGGATTGAACCAGTGACCTCTTCCGTGTCAGGGAAGCGCTCTCCCGCTGAGCTAATCGCGCGGGACCCGGTGACGGGTAACGAGGTGGAGACGGGAATCGAACCCGTGTGCACGGCTTTGCAGGCCGTTGCCTCACCACTCGGCCACTCCACCGTGGTGACGAAAGCCCTGTGAACCGGGATTCCGATACCCTCGAGCGGACGACGGGATTCGAACCCGCGACCCCAACCTTGGCAAGGTTGTGCGCTACCAGCTGCGCCACGTCCGCACACTCCCCGGCTGCGTTTCCGCCTCCGTGGTGCGGTTCGAAACATTAGCCCACGTCGCCCGGAAGTCACAAATCCGCTGTTCACACCGTGTTTCCCTGGCGTCACACCAGTCACGCCCGTCGGTCACCGAGCCGGCTGCGGTCCGTGTTGGGAGCACTTCCACCGACGTGTTACCGTTTCTCCTCGTTCGGCGCTCACGCAGGCCGTACGGTCCCGTGGCTCAGTGGAAGAGCGTCCCGTTCACACCGGGAAGGTCGCTGGTTCGAACCCAGCCGGGACCACACATCGGAAGGCCCCCGCCACACGGCGGGG
>NZ_JXQS01000020.1:0-85811 GCF_000834565.1 Rhodococcus sp. MEB064
CAGAAGAGCGTCGTAGGTCATGACCTCATTGTGCCGCGACCTCGCGCGGGCACCGCAGGCGCCCTACTGGCTCAGAGGTTCTCGGGAAGCCAGGTGTTGTGGCTGGCGCCGCCGTCGACGTAGACGATCGAGCCGGTGGTGGCCGGCAACCAGTCGGACAGCAGCGCGCAGATCGACTTCGCCACGGCGGTGGGGTCGTTGAAGTCCCAGCCGATGGGCGATGCGCCGTTCCAGTACTCGTTGAGCTGGTTCATCTTGTCGGCGTCACCGGTGGCGGTTCCCGCGATGGCCTTGGCGGCCAGCGTCTTGATCGGTCCGGCAGCGACGAGGTTCGACCGCACCTTCTTCGCTTCACCCACCTCGCGGGCGACGTAGCGATTGACCGATTCGAGGGCCGCCTTCGCGACACCCATCCAGTTGTAGAACGGCATCGCCGTGCGCGGATCGAAGTCCATACCGACGATGGAGCCGCCTTCGTTCATGACGGGCAGCACGGCGCGTGCCAGCGACGCGTAGCTCCACGCGGAGATCTGGAAGGCCGCGGCGGCGTCCGGACCCGGTCCCTCGAGGAACGGCTTCGATCCCGGCCCCATCAGGGTGCGCGGCGCGAACGCGATGGAGTGCAGCACTCCGTCGATTCCCTCGGGTGCGACCTCGGTGATGCGATCGGCGAGAGCGGCGAGATGCTCCTCGTTGGTGGCGTCGAGTTCGATGGCCGGCGGGACCGGCTGCGGCAGACGCTGAGCGATGCGGTCGATCAGACGCAGACGGTCGAAGCCGGTGATGATGACCTTCGCGCCCTGTTCCTGCGCCATCTTGGCGGCGTGGAACGCGATGGACGCGTCCGTGATGATGCCGGTGACCAGAATGGTCTTTCCTTCGAGCAGTCCGCCCATGATCGATGTGACCTTTCGGTGAGTGAGAGTGGAATCGGGTGACGGTGAGTCGGCAGAACGGGTCAGTGACCCATGCCCATGCCGCCGTCGACCGGGATGATGGCGCCGGAGACGTAGCTCGAGTCCGGGGACGCCAGGAAACTGACCACTGCGGCCACGTCCTCGGGCGTTCCGAGACGCTTGAGCGGGATGTACTCGCGCGCCTGATCGCGCAACTTGTCGTCGAGTTCGGCGGTCATGTCCGTCTCGATGAAGCCCGGAGCCACGACGTTCGCGGTGATGGACCGTGAGCCCAGCTCGCGTGTGAGCGACCTGGCCATACCGACGACTCCGGCCTTCGACGAGGCGTAGTTGATCTGACCGGGGCCACCGGCCTGCCCGACGACGGAACCGAGGAAGACGAACCGGCCGAACCGCGCCCGGAGCATGGACCGACTGGCCCGCTTGGCGACGCGGAACGCGCCCGTCAGGTTCGCGTCGATGACCGACGTGAACTGCTCCTCCGTCATGCGCATGAGCAGGGTGTCGTCGGTGATGCCGGCGTTGGCGACGAGGACCTCGACCGGACCCTGATGCTTCTCGACCTCGGTGAACGCGGCGTCGACGGAGGCGGAGTCGGTGACGTCGCACTGGACGCCGAACAAGCCCTCCGGCGCACCGGAACTGCGGTGCGTCACAGCGACCTTGTGGCCGTCCGCAGCGAGACGACGCGCGACGGCGAGGCCGATGCCCCGGTTGCCTCCGGTCACGAGCACGGACCGGGAGACGAACGCTCCGGCGGACGCCGCGTCGGCTGTGGAGGACTCGGGAACAGAGGACATTCGAGTGGACCTTCTCTCGGAGCACGGTGGAATCGACGGTGGGCGGGCCGACGTCGTGAACAGGACATCGCTCGGCCCGGCAGTACTCTACCGATCCGGCTCAGGGCACTCGCTGACGTAGGGACAATGCTGTGACAAGTCCCGCCGTGATGAACAGGACTCCGGCGATGAGCCAGGGCCGGCTGGCATCGCCGCGCGTCGTCTCGTACCCGATCTGTTCCTCGAGGGTGTCGTAGACCTCGGTCAGTTCCTCGAGACTCGACGCGGTGAAGAAACTGCCGCCCGACAGCTGCGCGATCTCCTCGAGCGACGGATCGTCGACAGGCACGGCGACGCGCTGGGTGTCACCTTGCTCGTCGGTGATGTCGACGGTGCCGTAGCTGGTGCCGAACGAGATCGTCGAGATCGGGATCCCCTTGGTCTCGGCCTCACGCGCCGCGGTGTACCCGCCGCGCTGGTCGTCGGGATTCTCGGGGACGGTCTGCTTGCCGTCGGACAGCAGCACGATCCGGGCGGGCGGTGCCGCGTCGGAACCACCGAGTACGGCGCCCAGGGTCTCGATCGACTGCATCGAGGTGAAGATCGCCTCGCCGGTGGCCGTGCGCTCTGCCAGCTGCAACCGGTCGATGGCCGACTTCGTCGCCTCACGATCGGTCGTGGGTGACACCAACACCGAGGCCGTGCCGGCGAACGCCACGAGACCCAGGTTGATGCCCGGAGTCAGACCGTCGGCGAATTCCTTACCGGCCTGCTGCGCCGCGGCCAGACGCGTCGGCTCGACGTCCGTGGCCTCCATCGACAACGACACGTCGATCACGAGCATGACCGTGGCCCTGTTCCGCGGCACACGCTGATCGGCCGTCGGGCCCGCGAGGGCGACGGTCAGGAACAGCAGACCCGCGAGAATCAGGGCGGTCGGAACGTGGCGGACGATGCCCGGGCGACGGGGAGCCACCTTCTCGAGCAGCTCCATGTTGGTGAAGCGCATCGTGTTGCGCTGGCGTCGGCGCTGCGCCAGAACGTAGGCGGCGACGAGGCCGGCGACGACCGCGAGGAAGAGCAGCCACCAGGGCGACGAGAAATCCTGCAGGCTCACCGCGTACTCGCTCCCAGACTGGCGCCGTGGCGACGGCGTGAAACGAAACGGACGACGTCGGCGATCCAGTCACCGTCGGTCCGCAGCGTCAGACGGGGTGCGCTGCACCCACGAAGGATCTTCTCGACATCGGTCCGATGCGCCGCGGCGGCGCGGGCGAAGTCGGCGCGCAGTTGCGGAGTGGTACTGAACTCGCGCGTGCGCCCGGTCTCAGGATCGTGCAGAACCACGTCACCGACGTCGGGCAACTCCAGGTCGCGGGGATCGAGTACCTCGACCGCCAACACGTCGTGGCGAGCCGCGAGAGCACGGAGAGGACGTTCCCACTCGGTGGTGCCGAGGAAATCGCTGATCACCACGACCATTCCCCGTCGACGCTCCGGTCGACGCAACGCGTCGATGGCGCCGGCGAAGTCGCCGCGAACCCCGTCGGGGGCGTGCGGGGTCGTCGCGACGGTGCGGAGCATCGACTGGATGTGGGCACGGCCCCCGCGAGCCGGAACACGCGTGATGTCGGCACCGTTGGCGATGACGGCGCCGATGCGATTACCGCCGCCACTGGTCAGGTGCGCGATAGCGGAGGCCGCAGCGACCGCCAGATCCCGCTTCTCGCACCCGGCCGTCCCGAAGTCCAGCGACGCCGACAGGTCGACGGCCATCCACGTCTCGAGCTCGCGATCGGCAACACTCTGCCGCACGTGCGGGTGTGTCGTCCGGGCGGTGACCGACCAGTCCATCTGCCGGACGTCGTCGCCCGGCTGGTACTCACGTGCGTCCCCCGGTTCCGATCCCGGTCCCGGGATCAGACCGAGGTGGTCACCGTGGAGCACGCCGTCCAGCCGACGGCGCACCGTCAGTTCCAGGGTGCGCAACGCGACGGACAGTCGCGGATCCTCGAGAGTGCCGGACGCGAACGACGGGGGCGCACCACGCTGAGCGCGCGGCGGCGTGCCGGAACCGGCGCCTGGAGACGCCACGCTCACCTCGTGGGATCGGAAGCAGGAGCCTGTTTCTGCATCCACGGTGCCGGACCACCCTGCTGGGGCGGCTGGGGATTCTGGTGCTGCGGTCCTTGCTGCTGGGGACCTTGCTGCTGGGGACCTTGCTGCTGGGGACCTTGCTGCTGCGGTCCCTGCTGCTGGGGCGGGAACTGTTGCGGCGCAGCACCGTTGTTCGGATTCTGCTGGGGAGCTTGCGGCTGCTGGACCGGCTGTGCACCCACCTGCGGCAGTCCGACCGTCTGCAGGATGCGGGTGATGACCTGCTCCGGGGTGACCTCGTCGGCCAGCGCGTCGTACGACAGGACGAGCCGGTGGCGGAGAACATCCGGCACGACGTCGAGAACGTCCTGCGGCACCACGTAGTCGCGGCCGCGCACGAAGGCGAGGGCGCGGGAAGCGCTGATGATTCCCAGCGTGGCGCGCGGTGACGCGCCGTACGCGATCCACCCGGCCACATCTTCGAGACCGATGTCGCGGGGCGTACGGGTGGCGGCGATGACGCGGACCACATAGTCGACGAGTGCATGGTGGACGAAGACCGAGGCGGCCACGTTCTGCAGGCGCACCAACTCGACGGGGTCGAGGATCTGTTTCGGCGTGGGCGCCGCGACACCCATGCGGTACACGATCTCGCGCTCTTCCTCGACCGACGGGTAGTCCACGACGATCTTGAACAGGAAGCGGTCACGCTGTGCTTCGGGAAGGGGATACACACCCTCGTTCTCGATGGGGTTCTGCGTCGCCATGACGAGGAACGGGTCGGGCATCGGGTACGTGTGGCCACCGATGGACACCTGCCGCTCCGCCATGACCTCGAGAAGCGCGGACTGCACCTTGGCCGGCGCGCGGTTGATCTCGTCCGCCAGAACGAAGTTGGCCACGACGGGACCGAGTTCGGTGTCGAACTCTTCCTTGCCCTGCCGGTAGATACGCGTACCGATGAGGTCGGTAGGGACGAGGTCGGGAGTGAACTGGACGCGCGAGAACGACCCGCCGACGACCGTCGCGAAGGTCTCGACCGCCAGTGTCTTCGCCACGCCGGGTACACCTTCGAGCAGAACGTGTCCTCGTGCGAGAAGCCCCACGAGAATGCGTTCCACGAGCCGGTCCTGCCCGACTATCACGCGCTTGACCTCGTAGACGGCCTTCTCGAGTGTCTGCACATCCCGAGAGATATCGGTCGTGTCGGTCTCTCGTGACGTCACCTGTGGAACCACCGCTTTCTGCCCGGAACGTTTCCTGCCGGGTTCCACTATGGCAGGTGACGAGGACACACGACGTTCTACCTGCTCGGACGGGGTGTCACTCGACCATGCGCACGGCGTACGGCGTCATGCCGTCGAACCGCACGGGTGAGACCTTGACCACGGAACCCGACTGCGGAGCTTCGAGCATCTTGCCGTCCCCGAGGAACAGGGCGACGTGTTGGGATGCGCCGGGGCCGTAGAAGATCATGTCCCCGCGTCGCATCTGGGACGACGGCACCTGCTTACCGGCCGTGTACTGGTACCCGGTGTAGTGCGGCAAGGAGATGCCGAGTCCACCGAAGGCGTACATCATCAGGCCGGAGCAGTCGAACCCCACCTTGTTGTAGTCGCCGTAGCTGTCGGCGACACCGCCGTCGCGGATCCCCTTGGTCGGACCGTTCTCGTTGCCGCCGCCCCAGGAGTAGGGCGTTCCCAGCACCGACATGCCTCGGTCGATGACCAGTTCGATGGCAGCCGACCCCGTCAGCGACGGATCCTTGCCGCTGCTGCCGCGGCCCCCACCCGAACTCGTGCCACCCGACGAACTCGTCCCCGACGACGTACTTCCCGACGAGCTGGTGCTGCCCGACGAGCTGGTGCTGCCCGACGAGCTGGTGCTGCCCGACGAGCTGGTGCTGCCCGACGAGGCTGTTCCGGTGGAGGTCGTTCCCGACGAGGTCGTGCTGCCTGCCAGATCGGTGTGGTCCCGTTCGCCCGTCACCAGTGCTGCGGCACGATCCGCGGACGCCTGGTCGGCCGCGACCCGAGCGGCTGCTGCGACGGCTGCCTGCTGGGCGGCTTCGGCCGCTGCTGCCGCAGCTGCTTCCTCCGCCTGACGCTGCTGGTCCCACTGCGAGTAGGCATCGCGCTGACCCTCGAGGCCGGCGGCAGCGTTCCTGGCCTGGTCGAGCTCGGCAGCGGCGCTGTCACGCTGCGACTCGACGGCCGCCTTCTGTGCGGCCTGTTCCTGCTGAGCCGTCACGGCGGCGGCGATGGCGTCTTCCGCCTCGGACTTCTTGGCATCGGCTTCGGCGGAGGCGCGGTCGGCTTCGATCTTGCTCGCGCGGGCCGTGGAGTCGCGGTTCGCTTCCTCGGTGCGCGCACGCTGCAGGCCGTCGAGCGTCGCGTTCTGCTTCGACGACAGCATGCGGAGGATCTGCGCACGGTCGAGTACGTCCTGGGGACCTTGCGCGTCGAGAAGCGACGAGAACCCCGCGGATCCGGTGCCTTTCACGTAGTCCGTGACGGCGAAGGCGTCGAACTTGGTCTGCGCGTCCGAGATCATCCGGCCCGCGTCGCGAAGTGCCTGCTGCGCGATGCCTACGGCGGCGGCCGCGGCGTCTGCGACGGTTCGCGCGTTCTGCAGATCGACGAGCGCCTTGTTGACGTCTTCCCTCTTGATGGCGACCTGCGCGTCGATCGCGGCGAGTTGCTGGTTGGCCGACGCGACCTGGTCGATGAGTTGGCCGACGCGCCCCAGTTGATCTCCGACGCGAGCGCCGGCGGCGGCGATGTCGGAATCGGACGGGTTGGGCGGCGGCGGAGGGACCGCGGACGCGAGTGTGGGCGTCAGAAGACCGGTACCGGACAGCATCAGAGCCGTCGCGACGATTACTCCCCCGACAGTGCGACGAACTGCTCGCGACCGCATCGATGAGCGTCGGTCGTATCGCTTCAACTGTGTCTCCCTCACGTCCGCAGAGCGGAATCACCCACGTGCATGCGTGGGGAGGCATGACGCAGCGCGACGCGATCCCGAACAACGGCCGTGCGTGGCCGACCCCGGGAGCAATGATCAGCCCCTCTGCGACACTTCTTCCCCAAGCAGTGCCTTGCGAACCGTACGACACTTCGAACGCTTACGGAACTCCAGTCACAAATGACACAGTTGAGATTCGCCGTACGACATCCGCCCTGATCAGGACGTTGTACGAAAAAGATTCGTTCGGACTTTTTTCAGGAATGGTCACAGATCGTCGGCGGGAATGGCCCCGCCGTCGGTGACCTGTCCTCGAGCGCGCCGGTCTGCTGTCACCCGGGCGGCGTCATAGCGACGGGCGTTCGCCCACCAGGTACCGGACAGAACCGCCGCGACGACCAGGACGAGAGCAACGGTCAGGGCGGTCCACGGCGTACCGGGCTCGAGGACGACGTCCAGGAAATTGTTCGCGGACGCCACCGGGTCCCCCGTGTAGGCCTGATCCTGTCCGGCCTCGAGTGTCACTCGGTCGATCGAATCGCTGAAGGTCCCCACCTGGCCCGGCCCGAGGACGAGAACGGTGCCGCCGTCCGTCGCGCCGACGGACGTCGCGAGGTCGCGGAGCTGGGAGTCCAGGGGTGCGGGCGCGTCCACCACGACGATGGACAGGTCGATACCGTGCTCGCTCGCCCGAGCAACGACGCCCTCGAGACCGGCGACGTCCTTTCCGGGAGCGGCGACACCGTCGTCGGCGACATCCGCCAGCGTCGACGACAGGTCGACGAATGTCGGCACCTCGGCGGGCGCCGGCATGGACAGGATGTGGTCGCTGGGTGAGGGTGACATCGTCCGTCCGGGATCGAGCATCGACTGTCGATGCGTGACTCGTACTTGCGTGCGAAACCCTACGGTACGAATCCCGCGACCCCTCGGAGGCGCACTCGGTTCCGCGGGGCGGTGATTGCGCGTGTCGGGACTGTAGAGAACGATGACGTCGTACGCGGTGAGAAAGACATCGGCGATCTGCCCGCCATTCTCACAGGACAAGCGTACTGTTAGAATCGAACACAGAGACAGCGGCGGACTCGACGCCGCCGGGTGCACCCTCACCCGGCCCACCGGCGACGCCCGCCTGCTCTCGTAAGGCCGTCGACACAGCCCCGTCGACGGCAGCCCTGAAGACGAGTGGAGCTGACGTGACCTCAAGTATCGATTCGTTCGGCGCGAAGGGAACGCTGGAGGTCGGAGAGAACTCGTACGAGATCTTCCGACTGAACGCTGTTCCCGGCACCGAGAAGTTGCCCTATGCCCTCAAGGTGCTCGCAGAGAACTTGCTGCGCACCGAGGACGGCGCCAATATCACCAAGGACCACATCGACGCGATCGCAGCGTGGGATCCGTCCGCCGAGCCCAGCATCGAGATCCAGTTCACGCCGGCGCGCGTGATCATGCAGGACTTCACCGGAGTCCCCTGCATCGTGGACCTCGCCACCATGCGTGAAGCCGTCACCGCTCTCGGTGGCGACCCGGAGAAGGTCAACCCTCTCGCTCCCGCCGAGATGGTCATCGACCACTCCGTCATCATCGACGTGTTCGGCCGTGCCGACGCGTTCGAGCGCAACGTCGACATCGAGTACCAGCGCAACGGCGAGCGCTACCAGTTCCTGCGCTGGGGCCAGGGCGCGTTCGACGACTTCAAGGTCGTCCCCCCCGGCACCGGCATCGTGCACCAGGTCAACATCGAGCACCTCGCGCGTACCGTCATGGTCCGGAACGGTCAGGCCTACCCCGACACCTGCGTCGGCACCGACTCGCACACCACCATGGTCAACGGCCTGGGTGTGCTGGGCTGGGGCGTCGGCGGCATCGAGGCCGAGGCGGCCATGCTGGGCCAGCCCGTCTCCATGCTCATCCCGCGCGTCGTCGGCTTCAGGCTCAACGGCGAGATCAAGCCGGGCGTCACCGCGACCGACGTGGTGCTCACCGTCACCGACATGCTGCGCAAGCACGGCGTCGTCGGCAAGTTCGTCGAGTTCTACGGCAAGGGCGTGGCCGAGGTCCCCCTGGCCAACCGCGCGACGCTGGGCAACATGAGCCCCGAATTCGGCTCCACCGCCGCGATCTTCCCGATCGACTCCGAGACCGTGGACTACCTGCGCCTCACCGGACGCACCGACGAGCAGCTCGCTCTCGTCGAGGCGTACGCCAAGGAGCAGGGCATGTGGCACGACCCCGAGAACGAGGCGACGTACTCCGAGTACCTCGAGCTCGACCTCGGCGACGTCGTTCCGTCCATCGCCGGACCGAAGCGTCCTCAGGACCGGATCCTGTTGTCGGAGTCCAAGATCGCGTTCCGCAAGGACATCCACAACTACGTGGGTGGTGAGGACGTCGACGCGACTCCGTCCAAGCTGGACGAGGCACTCGACGAGACGTTCCCAGGCTCGGATCCGGCCACGCTGTCCTTCGCCGACGACGATGCGGCTCCGCTGCACTCCGCCGCCGGCAATGCCGAGGGTCGCCCGACCAACCCGGTGCGCGTCGACTCGGACGAGCAGGGCTCCTTCGTGCTCGATCACGGCGCCGTCGCCATCGCGTCGATCACCTCGTGCACCAACACCTCCAACCCGTCGGTCATGCTCGGCGCTGCCCTGCTGGCCAAGAAGGCCGTCGACAAGGGCCTGACCAGCAAGCCGTGGGTCAAGACCTCCATGGCGCCGGGTTCGCAGGTCGTCACCGACTACTACGACAAGGCCGGCATGTGGCCGTACCTGGAGAAGCTCGGCTTCTTCCTCGTCGGATACGGCTGCGCCACGTGTATCGGTAACTCCGGTCCGCTCGATCCCAAGATCTCCGAAGCCATCCAGGACAACGACCTCACGGTCACCGCCGTCCTGTCCGGTAACCGCAACTTCGAGGGTCGCATCTCCCCCGACGTGAAGATGAACTACCTCGCGTCCCCGCCGCTCGTCATCGCCTACGCGTTGGCCGGCACGATGGACTTCGACTTCGAGCACGACGCTCTGGGTCAGGACAACGAGGGCAACGACGTCTTCCTGAAGGACATCTGGCCGTCCCCCAAGGAGATTCAGGACACGATCGACTCGTCCATCTCCAAGGAGATGTACACCAAGGGCTACGCCGACGTCTTCAAGGGCGACGAGCGCTGGCGCGGACTGCCCACCCCGGACGGCAAGACGTTCGAGTGGGATCCGCAGTCGACCTACGTGCGGAAGCCCCCGTACTTCGACGGCATGCCCAAGGATCCGGAGGCTGTCACCGACATCTCCGGTGCACGCGTTCTGGCGTACCTCGGAGACTCGGTCACCACCGACCACATCTCCCCCGCCGGCAACATCAAGGCAGGCACGCCGGCCGCGCAGTACCTCGACGAGCACGGTGTCGAGCGCAAGGACTACAACTCCTTCGGCTCGCGTCGCGGCAACCACGAGGTCATGATCCGCGGAACGTTCGCGAACATCCGACTGCGCAACCAGCTCCTCGACGACGTCTCGGGTGGCTACACCCGCGACTTCACACAGGACGGTGGCCCGCAGGCCTTCATCTACGACGCGTCGCAGAACTACCAGAACGCCGGCATCCCGCTGGTCGTCCTGGGCGGCAAGGAGTACGGCTCCGGCTCCTCGCGTGACTGGGCTGCCAAGGGCACCCGCCTGCTCGGCGTCAAGGCCGTCATCACCGAGTCGTTCGAGCGCATCCACCGCTCCAACCTCATCGGCATGGGCGTCGTCCCGCTGCAGTTCCCCGCCGGTGAGTCCGCGGCGTCGCTGAAGCTCGACGGCACCGAGACCTTCGACATCTCGGGCATCACCGAGCTGAACGAGGGCCGCACGCCCAAGACGATGCACGTCACCGCGACGAAGGAAGACGGCTCGGCCGTCGAGTTCGACGCCGTCGTCCGCATCGACACCCCCGGCGAGGCGGAGTACTACCGCAACGGCGGCATCCTGCAGTACGTGCTGCGCAACATGATCGGCTGATCACCTCCGTGAACAGCACCCCGTGAGGGGAGCAGAACGCGCACGACCGCGCCGCGATACCGCGTGTATCGCCGGTTCGGCCGTGCGCGTTCTGCGATCGGCACCATGTCCCCCCAGCACACGACAGGAGCACCGAGTGCCGAAGGTCAGCGACGACCATCTGGCCGCACGCCGGAGTCAGATCCTCGACGGTTCCCGGCGCTGCTTCGCCGAGTTCGGGTACGAGGGCGCCACCGTGCGTCGGCTCGAGGAGGCCACCTCGCTGTCGCGGGGCGCGATCTTCCACCATTTCAAGGACAAGGACGGGCTGTTCCTCGCCCTCGCGCGCGAGGATGCCCGGCGCATGGCGGACGTCGCCGCCGAGCAGGGCCTGGTGCAGGTCATGCGCGACATGCTCGCGGCGCCGGAAGAGTTCGACTGGCTCGGCACACGCCTGGAGATCGCGCGTCGCCTCAAGACGGACGCGGAATTCCGTGCCGGGTGGTCCGAGCGGTCCGTCGAGCTGCAGGACGCGGTGCTCTCACGGCTCGAACGTCAGAAGTCGGCAGGTCGCCTGCGGGACGACGTCCCGACCGACGTGCTGCTGGGGTATCTCGACCTCGTCATGGACGGACTGGTCACCCGCATCGCCTCGGGCCAGAACACGGAGAACCTCTCGGCGGTGCTGGATCTGGTCGAGGAGTCGGTCCGCCGCGACCGTTCGTGAGCCGGGTCAGGCGAGCTGAATGAGCTCCAGGTAGTCCTCGGACCAGTGGTCCTCGTTGCCGTCGGGCAGCAGGATCACGCGTTCGGGTGACAAGGCCTCGGCCGCACCCGGATCGTGCGTCACCAGGACGACGGCGCCCTTGTAGCTGCGCAGCGCCTCGAGAACCTGTTCGCGCGAGATCGGGTCGAGGTTGTTGGTGGGCTCGTCGAGGAGCAGGACATTGGCAGCGGACGACACCAGACCTGCGAGCGCGAGGCGCGTCTTCTCACCACCGGACAGTGTTCCTGCCGGCTGCTCGAGCTGAGGCCCGGTGAACATGAACGCGCCGAGCAGCGATCGCAACTCCTGCTCGGGAGTGTCCGGCGCTGCGTGACGCACGTTCTCCCACACCGATGCCATGTCGTCCAGAGTGTCGTGTTCCTGCGCGAAATAACCGATGCGCAGGCCGTGCCCGGGTTCGATCTGTCCCGAATCACTCTTCTCGGTGCCGGCGAGAATGCGGAGCAGCGTGGTCTTACCCGCACCGTTGAGTCCGAGGACGACCACGCGTGACCCACGGTCGATCGCGAGATCGACGCCCGCGAAGATCTCCAAGGAGCCGTACATCTTGGTCAGGTTGGTGGCCATCAGCGGTGTCTTGCCGCACGCAGCGGGCTCCGGGAATCGGATGTGCGCCACCCGATCGGACACACGCTCCTCGTCCAGGTTCGCCATCAGCTTGTCGGCGCGCTTCGCCATGTTCTGTGCCGCAACAGCTTTCGTCGCCTTGGCGCCCATCTTGGCAGCCTGCACGCGCAGGGCACCGGCCTTCTTCTCGGCGTTGGCGCGTTCACGACGGCGGCGCTGCTCGTCCGTGGAGCGCGCGTCGAGGTACTTCTTCCACCCCATGTTGTAGACGTCGGGCTCACCGCGCACGGCGTCGAGGAACCACACACGATTGACGACGTCGGCCAGCAGCTCGACGTCGTGGCTGATCACGATCAAGCCGCCTTCGTGGTTCTGCAGGAACCCGCGCAGCCAGGTGATGGAGTCGGCGTCGAGGTGGTTGGTGGGCTCGTCGAGCAGCAGTGTGGTGCCGGAGCGGCCACCACTGCCGTCGGACGCGGCGAAGAGGATGCGGGCCAGTTCGACGCGACGACGCTGGCCGCCGGACAACGTGCGCAGCTGCTGACCGAGGATCCGATCGGGCAGTCCGAGGCTGTTGCAGATGCGCGCGGCCTCGCTCTCCGCCACGTATCCGCCCAGCGAGGCGAAACGCTCCTCGAGCTCTCCGTACTTCCGTACGGCCTTGTCCAGTCGTTCCTCGTCGGCCACCTCGGCCATCAGCGCCTGCTGCTTCTCCATGTCGTCGAGCAGAGTGTCCAGACCACGCGCGGACAGCACGCGGTTCTTGGCCAGCAGATCGAGGTTGCCCTCCTTCGGATCCTGGGGCAGATATCCGAGCTCACCGGACCGCGTCACCGAGCCTGCGTAGGGCTCGCCTTCACCTGCCAGGATGCGCAGGGTGGTGGTCTTGCCGGCGCCGTTGCGCCCGACCAGACCGATGCGGTCACCGGCCTGCACGCGTAACGCGGGGCCGGGAGCGGACAGAAGAGTACGCACGCCGGCACGAACCTCCAGGTCGGTGGCGGTGATCACGGTGCTTGACTCCTCAGACTTCGACGTTGCCACGTGGGACGACAACCGCGGCAAACCTTCATTTTAACGCCTCCCCGGCCGGTCGCGGGCCACCAGGAAGTGACTCCGCTAACGTTCGAGCCATGGACAAGGAACAGGATCTGCAGGGCCGCGTCGCACTGGTCACCGGCGCGAGTCGCGGTATCGGCAAGGCCGTGGCGGCGAATCTGCTCGCGCGGGGCGCATCGGTCACCATCACCGCGCGCAAGAAGGAGCCGCTCGACGCCGCGGCCGAGGAACTGCGCGCCGAGGTACCCGGTGCGCGCATTCTGACCATCGCGGGCAACGCCGGAGACGACGATTCACGACGCGAGACCGTCGACCGGACCGTCGCCGAACTCGGGTCGCTCGACATCCTGATCAACAACACCGGCATCAACCCGGTCTACGGGTCCCTCATGGACGCCGACCTCGACGGCGTCAGGAAGATCTTCGAGGTGAACGTCGTCGCGTCACTCGCCTACATCCAGCAGGCGCACCGAGCGTGGATGGGCGAACACGGCGGCGCCGTCGTCAACCTCGCCAGCGTCGCGGGCATCCGGTCGACCGGTGTCATCGCGGCATACGGTGCGTCGAAGGCGGCACTCATCCGCCTCACGGAGGAGCTCGCCTGGCAGCTCGGACCGTCGATCCGGGTCAACGCGGTGGCTCCCGGCGTCGTCAAGACGAAGTTCGCCGAGGCGCTCGTCGCCGGGGGCGAGGAGGCCGCGGCCGCGGGCTACCCCATGAAGCGGCTCGGAACTCCCGAGGATGTCGCCGAACTGGTCGGCTTCCTGGTATCCGACGCCTCGTCGTGGATCACCGGAGAGACGGTGCGCGTCGACGGCGGACTGTTGGCGACGGGGTCCCTCTGACCGACGTCCTGGTCCTCGGGGCCGGCCCGTCCGGCCGTGCTGCGGCTCACCGCTGCGCGCGAGCGGGCGCGTCGGTGACCTTGATGGATCCCCATCCCGATCGGCGGTGGATCAACACCTACGGGACGTGGGCGGACGAGATGCCCGGCTGGGTACCCGCGTCCGTCCGCGCGAGCACAGTCGACTCCCCCGTCGTGATCGGCGAGCGACGTCACGTGGTGGGTCGCAGCTACACGGTCCTCGACACCTCGCGGCTCCAGGACTCCCTGACCCTCGACGGGGTGACGGTCGTCGCGGCGCACGCGGCGGCCGTCGACTCGCGATCGGCGACCACCGCCGACGGGACCGTCGTGACGGCCGGAACAGTCGTCGACGCCCGCGGTTCGGCCATCGGACCGGGGATACCCGAACAGACCGCCTACGGGATAGTCGTCGATTCCGACGTCGCGGCCCGGACCATGGACGATGCGCCCACGTTGGTCATGGACTGGCGTCAGGACAACGGTTCGGTGGTCGGTGCGACCCCGTCCTTCCTCTATGCGGTCCCGCTCGGCGACGGCTCGGTACTGCTCGAGGAAACCTGTCTGGTCGGCCGACCGGGCCTGCCGTTCGGCGAGCTGTCGCGTCGACTCACGGTTCGGCTGGAAGGCCGCGGACTGTCCCTCACGGGCGACGAACCGGTCGAACGAGTCCGCTTCGCGATGCGTCCGCCGGCAATCACCGTCCCGAGGGTGTTGACCACGGGCACGCGGAGCCCCGCTCTGCACACGGCCACCGGATACAGCGTGGCGGCGTCGCTCCGGCGCGCCGACGCCATCACCGGCGCAGTCCTGACCGGAGGCCGCGTCGACACGGTCCGGTCCCGCACCGTGAATCGGCTGAGGTCCATCGGCGCCGATGCGCTGCTCGATCTTTCCCCGAGCGCGATCGCGACGTTCTTCGACACCTTCTTCGACATGAGCGACGCGTCGCAACGCGCCTACCTGTCGTCCGACGACGACGTGACCGGCATGTCGCGCGCCATGCTGACGGTGTTCTCGCGCATCGACCACGCGGACAGACGGGTCATTCTGGGGGCGGTCCGGCGCACCGCGATGTCGGCACTTCCGGGCATGCGGTCACACTCGGGGTGACGGGTGGTGGAAATGTGACCGCGCGTGGCCCAAGATTGGACACATGCGATCGATCTGGAAAGGCGCCATCGCCTTCGGCCTGGTGAACGTGCCGGTCAAGGTGTACACCGCCACCGAGGACCACGACATCAAATTCCACCAGGTCCACGGCAAGGACGGCGGGCGCATCAAGTACGACCGCAAGTGCTCGGTCTGCGGCGAGTCGGTCCAGTTCGCGGACATCGACAAGGCCTACGAGTCGCCGGACGGTGACCGGGTCGTCCTGACCGATCAGGACTTCTCCACGCTCCCCGCAGCGGAGAAGCACGAGATTCCGGTACTCGAGTTCGTGCCCACCGAGCAGATCGACCCCATCCTCTTCGACAAGAGCTACTACCTCGAACCGGACTCCACCTCGCCGAAGGCGTACGTCCTGCTGCGCGAAACGCTGGCCGAGACCGATCGCACGGCGCTGGTGCACTTCACTCTCCGTCAGAAGACGCGATTGGCTGCGCTGCGTGTTCACGAGAACGTGCTCATGATCCAGACATTGCTGTGGCCCGACGAGGTCCGCGCGGCCGAGTTCTCGTCCCTGGACGACGTCACCGCTCCCCGGCCCCAGGAGCTGAAGATGGCCGGTGCGCTCGTCGAGAGCATGTCCGGTGACTTCGACCCGTCCGAGTACACCGACGACTACCAGATCGAGCTCCGCAAGGTGCTCGACGAGGCGATCGAGAACGGTGGCGAGAAGGTCATTCACGCCGAACGCGACGACGACGCGGACTCCGGCGAGGACGCCGAGGTGGTCGACCTCGTCGCCGCGCTGCAGCGCAGCGTCGAAGCGGCCGGTCGCTCCGGCAAGGGTCGCAACGACACCTCGGGCGGCGAGTCGTCGAAGGCTCCGGCCGAGAAGGCACCCGCCAAGAAGGCTCCGGCGAAGAAAGCAGCCGCGAAGAAGGCTCCCGCCAAGAAAGCACCCGCCAAGAAGACCGCGGCGAAGAAGGCCGACTCGCAGGAGCAGCACCGCAAGGGTGCCTGACGACGATTCCGCCCCGACGTGCACGCGAGCACGACCTTCACAAACGCGGCGCCCTGAATCCGTGTGGCTCACAACGCAGAACACGGTTGGTCACCCGAGCGACGCTCCTACTGTCGTCGTAGAAGAAATCGTGCGTCGTCATCGCACACGCGCACAACTACTCGGGGGAGTCACATGTTCGACGACTACACGTTCACCACCGTTGCCAACGACGGCCACCTCGTCAGCCCTGTCGTTCCGCTGACAGCCGACGCACCGTCGTTGCTGTTCTCCCGGAAGTACGCGGACATCGCCGCACTCAGCGCCGGCTCTCCGGAGCTTCTGCGGCCGGTCATCGACCCGGCCACCGTGGAACTCGTGCAGCAGATGGCCGCCCCGGCCGCGGAGGTCGCCCTCGTCTTCGGCGCGAACGGATTCGTCGGCGCTCACCTCGTCGCCGAACTGTCGACGCGTCCCGGGGTGACCCGCGTCTACGCCGGCGTGCGGTCCGCAGGCGACTCCACCGCGGTGGAGCGGTTCTACGAGACGGTCGAGAACTATTCGATCACCGCGATCGACCGATCGAAGATCGTCGTTCTCGAGGCGGTGCCGACGCGGTCGCGGTTCGGTCTGGACGAGGACACCTACCTCGAACTCCGCGGAACCGTCGACCAGGTGTTCAACTCGGCCAGCTCGACCGACTACGACTCCTCCTACGTCGAACTGCGCCAGGACTGGTTCGAGAGCCTCCTGCGTGTCGTCCAGTTCACCCTCGAGGACCGTCGCAAGCATCTGACGTACATGGGGTCGATCGGCGCCTTCATCTACACCAGCCCCGAGGACTTCCAGCGACCCGATTCCTGGTGGTACTCCGGCTACTGCCAGATGAAGTGGATCAACGGTGAACTGCTCGGGTGGCTCGCACGCGACGGCGTCGCGTCCGTGACCCTGGCGCAGTCCCCCTACGTCCTGGGCAGCACGACGGTGGGTAAGGACCCGGGTCGCGTGTACAGCTTCTGGCGCGCCATCGAACTCGCGAACGCGGTCGGAGTCATGTGGGACGGACCGGGCATGAACTACGCGCCGGTCGACGTTCTCGCGCGCGTGCTCACCGACAACGCACTCGGCGACGACACGATGCATCACCTGGTGCCGTCGAATCCCGTGGAGTACAGCAACGCGGTGATCGCGAACGCACTCGGACTGAAGCTGGTGCCGTGGACGGAGTTCAAGGCGATCGTCGACAGCAAGGTCCCCGTCGAGAGGACCGCATCCCTGCTGGGCTCCGATGTCAACGACCTCATCCGGCGGTCCAACGCCCCGTCGCGTATGCCGGCAGGTTTCGACGGATCGACGTGGGATCACGACGCGTTGTTCGCGCTCTACCTGTCGAAGATCCAGTTCCGTCACGCCGGCACCCGGACGCGGCTGGTCACTGCGTGACGGTGCGCCCCACTCCCCGGCCGGCACGCGCCGGCCGGGTGCCCCCTCAGCCGATCTTCCTCGAGGCGGGCCTGCGCTACCGCGTACGCGTGTTCGCCGGCGACTTCGTCGAGTTCACGTTGGGCCTTCTCTACTACGTCGCCCTGGGCACACTCGGACTGGCGGCTGTCGCGATCGACAGCGTCCTCCGCACACGGCTCTACGAGGCGTTCATCGCCCTCGTCGAGCGCATCGATCACGGAAAGAGCGCCTCGTGACGCCCCGATTCCCCTCAGTGGGGGTCCTCGGATCGGCCGCCGCCGCGCTCCTCGTCGGCGGCTACTCGTATTGGCGGACCGCGGCCTTCCTACGTGACCCCGACCGCACACCACCGGCAGACCCGTCGTCGATCGTGTCGGCGGCAGACGGCTACATCACGTACGTCAAACGGGTCGAGCGCGGCGAACTGCCCATCGCCGTGAAGAAGCGACGCTCCATACGGTTGTCCGAGTACGCGGGCGTCGAGTCCGATGCCAGCGGGTGGCTGATCGGGACATACATGACGGAGCACTCCGTCCACCGCAACCGCGCCCCCGTCGGAGGGACAGTCGTGCTCCGTGAACATCGTGGCGCCGCCCCGTTCAACAGGTCGATGGCCCGCATGACGGCCAATCTGGTGTTGCACCGCACCCCGTACGACGAGGGTTGCGACTACTTGCTGACCAACGAACGCCTCACCATCGGCATCCGTCACGACGCCGGTTCCACGGTCTTCGTCACTCAGATCGCAGACCTGTGGGTCGACCGGATCGTCGCCCACACCGACGTCGACTACCGACTCGAGCGCGGCGAACAGTACGGCCTCATCCGATTCGGCTCCCAGTGCGACGTGTTCCTGCCCGACGACCTCCTCGACGGCGACGACGCGATCCTGGTCCGACCCGGCCAGTACGTGTGGGCCGGGGAGTCGGTGGTGGCCCGCGCTCGCGTCCAGGCACACGCACAGGTACTCGGAGGAGTGTCATGACAACGAAGACCGACACGGCCGTCGGCACGGTCACCGTGACGCCCGTCCGTTCTCGACGGGACTGGGCGGCGTTCTCGAAGGTCCCCTTCGTCGTGTACGCGTCGGATCGCAACTGGATCCCCGGCGACATCGCGGACGTCGGCACGATGTTGCGGAAGCCGTCGGAGAAGACGAGCGGTCGCATGACCAGCCAGGCTTTCCTCGCCTACCGCGGCTCGACGCTGGTGGGGCGCATCGCCGCCATCGCCGACCTGGTGTTCATCGCCCACTACGACGAACCCACGGCGTACTTCGGGTACTTCGAATGCCTCGACGATGTCGAGGCCGCACACGCGCTGCTCGATGCGGCAGCCGAGTGGGCCACTGCGAAGTCGTTGACCACTTTGGTGGGCCCGATGAGCCCGTCGCTGTTGTGGAGCGCGGGAATAGTGGTGCACGGCAACGACATTCCGCCGTTGGTCGGCATGCCGCACAACCCGCCGTACTACGCCGAGCTCGTCGAGAGCTGGGGCATGACGAGCGTCAAGGAGTTCCACAGCTTCTATCACGACGATCCGCACAGCTTGGTCCAGACGAAGCCGTTCGAACGCAAGTACGCGATGGGCCAGCGGTGGAAAGCTCGGTCGTCGGTGACCATCCGACCGATGAACGACGCCACCTTCGACGAGGACGTCGAGAAGCTGCGCGTGCTCTACAACTCGGCGTTCAGCTCGTTCTGGGGATTCACCCCGGTCGAACCCGACGAGATCCAGGAGCTGGTCGCGACGATGCGACCCATCCTCGACCGCGACATAGTGCTCTTCGCCGAGCTCGACGGCAAGGTGGTCGGTTTCGTCATGGGCATTCCCGACGTCAACAAGGCTGCGCTCGGAGCGGTGCGCTCACGCTTCGGCATCCTGCGAGATCTTCACACCATCGCACGATGGCGTGGGCCCGGCGGTCGCAAGCACCGTACGCACGTTCGTCTTGACATGATGTTCGTCGATCCCGAGTGCCCGGACAAGGGCACCTCGGCGTTGCTGATATTCGAACTGTTCCAGCGCATCCACGACCGCGGATACAACTCCATCGAAGCTGCACCGGTACTCGCCGACGGCGGCTGGTTCCGCTCGGTGCGGGCGTCCTACCCGGTGGACCCGAGCAGGACGTACCGCATCTTCAGCAAGACGATCAGACCGTGAATCCGAGGGCGCGAAGCTGTTCGCGTCCGTCGTCGGTGATCTTGTCCGGACCCCACGGCGGCATCCAGACCCAGTTGATCTTGAGTTCCTCGGCCAGCCCGCTCCGCACCAAGGCCGTGCGGCTCTGATCCTCGATCACGTCGGTCAGCGGGCACGCCGCGGACGTGAGCGTCATGTCCAGTGTCACCACTGCCGCGTCGTCGATGGAGATCCCGTAGACGAGACCCAGGTCGACGACGTTGATGCCCAGTTCGGGGTCGACGACGTCACGCATGGCCTCCTCGAGGTCCTCGATGACGGAATCGGGCGCCGCTGCGCTGCTGTCGGTATCGGTCATGATCGTCCTCCACTGTTCGCGTGCTCGTCCTGCGTCTCCACAGTACGAACAACGGCGTCCTTGAATGCCATCCATCCGAGCAGCGCGCATTTCACGCGTGCCGGGTACTTCGCCACGCCCGCGAAGGCGATGCCGTCACCGATGACGTCCTCGTCACCCTCGACGGTTCCACGGCTGCCGACCATCGCCGAGAAGGCATCGACCGTCGTCAACGCGTCCTCGACGGTCAGACCGACGACCTGGTCGGTGAGCACCGACGTCGCGGCCTGGCTGATCGAACATCCCTGCCCGTCGTACGACACGTCCTTGACGACTCCGTCGACCAGGTCGACTCGCAGGGTGACCTCGTCACCGCAGGTGGGATTGACGTGATGCACCTCGGCGCCGAACGGCTCACGCAGACCGCGGCCGTGCGGATGCTTGTAGTGATCCAGGATCACTTCCTGGTACATCTGTTCCATTCTCATGCGGCACCACCGGTGACACCGAAGAACGACTGCGCGGTACGGATCGCGGCGCCGAGAACTCGCACCTCGTCGACGGTGTTGTACACCGCGAACGACGCACGTGCGGTGGCGGCGACTCCGAAGCGACGATGCAGCGGCCAGGCGCAGTGATGTCCCACGCGGATGGCGACACCTTCGTCGTCGAGGATCTGCCCGAGATCATGAGCGTGGATGCCGTCGACGACGAACGAGACGGCCCCACCGCGATCGCGGGTGTCCGTCGGGCCGATGATGCGCACCCCGTCGATACCGCCGAGTTCGGCGAGTGCCGCCTCGGTGAGGGTGTGCTCGTGGGCGGCGACCGCATCCATGCCCAGGGCGTTCAGGTAGTCCACGGCAGCACCGAGACCGACGACCTGCGACGTCATGGGCACCCCGGCCTCGAAGCGCTGAGGAGGAGCGGCGTACGTGGTCTGCTCCATCGTCACCGTCTCGATCATCGAGCCACCGGTGATGAACGGAGGCATCGCGGCGAGCAGGGCGGCCTTGCCGTACAGGACACCGACACCCGACGGACCGAGCATCTTGTGGCCGGAGAACGCCGCGAAGTCCACGTCCAGCGCCGCGACGTCGACCGGCATGTGCGGCACCGACTGGCACGCGTCGAGCACGACGAGGGCACCGACGGCGCGGGCGCGCCGGACGATCTCCTCCACAGGTGCCACGGCGCCGGTCACGTTGGACTGGTGCGTGAACGAGACCACGCGGGTCCGCTCGGTCAGCTCAAGCGAATCGAGGTCGATGCGACCGTCGTCGGTGACTCCGTACCACCGCAGCGTCGCGCCGGTACGACGAGAGAGTTCCTGCCAAGGAACGAGATTCGCGTGATGTTCGAGCTCGGTGATCACGATCTCGTCGCCCGGACGCAGCGATCGGTCGAACCGATCGTCGCCCAGGACGTACGTCACCAGGTTCAGCGATTCGGTGGCGTTCTTCGTGAACACGATCTCGTCCGGCTGCGCTCCGACGAACGCGGCGATGGCCGCGCGAGCACCCTCGTACGCGTCGGTGGCTTCCTCGGCGAGCTGGTGCGCACCTCGGTGAACCGCGGCATTGCACGTGGTCAGGAAGTGGCGCTCCGCGTCGAGTACCTGAACGGGGCGCTGCGAGGTCGCGCCGGAATCCAGGTACACGAGAGGCTTCCCGTCCCGGACCGTGCGGCCCAGGATGGGAAAGTCCTCACGCAGCCGCGCGACGTCGAGCGTCCCGACTGTCGCGGCGGCCGTCATGCGCCCGCGGTGGTCTTCGTGAAGCGCTCGTACCCGTTGGTCTCGAGCTCGTCGGCCAGTTCCGCGCCGCCGGACTCGACGATGCGGCCGGCCGAGAACACGTGGACGTGATCGGGCGTGATGTAGCGCAGGATGCGGGTGTAGTGCGTGATCAGCAGGATGCCGCCGTTCTCGCGCTCCTTGTACCGGTTGACGCCCTCCGACACGACACGCAGCGCGTCGACATCGAGGCCCGAGTCGGTCTCGTCGAGGATGGCGATCTTCGGCTTGAGCAGACCGAGCTGCAGGATCTCGTGGCGCTTCTTCTCACCACCGGAGAAGCCTTCGTTGACACTGCGCTCGGCGAACTTCGGGTCGATCTCGAGCTCGGTCATCGCCTCTTTGGCTTCCTTGACCCAGTGGCGCAACTTCGGGGCCTCGCCGCGCACGGCGGTGGCGGCGGTACGCAGGAAGTTCGACATCGAGACGCCGGGCACCTCGACCGGGTACTGCATGGCCAGGAACAGGCCGGCGCGAGCGCGCTCGTCGACGGACATGTCGAGAACGCTCTCACCGTCGAGCATGATGCTGCCCGAGGTGACGCGGTACTTGGGGTGGCCTGCGATCGCGTAGGACAGCGTGGACTTGCCGGAGCCGTTGGGGCCCATGATCGCGTGCGTCTCACCGGACGAGACCGTGAGGTTCACACCCTTCAGGATCTCGATCGGCTGCGAAGCGTCGTCGGTGTTCGCGACGTCGACGTGCAGATCGCGGATTTCGAGAGTGGACATGAAGTTCCTTGCCTGTCGGAAATGGTGACGAGAGTGTGGGGGGTCGAGCGATCAGACGCCGGTGATGGCGAGTTCTGCTTCGACCGCGTCGGACAACCGTGTGCGGATCGACTCGACGGGAATCTTGGCGATGATGTCGTGGAAGAACCCACGCACCACGAGCTTGCGCGCCTGATCCTCGGGGATACCGCGCGACCGCAGGTAGAAGAGCTGCTCGTCGTCGAACCGTCCGGTAGCACTCGCGTGCCCGGCGCCGGCGATCTCCCCTGTCTCGATCTCGAGGTTCGGCACGGAATCCGCGCGCGCACCGTCGGTCAGGATCAGGTTGCGGTTGAGCTCGAAGGTGTCCGTGCCCTCGGCCTTCGCGCCGATGACGACGTCGCCGATCCACACCGTGCGCGTGTCGGGCTTCTTCGACGTGGGGTCACCCTGCAGCGCGCCTTTGTAGACGACGTTCGACTTGCAGTTGGGCGCCGTGTGGTTGACCAGCAATCGCTGCTCGAGGTGCTGACCGTCGTCGGCGAAGTACAGGCCGAGCAGTTCGGCGTCGCCGCCCGGACCGGTGAAGTTGACGGTCGGGGTGAGCCGCACCAGGTCTCCACCGAGACTGACCGAGAAGTACCGCAGGACACTGTCGCGTCCGACCGAGGCGTGATGCGACGCCACGTGCACGGCGTCGTCGTCCCACTCCTGCAGCGCCACGACCGTGAGCTGTGCGCTGTCGGCCACGAGGAACTCGACGTTCTCGGCGTAGGTGCCGCCGCCGCGCTGCTCGAGCACGACGGTGGCGCGAGCGAACGCCTCGACCCGGATCTGGAGGTGTCCGTAGGCGACCGAGTCGGCGCCGGGGCCGTCGACCGTGATGGTGAGAGGCTCGGAGAGCTCGGCCTCACCGGCGACGGTGACGATGGTGGCGGACTCGAACGACGAGTAGGCCTGCGCCGCGACACGGTCGGCGGGCACGCCGGCCTTGCCGAGACGCTGGTCCTCACGACCGACGGTCTCGACGCGCACCGACTCCGGAGCGTCGGACACCGTCACACGGGCGGTACCGGTCGCTGTCGCCGACCCGTCGTGCAGACCGCGGAGTCGACGCAGCGGCGTGAAACGCCAGATCTCGTCGCGACCGGACGGGATCTCGAACGCCTCGACGTCGTACGACGAGAACTGCGCGCCCTTGTTGGCGACGATCTCACGCTTGTTCTCGCCGACGACGGCGCCGATCACGCCGGCAGAGCCGGTGGTGACATCACTGTGGGGCGAGGTCATCCGACCGATCCCTCCATCTGCAGTTCGATCAGGCGGTTGAGTTCGAGGGCGTACTCCATGGGGAGTTCCTTCGCGATGGGCTCGACGAAGCCGCGGACGACCATGGCCATCGCCTCGTCCTCGGTGAGCCCGCGGCTCATCAGGTAGAAGAGCTGATCGTCGCTGACCTTGGACACGGTGGCCTCGTGGCCCATCGTCACGTCGTCCTCGCGGATGTCGACGTACGGGTAGGTGTCGCTGCGGCTGATCTGGTCGACCAGCAGGGCGTCACACTTGACGGTGGAGCGAGACCCGTGCGCGCCCTTGTTGATCTGGATCAGACCACGGTAGGACGTGCGGCCGCCGCCGCGTGCCACGGACTTGCTGACGATGTTCGAGGACGTGTTCGGCGCGAGGTGCAGCATCTTGGACCCGGTGTCCTGGTGCTGACCCTCACCGGCGAACGCCACGGACAGAACCTCGCCCTTGGCGTGCTCGCCGGTCATCCAGACTGCGGGGTACTTCATGGTGACCTTGGAGCCGATGTTGCCGTCGATCCACTCCATCGTCGCGCCGGCCTCTGCCTTGGCGCGCTTGGTCACCAGGTTGTAGACGTTGTTCGACCAGTTCTGGATGGTGGTGTAGCGGCACCGACCACCCTTCTTGACGATGATCTCCACGACGGCGGAGTGCAACGAGTCGGACTTGTAGATCGGCGCGGTGCATCCCTCGACGTAGTGCACGTAGGCACCCTCGTCGACGATGATGAGCGTCCGCTCGAACTGGCCCATGTTCTCGGTGTTGATGCGGAAGTACGCCTGGAGCGGGATGTCGACGTGGACGCCCGGGGGCACGTAGATGAAGGATCCACCGGACCACACGGCGGTGTTCAGCGCCGAGAACTTGTTGTCGCCGGCCGGGATGACCGAGCCGAAGTACTCCTTGAAGATCTCCGGGTGCTCACGCAGGCCCGTGTCGGTGTCCATGAAGATGACACCCTGCTCCTCGAGGTCCTCACGGATCGAGTGGTAGACGACCTCGGACTCGTACTGAGCCGCGACACCGGACACGAGGCGCTGCTTCTCCGCCTCCGGGATGCCGAGACGGTCGTACGTGTTCTTGATGTCCGCCGGCAGGTCGTCCCAGGTCGCAGCCTGCTTCTCGCTGGAGCGCACGAAGTACTTGATGTTGTCGAAGTCGATGCCGTCGAGGTTCGAACCCCAGTTGGGCATGGGCTTGCGGTCGAAGGTCTTCAGGGCCTTCAGTCGCGTCTCGAGCATCCACTCGGACTCGCTCTTCTTCTGCGAGATGTCACGCACGACGGCCTCGGAGAGCCCTCGCTTCGCGCTCGCGCCGGCGACGTCGGAGTCCGACCAGCCGTAGCCGTACGTACCGAGCGAGGCGATGGTCTCGTCCTGCGTGAGTGTCGCGGGCACCGTGGGGGTCACCTGGTCTGGTGTGACGGTCATGCGGGCTCCTTCCGGAGGCGATCGAGCGTGAGACTGACTGTGGGGTCGGTGGCGGTGTCGTCGTGTGCAACTTCACCTGGTGCAACACCGACGTCGTCGTCGGTATTGCCTGAATCGGGGGTCGACGGTGTGCGAAGGGGCACATGTGTCGTGCACGCGCAATCGCCGTTGGCGATGGTCGCGAGGCGCTGGACGTGCGTTCCGAGGAGGTCGGCGAAGGCTTCCCTCTCCGCGGTGCACAGTTCCGGGAACTCGGCGGCGACGTGCGACACCGGGCAATGGTGCTGGCAGATCTGGACGCCGTTCCCGACCGGCCTGGTGGAGGCGGCGAATCCGGAGTCCGTCAGCGCCTCGGCGATGGCATCGGCCGTGCGTGACACCGAGTCGTGCGACGAGGTGTCCGCGGGCTCGACGTCGGCGACAATGGACTGGATGCGACGACGCGCGAAGGTGCGGACCGCGTCGTCGCCTCCGATCTCCCGGAGGTGACGCATGGCGGCGCCGGCCAGGTCGTCGTACGAGTGCCCCAGCCGCGATCGTCCTCGAGCGGTGAGCGAGAACATCTTGGCCGGTCGGCCACGAGTGCGGGAGCCGGGCCGCGGAGTCATGGTGACGCGCGCGTCGCCCGCGTCGATGAGAGCATCGAGGTGCCTGCGCACACCGGCCGCGCTGATCCCGAGCCGGGAACCGACGTCGGTCGCGCTGATCGGCCCCTCCTCCAGCAGAAGGGTGATGACCGACGAGCGCGTGCGCCCCTCGGCGGCGACCGCGGATCCGGCTGCGGACGTGACCGACGCGACGTCGTCGCGGGCGCCTGCGCGCTCGCTGGAACGTTCGGTAGTCGTTTTCACAACACCAGTGTGACCGAATTACCGGACAGGTTCCAGCAAGGGCACCCTGGGTCGACGGACGCCGCCCTCGCACGCGCGCGACTCGGGCGTTGTGGTGGCGGTGACCGAGGTGTCGATACGCTTCGCCCTGTGCCCCCCTCCGACGACGTCGTCCCGGTGACGGAGTCGCGCGTCGCGCAGTCGGCGCGGACGACCCGGACGACGGTCGTTCGCGTGACGCGCCGCGTCCTCGGCATCGACGGCTCCCCGCGCAGCGACCGTGTCGCGTTCCTGCACGACAACGAACCCGACCGTCCAGGACTGAACGCCGCGGAAGAGCGCGACCTGAGCCACATCCGCCGATTCGGTGCGACCGGAGCCGCGATGATGGCGCTCGGCGCTCTGGGGGCCGGCGCGCAACCCGTCCTGCAGAACCCCGTCCAGGGCGTCCGCGTCCTGGGCCTGTTCGCGCGCGCACTCCCCGCCGCGCTGACCGTCACGATGATCGGCACGGCGATCGTCGTGCTCGCGTGGCTCCTGCTCGGCCGGCTCGCCGTCGGATCGTTCGGTGCGGGCTCGTCGCCGCGACGTCTGTCCAGGTCGCAGCTCGACCGGACTCTCGCATTGTGGATCGTTCCCCTGTGCGTCGCTCCCCCGATGTTCAGCAAGGACGTCTACTCGTACCTGGCGCAGAGCGAGATCACGGCCCGTGGCCTCGATCCGTACTCCATCGGACCGCAGGCCGCGCTCGGTGTCGACCACGTGCTGACCCGGACGGTTCCCAACATCTGGCGCGACACCCCGGCGCCGTACGGGCCCTTCTTCCTGTGGATCGGGCGGGGAATCACCGCGATCACCGGCGACAACATCGTGGCCGGCATCTTTCTTCACCGCATCGTCGCCCTGGCCGGAGTCGTCCTCATCGTGTGGGCGCTGCCCAGACTCGCGGCCCGGTGCGGGGTATCGAGCGTGGCGGCACTGTGGCTCGGCGCCGCGAACCCGTTGCTGCTGTTCCATCTGGTCGCCGGGATCCACAACGAGGCGGCCATGCTCGGCCTGATGCTCGCCGGCCTCGAGATCGCCTTCCGGGCCATCGAGTCGGCCGGCCGGACCGGACCGATGAATCGACGGGAGATCGGACTGCTTCTCGCCGGGGCGGCGATCATCGCGTTGTCCGCGACCATCAAGATCCCGTCGATCCTCGCCCTGGGCTTCGTCGGCATGGCGCTGGCACGACGGCGCGGCGGCAGGGCGCGCGACGTCGCCGTCGCCGCGGCGGTGCTCGGGGCCGTCACCCTGGTGGTGTTCCTCGCGGTGAGCACGGCGAGCGGCCTCGGATTCGGATGGCTGGGCACCTTGAACACGGCCAGTGCCGTACGCAGTTGGATGTCGTTGCCCACACTTCTCGGTCTCGCGACCGGAGGTGCCGGGGTGCTTCTGGGTATCGGCGACCACACCACTGCCGTGCTGTCGCTGACCCGTCCGATCGCATCGTTCGTCGCGGCCGTGATCATCGTCCGGATGCTCGTCTCGGTGCTTCTCGGACGGTTGCATCCGATCGGTGCTCTCGGGGTGTCGCTCGGCGCTCTGGTGCTGCTCTTCCCCGTCGTCCAGCCCTGGTACCTGCTGTGGGCCGTCACTCCGCTGGCGGCCTGGGCCACCCGGCCCGCGTTCCGCGTGCCCGTCATCGTATTCTCCGCCTTCGTCTCTCTCATCGTCATGCCGACGGGAGGCGAGGTGCAGCCGTTCGTGATCGTGCAGGCGGCCGTGGCGACGGTTCTGACCGTCGCCCTGATCATCGCCGCGACCAGAAGAATCCTTCCGTGGAGAGCACGCGACGGGGCGGCGGCGTCCGAGCCCTCCGCGGACGCCTACGCTGGATCATCGTGACCTCGCGACCCGCCTCCCCACCCTCGTCCGGTTCGTCCGCGACGCTGACGCCTGCGGTGTCGCTCACGAACGTCGTCCGCCACTTCGGATCGACGACGGCGGTCGACGGTCTCGACCTGACTCTCCACCGCGGCCGCGTGCTCGCTCTGCTCGGTCCCAACGGCGCCGGCAAGACGACGACCGTCGAGATGTGCGAGGGGTTCCTCTCCCCCGACTCCGGCGACGTCCGCGTGCTCGGGCTCGATCCCGTCGGAGACGCGGAGCGTGTCAAGCCCCGCATCGGTGTGATGCTCCAGGGCGGCGGCGCCTACCCGGGCTCCCGTGCAGGCGAGATGCTGAACCTGGTCGCGTCCTACTCGGCCGATCCGCTCGACCCGACGTGGTTGATGGCGCAGCTCGGTCTCACCGATGCAGTCCGTACCCCGTACCGACGCCTGTCCGGCGGACAGCAGCAGCGCCTCTCCCTTGCCTGCGCGCTGGTGGGACGACCGGAACTCGTCTTCCTGGACGAGCCCACCGCCGGACTCGATGCGCAGGCGCGACTTCTGGTGTGGGACATGATCGACGCCCTCCGCAGGGACGGCGTCAGCATCCTGCTGACCACCCACCTGATGGACGAGGCGGAACAGCTTGCCGACGATCTGGTGATCATCGACCACGGCCGCGTCGTGGCGTCGGGGACACCGACGGAACTCACGCGGCGCGGTGCCGAGGGGCAGCTGCGGTTCTCCGCACCGGCCGGACTCGATCTCTCGTTGTTGCAGATGGTGCTGCCCGAGGGCTTCGACCCCGTCGAGAGCTCGCCGGGGTCCTATCTGCTCGAAGGAACCATCGACCCCCAGGTACTGGCGACGGTGACCTCGTGGTGTGCTCGACTCAACGTGCTGGCCACCGATCTCCGCGTGGAGCAGCGCAGCCTCGAGGACGTGTTCCTCGATCTGACGGGGCGGGAACTGAGAGGGTGAGCGTGACATCACGGTCCGAACGCACGACGGACAGATTCGAACCGGGGACGTTCACACCGAATCCGCAGGCGGCGCCTCGCGGTCGCATGCTCGCGGCGCAGTCCCGACTCGAACTCGTCCTGCTCCTCCGCAACGGTGAGCAGTTGCTGCTCACCATGTTCATCCCGGTCACGTTGCTCATCGGTCTGACACTTCTGCCGTTCGGCGACTTCGGCTCCGAGCGCGTCGGAACAGTCGTTCCCGCCGTGATGATGGTCGCCGTGATGTCGACGGCCTTCACCGGTCAGGCCATCGCTGTGGGCTTCGATCGACGCTACGGCGCCCTGAAAAGACTGGGGGCGACCGCTCTGCCGAAGTGGGGCGCGATCGCGGGCAAGTCGATCGCCGTCCTGATCGTCGTCGCCGCGCAGTCGGTTCTGCTGGGTGTCATCGGGCTCGTCCTCGGATGGCGTCCGACGCCGGGCGGGCTGCTCCTCGGGGCCGTCGTCATCGCCCTGGGCACCGTGACGTTCGCGACGATGGGCCTGCTTCTCGGCGGAACACTTCGCGCGGAGATCGTGCTCGCTCTGGCCAACATCGCGTGGTTCGTGATGCTCGGTATCGGCAGTGTGATCTTCGCCGACGACTCGCTTCCCGGGGCCGTGCGGATGATCGCGCGTCTCGTGCCGTCGGGCGCGATGGCGGAAACACTCGAGCAGGCCGTGGTGGGGCGCGTGGACCTGTTCGGCGTCCTCGTGCTTGCCGTGTGGGCCGCGGTGTGCGGGTTCTGGGCCACCCGCAAGTTCTCCTTCACCTAGGCGAACCGTCCGGCCGGACGCGGGCCAACTACACCGTGTAGGACTCGGCGTCTACGATCGAGTCGTGCTTTCTCGTGCGTTCCTGTCCCTGGTCGATCGCCTGCCGCTGCCCTCCGTGCGCGTGCAGCGGATCATCGCGTTCGTCGTGATCGTGACCCAGGGCGGCATCTCTGTCACCGGCGCCATCGTGCGCGTCACGGCATCCGGGCTGGGGTGCCCCACGTGGCCTCAGTGCTTCCCCGGCAGCTTCACGCCCGTGGGGGTGTCCGAGGTACCGGTGCTGCACCAGGCGGTGGAGTTCGGCAACCGCATGCTGACATTCGCTGTCGTGCTGACAGCCGCGGCGATCGTGCTCGCCGTCATCCGCGCACGGCGTCGGCGCGAAGTGGTCGTCTACGCGTGGCTGATGCCCGCCGGAACGGTGCTGCAGGCCGGCGTCGGCGGAATCACCGTGCTCACCGGCCTGCTGTGGTGGACGGTCGCCGTGCACCTGATCATCTCGATGCTGATGGTGTGGCTGGCGACTCTGCTGTTCCACAAGATCGGCGAGGCCGACGACGGTGTGTCCGTGCCGTCCGTTCCGGCTCCCCTGCGGTGGCTGACAGTTCTGTCCGCGGTCCTGCTCACCGGTGTTCTGGTGGCGGGCACGATGGTCACCGGAGCCGGACCGCACGCCGGCGACGCGGACGTGGCGCGACTCGAGGTGGAGATCGTCACCCTCGTGCATCTGCATGCGGAACTACTGGTCGGCTACCTGGCCCTGCTCGTCGGACTGACCTTCGGCGTCTACGCGGTCAGCCCCTCGGGAGCGACTGCCGTGAAGAAGCGGCTGCACATCCTGATCGCGCTGGTGGTTGCGCAGGCGTCGGTCGGCATCGTCCAGTACTTCACCGACGTGCCTGCCGCGCTGGTGGCGGTGCACGTCGCGGGAGCCGCCGCGTGTACCGCGGCGACCGCTGCGGTCTGGTCGGCATCACGTCACCGGGAGTCCATCCCGGCACCCGACGCCGAGAACGTGCGACCCGAGCACGTTCGCTGAGCGGTCCCTACTGGCCGTTGCGGGCCTTCGGGAACTTGGTCTGGCCCGCGACCCAGCCGGCCATCTGCGCGAAGTGACCCTTGCGGGGGGTGACGATGCTCGTCAGTTCGCGATCCCACTCGCCGATCGTCACCGACTCCAACGAATCCACCACCGCGTGCGCGATCGCGAGATCGGCGGCGACGCGGTCCCCCAGGACGCCGTCCTCACCGACCAGCGTGATGCGAACGCCTGCGCGCCCCAGGGGCTGCAGCACGATCGTCGCCGAGCCGCCGTGGGCGGCGACGAACGACTCGATGGACGACACCAGACTCGACGGTGGTGCAGCCGTCTCGGTGCTCATGCCGGACGAGCCCTTGGGTGCGTTCTCGATGCTCTCGGTACTCATGCCGTGAGAATACCCGGTGCCTCCGCCGCACTCCTACCCATCGGTAACCTCGTGTCCCGTCCCCCGCGTCCGCGCCGGTAGTGCAAGACTCCGGTGATGCGAGCAGTGGTGATCACCAGGACCGGCGGACCCGACGTTCTCGAGTACACCGAGGCCCCCGATCCACGTCCCGGCCCCACCGACCTCCTCGTCCGAGTGCAGGCCGCCGGCATCAACTACATCGACACCTATTTCCGGAGCGGGGCCTACCCCCGAGAATTGCCGTACGTTCCCGGCGACGAGGGCGCCGGGGTCGTCGAGGAGATCGGATCCGACGTCACCGACATCCGGGTCGGTGACCGGGTCGCATGGGCCAGCGCGCCCGGTAGCTACGCCGAACTCGCGGTCGTGCCCGTGGCCGCGGCCGTCCCGGTTCCCGACGGCGTCGATTTCCCTCGAGCAGCGTCGGTGCTGCTGCAGGGGATGACGGCGCATTACCTCGTCGAGTCGACCTACGCGGCCGTGTCCGGGGACACCGTGCTGGTGCACGCCGGGGCCGGCGGAGTCGGGTTGCTGCTCACCCAGCTCGCGGTCGCGAAGGGGGTCGAGGTGATCACGACCGTCTCGTCGGACGACAAGGACGCCTTGTCCCGCGACGCGGGAGCGTCCCATGTCCTGCGGTACGACGACGACATCGCAGCCCGGGTACGCGACATCACCCGTGGCGAGGGGGTGGCGGCGGTCTACGACGGCGTCGGCAGGACGACCTTCGACGCAAGTCTCGACAGCGTGCGGATCCGCGGCACCGTCGCCCTGTTCGGGGCGGCCAGCGGACCGGTTCCGCCGGTCGACCCTCAGCGGCTCAACAAGGCCGGATCGGTATTCCTGACTCGGCCGACCCTCGCCCACCACATTCGCGACCGAGCCGAGCTCGAGTGGCGCGGTGGGGCCGTCATGGGCGCCGTCGCGAACGGGACGTTGTCGGTGCGGGTCGAGCACCGCTACCCGCTGGCGGAGGCCCGCCGGGCGCACACAGATCTCGAAGCACGCCGAACCACGGGCTCCTTGGTTCTGGAGCCCTGAGTCACGGCTGTCAGGAGAAGAACTGCGACACGGTGTTCATGCCGAGCACCGAGTCGACGGCCAGGCCGATGAAGACGACGGCCAGGTAGTTGTTCGACTGGAGGAACAGACGCAGCGGCTTGACCGGCTCGCCGCGGCGTACACCCGCGTAGAGCTGGTGGGCCATCAGGAGGAACCAGGCGCCCGCGACGAGTGCCACCGCGGCGTACACGACGCCCGCAGCGGGGACCAGCGCGGCGGTCGCGGCGACGGTGAGCCAGGTGTAGATGACGATCTGCCGTGTGACGACCTGCTCGGTGGCAACGACGGGAAGCATGGGCACACCGGCTGCGGCGTAGTCGTCCTTGTAACGCATGGCCAGGGCCCAGGTGTGCGGCGGCGTCCAGAAGAAGATGACCAGGAACAGCACGACGGCTTGCCAGCCGACGGTTCCGGTGACCGCCGACCATCCCACCAACGCCGGCATGCAACCCGCAGCACCGCCCCAGACGACGTTCTGCGAGGTCCGACGCTTGAGGCCCATCGTGTAGACGAACACGTAGAACAGGATGGTCACGACGACGAGAACGCCGCTGAGCAGGTTCGCGGCCCACCACAACCAGGCGAACGACGCGATGCCGAGCAGTGTGCCGAAGACGAAGGCGTGCGACGTGGGCACTGCCTCACGGGCGAGGGGACGGCGCGCCGTGCGCTTCATGACCTTGTCGATATCGGCGTCGACGACGCAGTTCAACGTGTTCGCGCTGGCTGCACCCATCCAACCGCCGAACAGTGTGGCGAAGAGCAGAGGCAGGTCCACCGAGCCACGATCGGCCAGCAGCATCGTGGGGATGGTGGCGACGAGGAGCAACTCGATGACACGAGGCTTGGTCAGTGCGATGTAGGCGCCGGCCCGCGCGAGGAGTCGTCCCGGGAGCGTCGTGGGCGCCGGAGACGAGTCCGCGGCCGGACTGTCGGCGAACCCGTGTCCGCTCGGGCTCTGCCGCATCCCCACTCGAATCTCCCTCACACGACCTGCGCTTCACCACCGAACAGGTGGCGCTACTACAAGCGATGGTAGACGCCGCCTGTGTCATCACCCCAATCGGCGGGTAGTCCTGAGGTCGGAGTCACCACGACGATCTGCGCGGGCGTTGCTCGTACGAGTCGGCGGGGGGTCCCCGACGGAACTAGGCTGGGCCCCGAACCGGGTATCTCCGACGGATCCGTCGGGGAACTAGGCTCCACCCGCGGACGATGCGATCAGTCGCGCCGTTCGCACGCAGGTACTGGCCACACACCCCGACAGTGTCAGGAGATTTCCGCTCGTGTCGATCACAGACGACATCACCGTTCTCACCAGCGCTCACCATCCGAGCGACTGGACCGATCTGGACACGCGGGCGGTGGACACTGTTCGAGTGCTCGCGGCCGACGCCGTGCAGAAGGTCGGCAACGGCCACCCCGGTACCGCGATGAGCCTCGCGCCTCTCGCCTACACGCTCTTCCAGCGCACCATGCGCCACGACCCCACCGACACGACGTGGATCGGTCGCGACCGGTTCGTGCTCTCGTGCGGCCACTCGAGCCTCACCCTCTACATCCAGCTGTACCTCGGCGGCTTCGGGCTCGAACTGTCCGACCTCGAGGCGCTGCGTACGTTCAAGTCGAAGACTCCGGGCCACCCCGAGTTCCGCCACACCAAGGGCGTCGAGATCACCACCGGCCCGTTGGGGCAGGGCCTGGCCTCCGCCGTCGGCATGTCGATGGCGTCGCGCCGCGAACGTGGACTCTTCGACCCGGAGCCCGCCCTCGGGGAGAGCCCGTTCGACCACTTCATCTACGTCATCGCCTCCGACGGCGACATCGAGGAGGGCATCACCTCCGAGGCGTCGTCGCTGGCCGGTACGCAGCAGCTCGGCAACCTGATCCTGTTCTACGACGACAACAAGATCTCCATCGAGCACTCGACGGACATCGCCCTGTCCGAGGACACGGCCAAGCGCTACGAGGCCTACGGCTGGCACGTCCAGGTCGTCGAGGGCGGCGAGAACGTCACCGCCATCGAAGAGGCTGTCGAGGCCGCGAAGGCCGTCACCGACAAGCCGTCGATCATCGTGCTGCGCACCATAATCGGCTTCCCCGCGCCGACGATGATGAACACCGGCGCAGTGCACGGCGCGGCACTCGGCGACGACGAGGTCGCCGCGGTCAAGAAGGCACTCGGCTTCGATCCGGACAAGACCTTCGAGGTCACCGACGAGGTCATCGCGCACACCCGCTCGTTGCAGGAGCGCGGACGTGCGGCGCACGCTGCCTGGACCGAGCAGTTCGATGCCTGGGCGGCACGTGAACCCGAGCGCAAGAAGCTGCTCGACCGCCTCACGGCGGAAGAGCTGCCCGAGGGCTGGTCGGACGTCCTCCCCACCTGGGAGCCGGGAAGCAAGGCCGTCGCCACGCGTGCCGCATCCGGTGACGTGCTCAGTGCCGTCGCGCCCGTGCTGCCCGAGCTGTGGGGCGGCTCCGCCGACCTGGCCGGCAGCAACAACACGACGATGAAGGGCGCGAAGTCGTTCGGCCCCACGTCGATCTCCACCGACGACTGGGACGCCGAGCCGTACGGGCGCACCCTGCACTTCGGTATCCGTGAGCACGCCATGGGCGCGATCCTGTCCGGCATCGTCATGCACGGACCGACGCGCGCCTACGGCGGCACGTTCATGCAGTTCAGCGACTACATGCGCCCGGCCGTCCGACTCGCATCGCTGATGGACATCGACCCGATCTACGTCTGGACTCACGACTCCGTCGGTCTGGGCGAGGACGGCCCGACCCACCAGCCGGTCGAGCATCTCGCTGCGTTGCGGGCGATCCCGAACCTGTCCGTCGTCCGTCCCGGTGACGCCAACGAGACCGCACACGCATGGCGCGCCGTGCTGGCGAAGTCATCGAGCAGCGGCCCGGTCGGTCTGGCGCTGACGCGTCAGGGCATCCCCGTGCTCGAGGGCACCAGCTACGAGGGCGTGTCCAAGGGTGGCTACACCCTGGTCGAGTCGTCGAAGGCTGCTCCCGACGTCATCCTGATCGCCACCGGATCCGAGGTGCAGTACGCCGTCGAGGCCCAGAAGCTGCTCGAGGCGCAGGACATCGCCGCGCGCGTGGTCTCCATGCCGTGTGTCGAGTGGTTCGAGAGCCAGGACCAGAACTACCGCGACCAGGTGCTGCCGCCCACCGTCAAGGCACGCGTCTCGATCGAGGCCGGCATCGCGATGCCGTGGTACAAGCTCGTCGGCGGTTTCGGCGAGATCATCTCGCTCGAGCACTTCGGCGAGTCCGCCGACGCAGCCACGCTGTTCCGCGAGTACGGATTCACGGCCGAGGCCGTGGTCGCCGCCGCGCAGCGCTCCATCACCAATGTGAAGGGATAACCGCCATGACCCAGAACAAGAATCTCGCAGATCTGTCGGCCGCCGGAGTGTCCGTGTGGCTCGACGACCTCTCACGTGACCGCATCTCGTCCGGCAACCTGACCGAGCTGATCGAGGGCAAGTCGGTCGTCGGTGTCACCACGAACCCGTCGATCTTCCAGGCTGCGCTCAGCAAGGGCACCGCCTACGACGATCAGGTCAACGAGCTCGCGGCCCGCGGCGCCGACGTGGACGCGGTCATCCGCACCGTCACCACCGACGACGTCCGCAACGCGTGCGACATCTTCGCACCCGTCTACGAGGCGTCCAACGGTGTCGACGGCCGCGTGTCCATCGAGGTCGATCCTCGCCTGGCGCACGAGACCGACAAGACCGTGGCGCAGGCGATCGAGCTGTGGAAGATCGTCGACCGCCCCAACGTCCTCATCAAGATTCCCGCGACCGAAGCCGGCATTCCCGCGATCGCCAAGGTCATCGGCGAAGGCATCAGCGTCAACGTCACGCTGATCTTCTCGGTCGAGCGGTACGAAGCCGTCATGAACGCGTACCTCGAGGGACTCGAGTCCGCCAAGGCCGCCGGACATGACCTGTCCTCGATCCACTCGGTGGCATCGTTCTTCGTCTCGCGCGTCGACACCGAGATCGACAAGCGTCTCGATGCCATCGGCACCCCCGAGGCCACCGAGCTGAAGGGCAAGGCCGGACTGGCCAACGCGCGCCTCGCGTACGTCGCCTACCAGCAGGTCTTCGAGGTCGGCTCGCGGTTCCAGGGCCTCCTGGAAAGCAATGCACGTCCGCAGCGCGCGCTGTGGGCCTCGACCGGCGTCAAGGATCCGACGCTCCCCGACACCCTGTACGTCACCGAACTCGTCGCACCCAACACGGTGAACACGATGCCGGAGAAGACCATGGACGCGGTGGCGGACCACGGTGAGATCACGGGCGACACGATCTCGGGCAAGGGTCCCGAGTCGCAGGCCGTGTTCGACGCGATCAGCGCCCTCGGCATCGACCTCACGGACGTGTTCCTCGTCCTCGAGAACGAGGGTGTCGAGAAGTTCGAGAGCGCCTGGGCCGAACTCAACGAGGCCACTCGCCAGCAGCTCGATCAGGCACAGAGCAAGAGCTGACACATGACGACGACGGAGGACGCCCCCTGGGTCAATCCGCTTCGTGACAACCGGGACAAGCGTCTCCCGAGGATCGCCGGGCCCTGCAGCCTGGTGATCTTCGGGGTGACGGGCGATCTCGCGCGCAAGAAGCTGATGCCGGCCGTGTACGACCTGGCGAACCGCGGGCTGTTGCCCCCCGGCTTCGCCCTCGTCGGTTTCGCACGACGCGAATGGGAGGACCAGGACTTCTCGACCATCGTCCACGATTCGGTTCGCGAGCATGCTCGCACGCCGTTCCGTGAGAGCGTCTGGGAGCGTCTCGCCGAGGGCATCCGCTTCGTCCAGGGCACCTTCGACGACGCCGACGCCTTCGACCGGTTGGCGACGACGCTCGCCGAACTCGATGTCCAACGCGGAACGGGTGGCAATCACGCGTTCTACCTGTCGATCCCGCCCAGCGCGTTCCCCGTCGTCCTCGAGCAACTCTCCACGTCCGGCCTGGCGACAGGTCAGGTCGTCGAGGGTGGGCCCGACCAGTGGCGACGCGTCGTCATCGAGAAGCCCTTCGGCCACGATCTGCAGAGCGCGAAGGAACTCAACGCCGTCGTCAACCGGGTGTTCCCGGAGGACCGGGTGTTCCGCATCGACCACTACCTGGGCAAGGAGACGGTCCAGAACATCCTGGCGCTGCGCTTCGCGAACCAGTTGTTCGACCCGATCTGGAACGCCCACTACGTGGACCACGTGCAGATCACGATGGCCGAGGACATCGGTCTCGGCGGCCGAGCCGGGTACTACGACGGCATCGGCGCTGCCCGCGACGTCATCCAGAATCACCTGCTGCAGTTGCTCGCCATCACCGCGATGGAAGAGCCCGTCAGCTTCAGCCCCAGCGAGCTGCAGTCCGAGAAGATCAAGGTGTTGTCGGCGACGCGGTTGGCGGAACCGTTCGCGGAAACCGCGGCACGCGGCCAGTACACCAGCGGATGGCAGGGCAGTCAGAAGGTCAAGGGACTCAAGGAAGAAGAAGGCTTCGACGCCGAATCCACGACCGAGACGTACGCAGCCATCACGCTCGAGGTCGACACCCGACGGTGGGGCGGAGTCCCGTTCTACCTGCGTACCGGCAAATCGCTGGGACGACGGGTCACCGAGATCGCGATGATCTTCAAGCGCGCTCCCCATCTACCGTTCGACGCGACCATGACCGAGGAATTGGGTCAGAACGCGCTGGTGATCCGGGTGCAGCCGGACGAGGGCGTGACGCTTCGCTTCGGGTCGAAGGTGCCGGGCTCGAGCATGCAGGTGCGCGACGTCAGCATGGACTTCAGCTACGGGCAGGCATTCACCGAATCCTCCCCCGAGGCGTACGAGCGTCTCATTCTCGACGTCCTGCTCGGTGAACCGTCGCTCTTCCCGGTCAATGCCGAGGTCGAGCTGTCCTGGAAGATCCTCGATCCGATCCTCGAGTACTGGGCGTCGGGCGGCACTGCCGACCCCTACCAGGCCGGGACGTGGGGTCCGGACTCCGCGAACGAGATGATGCAGCGCACCGGACGCGAATGGAGAAGACCGTGATCGTCGACCTTCCGGCCACCAGTACCCGCGCCGTCTCGAAGAAACTCGTCGAACTCCGCGAGTCGGGAGGCGCCGTCACGCTCGGACGCGTTCTCACTCTCGTGGTCGTCATCCGTGACCCGTCCAAGTTCGAAGCGGCGATCGAAGCAGCCAACGAAGCCAGCCGCGAGCATCCGTGCCGCGTGATCGTGTTGGCGCGCGGTGAGCGCAGTGACGAGGACGGTCTCGACGCGCAGATCCGCGTCGGAGGTGACGCGGGTGCCTCCGAGGTGGTCGTGCTGCGTCTGCGCGGCGAGCTGTCCGAACACGAGCAGAGCGTGGTGCTCCCCTTCCTGCTGCCGGACACACCCGTCGTCGCGTGGTGGCCCGGTGGGGCGCCCGAGGTACCCGCCAAGGACCCGGTGGGACGCCTCGCCATCCGACGGATCACCGACGCCACCATGGCCCCCGATCCGCGTGCCGCGATCGCGTCGCGGCTCGAGTCCTACTCCGAGGGCGACTCCGATCTGGCGTGGTCCCGCATCACGTACTGGCGAGCGCTGCTCACCACTGCGCTCGACCAGCAGGCCGAGGCGGTGCGCTCGGTCACGGTCTCGGGACTGCGGGACGAGCCGGCGCTCGACATCCTCGCCGGATGGCTCGCCGGCCGACTGGGCGTTCCCGTGCACCGCAACGTCGGTGATCTGCGCGTCGAGATGGTGCTGGCCGACAGCACCGTGTCCATCAGCCGTCCGCAGACCGGAACCACGGCGACGCTGATCCGTACGGGACAACCCGACACTCTGGTCTCTCTCGCACGACGGGAGACGCGTGACTGCCTGGCGGAAGAGCTGCGGCGACTCGACCGTGACGAGATCTACGAAGAGGCGCTCGCCGGCCTCGCGAAGGTGACCTATGAGTGAGATACACCGCTCCCCGGACACCGCGGCACTCGCACGCGCCGCGGCCGAACGATTCGTGGCCGTCGTCGTCGACGCACAGAAGACTCGCGGCAGTGCGTCCGTGGTGCTGACCGGTGGCGGTACCGGCGTCGCCACGCTGAAGGCCGTCAAAGATCTCGGCGGTGACATCGACTGGTCGGCGGTCGACGTCTTCTTCGGCGACGAACGCTTTCTTCCCGAGGGCGACTCGGAGAGGAACTACGTCCAGGCGAAGAACGCGTTGCTCGATCACGTCGGCGTCGACGAGGCACGCGTGCACGTCATGGCGCCGTCGGACTCCCCGCTGGGTGACGACGTCGACGCGGCCGCCGTGGCCTACCTTCAGGCCGTCGCCGCATTCGGCGGCACCGACGGCCCGGTGTTCGACGTGCACCTCCTGGGCATGGGTCCGGACTCCCACATCAACTCGCTGTTCCCCCACAGCGATGCGGTGCGCGAGGACAGCAGCCTCGTCCTCGCCGTCACCGACTCCCCCAAGCCGCCGCCGGTCCGCATCACTCTCACCCTTCCCGCGGTGAACCGTTCCCGGCACGTGTGGTTCCTGGTGTCGGGTGAGGGGAAGGCCGACGCGGTCGCGGCATGTGTCGGCGGGGCGAATCCGATCGAGCACCCGGCTGCCGGTGCCCACGGCACCGAGTCCACCGTCTGGTTCCTCGACGAGGGGTCCGCCTCCCGTCTGTGACCGTCACGTCGGCGATCGGCCCGGCCACTCGTCGGCCGGGCCATCCTGGCGTATCTGCGTGGGAACCGGCGCGTGGCGACGACGGGGAACTCCGCGCCGCCACGCGGATGCTGATGCGCTGCAACGGTTGTCGCTGAACTGCTTCATGTCGAGGTGCCCTCCCGGCGTCGAATGTGGTCCTGCTCTGTTCGACGCCGGGAGAGCCCCGACGGTTCCCTCTAGCCGCTGTTCCGCAAGGCCGTCGCGAGACCGTTCATCGTCAACAGGATTCCGCGCTTCACCTGTTCGCGGTCGTCGCCGGCACGCAATTGCTTCAGCAGTTCGACCTGCAGGTGATTCAGCGGCTCGAGATACGGGAAGCGGTTGAACACCGACCGGGCGAGAGCCGGGTTGTCGTCCAGCAGACCGTCGTGACCGGTGACCTTCAGGTACATCGACACCGTCTTCGCATGCTCGGTCGAGATCATGTCGAACACGGTCTTGCGGAGCTTCTCGTCCGGGACCAGTTCCGAGTAGCGCGCGGCGAGACCGAGATCGGATTTCGCCATCACCTGCGCCATGTTCGACATCACGGTCCGGAAGAAGGGCCAGCGCCGGTACAGATCGGTCAGCGTCGCCAACCGGTCGTCGTCGCCGCCCACCCAGTCCTCGAAGGCCGTACCGACTCCGTACCAACCCGGAAGCATCACGCGCGACTGGCTCCACGACATGACCCAGGGAATGGCCCGCAGGTCGTAGACGGAGTTGGTCGGCTTCCGCGAGGCGGGTCGGCTACCGATGTTGAGCTCACCGATCTCGGCGACGGGCGTCGACATCCGGAAGTACTCGACGAAGCCGGGAGTCTCGTGCACCAGCGCGCCGTAGGCGGCTTGCGCGCGGGCTGCCAGATCGTCGAGAAGTGCGTAGGCCGGTTCGGCATCGTCGCCCAGTCCCTCGACGTCGAGGAGAGTGCTCTCGATCGTCGCCGCGAGCAGAGTCTCCAGGTTGCGACGTGCGAGGCGCGGCTCCGCGTACTTCGCGGCGATGACCTCACCCTGCTCGGTGATGCGCAGCGACCCGGTGACAGCACCGGTGGGCTGCGCGAGGATCGCGTCGTAACTCGGGCCGCCGCCGCGACCGACGGTGCCACCGCGCCCGTGGAAGAGGCGCAACCGGATCCCGGCGTCCCGAGCGGCCTCGACGAGGTCGAGCTCGGCACGGTAGAGAGCCCAGTTGGCTGCGAGGTACCCGCCGTCCTTGTTCGAATCCGAGTACCCCAACATCACCTCCTGGTTCTCGCCTCGCGATGTGACCAGCGCGCGGTACACCGGAACGGCCAAGGTCGCGGTGAGCGTGGCCGCGCCCTGCTGGAGGTCGTCGATGGTCTCGAACAGCGGCACCACCCCCACCGGGGACGACGGACCTGTTTCCGAGTCGCCGGGATCGAGGATGCCGGCCTCCTTCAGCAGCACCGCGGCCTCGAGCATGTCGCTCACGGACGTGCACATGCTGATGATGTAGTTCGGTACGGCCCCACCGCCGAACGTGCGCACGGCGTCGGCAGCCGAGGCGACGATCGCCAGTTCCTTCGTCGTCTGCTCGCTGAACTCCGCGCGAGGCCCGATCAGCGGGCGCCGAGTCTCGAGCTCCGCGGACAGGATCGCCACGCGCTCGTCCTCGGAGAGCGACGAGTAGTCGGAATGCACACCCGCCCACGCCAGGAGTTCGCCGACGACCTCCTCGTGGATGTCGGAGTTCTGACGCATGTCGAGGCCGGACAGGTGGAACCCGAACGTCTCCAACGCCTGGCGCAGCGTCGCGAGCCGGTCGTCCGCGATGACACCGTTGGCTGTACGACGCAACGAGCGATCCAGCAGGTCGAGGTCGTCGAGCATCTCCTGCGGCGACGAGTACGGCTCCAGCTCGGGAGTGTCGAGGGTGTTGTCGGGCACCACGTCCAGCATCCGGTGCGCCGTCGCCGTCAGACGGCCGCGGATGCCGCGCACCGCGCGTCGGAACGGCTCGTCGGACCGGAACGCCGAGTCGTCCTTCGACGCGTCGGCCAGAGCCTGCAGGTCCGCGTCCACATCGATCAGTCGCGCCGACATCGAGAGCTCGTGCTCCAGGCCGACGAGATCGGCGAGGTACCGGGTGAAGGCGACCTGCGCCGCACGGTTGGTCGCCCGGTGCACGATCTCCCCGGTGACGAAGGGGTTGCCGTCGCGGTCGCCGCCGATCCACGACCCCGGACGCAGCATCGGCTGCGCCAGCAGATCCGCATCGGGCCACCGGCTGCGCAGCGCCGCACGCAGTTCGGTGTTGATACGGGGAATGACGTCGAACAGCGACATGTCGTAGTAGCGCAGGCCGACCTCGATCTCGTCCTGGATACGGAGCCGCGACAAGCGGATCAATGCGGTCTGCCACAGTGCGAGGATCTGCCGCTCGATCTTCGCCTCGGTGTCGGCAACCTCGACGTCGTCCAGTTCCGTGCGCTCACGGAATCGCATCAGATCGGTGATGCGGCTCTGGATCTCGGAGACCGTGCGGCGACGGGTCTCGGTCGGGTGCGCGGTGATGACCGGCGACACCAGCGCGTCGCGCAGCAGGTTCTGCACGGTCTCGGCGTCGAGGTTCGCCGCATCGAGTTTGGCGTAGGTGGAGGCCAGGCTGCTGTCCTGGGGAGGCTCCCCCGCGCGGACGTGCACGGCCCGCCGGCGTTCCCGGTGGATGTCCTCCGCCAGGTTCGCGAGCAGGGAGAAATGACTGAACGCGCGGATCACCGGAATGGCCGACGCGATGTCGATGCCGTCGAAGAGGTCGGTCAACACGCCGCGGTCGATCTCCGACCGCCGGACGCGGAAGGACTCGACGCGGGCCTTCTCCACGAGGTCGAACGTCGACTCACCCTCGTGGTCCCGGATGACGGAACCGAGGATCCCTCCGAGGAGCCGAATGTCCTCTCGCAGAGGTTCGGTGGCGGGCAGACCTGGATCGACGACTGTCATGGGAACAGTATTGTCGGCCTCGCTGTCCGGCGCAGCGCAGGGATGTCAGGCCCGGCGTGTCAGGCGAACTTGATCTCCAGGCCGATGCCGAGGATGCAGATGAGCCACACGACGCCGGTGAACACGGTGACGCGGTCGAGGTTCTTCTCCACGACGCTCGATCCGGACAACGACGACTGGACGCCGCCACCGAAGAGGCTGGACAGGCCGCCACCCTTGCCGCGGTGCAGCAGGATGAAGACGAGCAGGCCGATGCTGGTGATCACCAGCAGGATGTCCAGGAACGTGCGCATGATCGGCAATCCTACAGGTCGGAGCGGGCGGGACGACGAAGGGCACGTCGCGTGCGCGACGTGCCCTTCGATCGGTGATGCGCGGTGTGTCAGGGAAGCGGTCCCCCGGCAGCGATGGCGCACAAGGTGGCGAATTCGTCCGCCTTGAGCGACGCTCCGCCGACGAGTGCCCCGTCGACATCGGTCTGGCCGACGATCTCGCCGACGTTCTTGGAGCTGACCGAACCTCCGTACAGCACGCGAACCTTCGCGGCGGTGTCCACGTCGGCCAGGGAGACCAGCTCTTCTCGGATGGCCCCACAGACTTCCTGGGCGTCCGCAGCACTGGCCACACGCCCGGTCCCGATGGCCCACACGGGTTCGTAGGCGACGACGATCTTGGCGATCTCGTCCGCCCCGAGTCCCGCGAGCGAACCGCGGAGCTGCTCGACGTTGAAGGCCACGTGCTCGCCCGCCTCGCGGACCTCGAGGCCCTCGCCGATGCACACGATCGGGATCAGTCCGTGCTTGAGCGCAGCCTTGGTCTTGGCCAGCACCGTCTCGTTGTCCTCGCCGTGTCCGGCGCGACGCTCGGAGTGACCGACCACGACGTAGGTGCATCCCAGCTTCGCCAGGAACGCGCCGCTGATGTCACCGGTGTACGCGCCGGAGTCCTGCGGCGACAGGTCCTGCGCACCGAAGGTGAGCAGCAGCTTGTCGCCCTCGATCAGCGTCTGGACGCTGCGGATGTCCGTGAACGGCGGGATGACCGCGACGTCGACCTTCTCGAAGTACTTCGCGGGCAGTGAGAACGCGATCTTCTGCACCAGCGCGATGGCTTCGAGATGGTTGAGATTCATCTTCCAGTTGCCGGCGATGAACGGGGTCCGTGCCATGTGTCAGCCCTCCAGGATCGACAGGCCGGGGAGCTGCTTGCCCTCGAGGTACTCGAGGGAGGCACCGCCACCGGTGGAGATGTGGGAGAAGCCGGCATCCGGGAGACCCAGAGTGCGTACGGCCGCGGCGGAGTCGCCACCACCGACGACACTGAACGCGCCCTTCGTGGTCGCCGCGATGATCGCCCGGGCGATACCCTCGGTGCCCTTCGAGAACTTCTCGAACTCGAAGACTCCGGCGGGACCGTTCCAGAAGATGGTCTTGGCGTTACTGAGCACCGCTTCGAACCGATCCACCGAGTCGGGTCCCACGTCCAGACCCATCCAGCCGTCGGGGATCTCCGACGCCTTCACCGTCTTCGACTCCGCGTCGGCGGAGAAGCTGTCGGCGACGACGAAGTCCGTCGGGAGGTGGATGACGTCACCGAAACGCTCGAGCAGGTCCTTGCACGTCTCGATGCGATCTTCCTGCAGCAGGGAGGTTCCGACCGAATATCCCTGTGCCGCAAGGAACGTGAAGGCCATGCCGCCGCCGATGACCAGGGTGTCGACCTTGGGAGCGAGTGCCTCGATGACACCGATCTTGTCGGACACCTTGGAGCCGCCGAGCACGACCGCGTACGGCCGCTCGGGGGTCTCGGTCAGCTTGGTCAGCACGTCGACCTCGGTGGCGGCCAGGTTTCCCGCGTAGTGCGGGAGGAGCGTCGCCACGTCGTACACCGACGCCTGCTTGCGATGCACGACACCGAAGCCGTCGGAGACGAACGCGGCGTCGTCGCCGGCCAGCGTGGCCAGTTCCTTCGCCAACGCCAGCCGCTCGGCATCGTCCTTGCTGGTCTCACGAGGATCGAAGCGGATGTTCTCGAGGAGGAGAACGTCACCGTCGGTCAGACCCTCGGCGCGAGCCTCGGCGTCCTGGCCGACGACGTCACCGGCGAGCTGGACGTGGCGTCCCAGCAGTTCACCCAGCTTGGCGGCCACCGGTGCCAACGAGAACTTGGCGTCCGGAGTGCCGTCGGGCCGACCGAGGTGGGCGGTGACGATGAGCTTGGCACCGGCTTCGAGAAGCGTCTGCAGCGTCGGGAGCGACGCCTCGATGCGACCCGCGTCGGTGATCTGCCCGTTCTCGAGCGGAACGTTGAAGTCTGCCCGCACGAGGACGCCACGTCCGTCGACGCCCTCGTCGATCAGGTCCTGCAGTGTCTTGACAGCCATCGGGTCAGAGCGACTTTCCGACGAGTCCGATGAGGTCGACGAGACGGTTGGAGTAGCCCCACTCGTTGTCGTACCAGGAGACGATCTTGACCTGGTCGTCGATGACCTTGGTCAGGCCCGAGTCGAAGATGGACGAGTGCGGGTCCGTGACGATGTCGGAGGACACGATCGGGTCCGAGGTGTACTTCAGGATGCCCTTCAGCGGACCCTCGGCAGCAGCCTTCATCGCGGCGTTGATCTCTTCGACGGTGGCGGACTTCTTCAGGTTCGCCGTCAGGTCGGTGACCGAGCCGGTGGGGATGGGCACGCGCAGCGCGTAGCCGTCCAGCTTGCCGAGCAGCTGCGGGAGAACCAGGCCGATGGCCTTGGCGGCGCCCGTTCCGGTGGGGACGACGTTCAGGGCTGCGGCGCGGGCGCGACGCAGGTCGCTGTGCGGGCCGTCCTGCAGGTTCTGGTCCTGGGTGTACGCGTGGATCGTGGTCATCAGGCCCTTGACGATGCCGAACTCGTCGTCGAGCACCTTGGCGATGGGGCCGAGGCAGTTCGTGGTGCACGAGGCGTTGGAGATGATGTTCTGGCTGCCGTCGTACTTGTCGTCGTTGACGCCCATGACGATGGTGATGTCCTCGCCCTTGGCGGGCGCGGAGATGATGACCTTCTTGGCGCCGGCGTCGATGTGGCCCTGAGCCTTCGATGCGTCGGTGAAAATGCCGGTGGACTCGACCACGACGTCGACACCCAGATCGCCCCACGGAAGAGCCGACGGGCCCTCACGGAGCGAGAGCGCCTTGATCTTCTGATCGCCGACGACGATGGTGTCCTCGCCCTCCAGCGAGACGTCGTACGGCAGGCGGCCGAGGATGGAGTCGTACTTGAGCAGATGAGCGAGCGTTGCGTTGTCGGTGAGATCGTTCACCGCAACGATCTCGATGTCCGTGGTGCCGAGCGCCTTCTGCGCATCGACCGCCCGGAAGAAGTTACGACCGATACGACCGAAGCCGTTCACGCCAACCCGAACCGTCACTGTTCGCTCCTTAGTGTTGAAACTGGTGTTCCGCGTCGGTGCACGGGTCGTGCACCGTTTCGTCTCCCGCACGTGGTGGTGCGGACGTCTGCGTCACGCGAGCGTGCCGGCCCGGGGGCGGTGCGCTCGATCTGTGACGTGTCCACCCTAATGGTTCGGGGTGGTGCATCTCTCGGTCAGCCGCCTCGTCCCGCTCAGGCGTCGTCGAGCAGGTCCGCGGTCACGGCGGACTCGGTGTCCGGGATGCCCGTGTCCTTCGCCTTGCGATCCGCCATCGACAACAACCGGCGGATCCGACCGGCGACGGCGTCCTTGGTCATCGGCGGGTCGGCGAGCTGCCCCAGTTCCTCGAGCGACGCCTGCCGGTGCTCGACGCGCAGATGACCGGCCGCGGCGAGATGGTCGGGGACGTCTTCCCCGAGGATGGCCAGCGCCCGTTCCACGCGCGCGGCGGCGGCGACGGCGGCCCGCGCGGACCGGCGCAGATTGGCGTCGTCGAAGTTGGCGAGCCTGTTGGCCGTCGCCCGCACCTCGCGGCGCATGCGTCGCTCCTCCCAGGTCAGGCGGGTGTCCTGGGCGCCCATGTGGGTGAGCAGCACGCCGATGGCCTCGCCGTCGCGAACGACGACGCGGTCGGCGCCGCGGACCTCGCGCGCCTTGGCGGCGACACCCAGCCGACGAGCGGCACCGACGAGAGCCAACGCTGCCTCCGGTCCGGGGCAACTGACCTCGAGAGCCGAGGAGCGCCCGGGTTCGGTCAGCGAGCCGTGTGCCAGGAAGGCGCCTCGCCAGGCGGCTTCCGCATCGGCGACCGTGCCGCCGACCACCTGCGCCGGGAGCCCGCGAACGGGACGGCCGCGCATGTCCAGCAGACCCGTCTGACGCGCGAGCGCCTCACCGTCCTTGGCGACGCGCACGATGTAGCGCGTCGATTTCCGCAGTCCGCCCGCGCCGATGGAGTGCACGTCGGCGCTGTACCCGAACAACTCGAAGACCTCGCGCTTGAGGCGCCGGGCGATGGACAGCTGGTCGACCTCCGCCTCCACCACGACGCGCCCGGCCACGATGTGCAGGCCTCCGGCGAAGCGCAGCAACGCGGCGACCTCTGCCTTGCGGCAGCTGACCTGCGTGATCGTGAGCCTGCTGAGTTCGTCCTTGACATCGGCTGTCATGGCCACGATGTCGGTTCCTTCCTGCTGTCACTGCTGGTGTCGCCGTCGGTAGGGCGCGTGTCGTCGACCGCGGACGCGGGACTACCCGCGCCCAGAACGGCGCCGAACACGGCCGCGAGCTTGGCGACGTCGTGTGCGTGTGGTGTCGCCCCCGCGACATCGGCGTAGATCACGTCCGCACCGAAGACTGCGGCGGCCCGTGCCAGATGTTCGCGCTCGGAACCCGGCGGTACCGACGCCGAGTCGACCACCACGTGATGCACCCGAAAACCCGGTGCGTGTTGGGACAGTACGTGGAGATGGCGCTCCGCCGAGAATCCTGTGGTCTCCCCCGGCTCCGGTCCGAGGTTCAGTACCAGCACCTTGCGGGCGTCTGTTCTGCGCAGAGCCGCCGCCAGGTCGGGAACGAGAACGTGGGGCAGAACACTGGAGAACCACGATCCCGGTCCGAGAACGACGAGGTCGGCGCGTTCGATCGCGCGCACCGACTGTTCGGTCGCCGGTGGATCGACGGGCAGCAGACGCACGCGTCGGACCTTGCCGGGCGTGGTGGCCACCGCTACCTGACCTCGGATGACCCGGCTCACTCGCGGATCCGACTCGAGCCCGGAGACGTCGGCCTCGATGTCCAGGGCGATGGGCGACATCGGCAGGACACGTCCGTCGACGTCGAGGAGGTGGGCGACCTCGTCGAGTGCGACCACGGGGTCCTTGACGACCTCCGTCAATCCGGCGAGAAGAAGATTGCCGACGGAGTGCCCGGCGAGAGCGCCGCTTCCGCCGAACCGGTGCTGGAGGACGTCGGCCCACAGCGCGCTGCGGGGATCCGACGCGGCCAGCGCAGCGAGCGCCATCCGGAGGTCACCGGGCGGGATCATCCCGAGCTCGGCCCGCAGGCGCCCGGACGACCCGCCGTCGTCGGCGACGGTCACGACAGCGGTGACGTTCCTCGACAGGGTTCTCACGGCGGACAACGTGGCGTACAGCCCGTGCCCACCTCCCAACGCGACGATGCTCGGGGAGTTCTCGTCGCGTGGTCCGGCCGCACTCACTCGCGACCCAGGTCGCGGTGGACGACGCGCACGCTGGTGTCCGCGTCGTCGCGCAGGCGGTCCGCGAACGCCTCGGCCATCGCGACACTGCGGTGTTTGCCGCCGGTGCACCCGATGGCGATGGTCATGTATCTCTTTCCCTCCCGCCGGTAGCCGGCGAGCGTCATGCCGACCAACCGGTGGTACAGGTCGAGGTACTCCTCGGCGCCCGGTTGCCCGAGGACGTAGTCGCGCACTCCCTCGTCCTTACCGGTGAGCGCCCTCAACTCGGGAATCCAGTGGGGGTTGGGCAGAAACCTCATGTCGCACAACACGTCCGCGTCCAACGGAACGCCGTACTTGAAACCGAAGGACTCGACCGTGACGGCGATGGTGTTCGCCATGTCGGTGCCGAAGCCGGCTGCGATGCGGTCCCGGAGACCGTGCACCGACAGTGACGTCGTGTCGATGACGATGTCGGCCGCTTCCTTGACCGACGCCAAACGCTCGCGCTCGTCCGCGATGCCTTCGGTGAGGGTGCCGTCGAAGCCGTAGTTCTGCAACGGGTGGCTGCGACGCACGGACTCGAACCGTCGGATCAGCACACCGTCGGACGCGTCGAGGAACAGCACGCGAGGTCGCACACCCACCGCCGTCAGATCCGACAGCAGGGTGGCGACATCACCGTTGAACAGGCGGCTGCGGACGTCGACGACCAGGGCGAGGCGCTCGATGCCCGGTGTCGACGTGCGACCGATCTCGATCATCCGTGTGATGAGTTCGGGCGGCATGTTGTCCGCCACGTACCACCCCAGGTCCTCGAGGACCTTGGCCGCCGTTCCCAGTCCCGCGCCGGACAGCCCTGTCACCAGGGCCACGTCGATGTCGGCGAGCGACTCCGGTTCGGCGGTGAACCCCACCTGCTCTCGCTGCATGTTCACTCGCCCGGGTGTCCTGTTCCTCGCTGCGTTGCCGTCACCGTGTCGCGGTACGCCGTCCCGCCGGCCTCGTCGGTCGCTTCATCATTGCCTACTGCGACCGCATCCGCTCCGTTCTCGTTTCCGACAGAACCGACATCGGGAGTCTCCGCGGGCACCCCGAGCGCCTCCAGCACGGCGCGGGCGGTGGTCTCCCCGATGCCCGGCACCTCGACGATCTCCGAGACCTTCGCCTGCTTCAGCTTGGCCACCGAACCGAAGTGCGTGACCAGAGCCGTGCGGCGGGCCTCGCCGAGTCCTCGGACCGAATCCAGAGCCGACGCCGTCATGCGCTTCGAGCGCTTGCTGCGATGGAACGTGATGGCGAACCGGTGGGCCTCGTCCCGGACGCGCTGCAGCAGGAACAGTGACTCGCTGGTCCTGGGAAGGATGACCGGATCAGCTTCGCCCGGCACCCACACCTCTTCGAGGCGCTTCGCGAGACCGACGACCGCGACGTCCGTCACACCGAGTTCGCCCAGCACCTCGGCGGCCGCCGCGACCTGAGGAGCGCCGCCGTCGACGACGAACAGGTTGGGCGGATACGCGAACCGACGGGGACGCCCGGTCTGCGGGTCGAGCGACGCCTCGGGAGCGAGGTCACCGCCGGAGTCCTTGCCGTGCCGCAGGAAGCGACGACGCGTCACCTCCGCGATGCTCGCGACGTCGTCGGAATGACCGTCCCCGGCAGCTTCCTTGATGGAGTAGTGCCGGTAGTCGCTCTTGCGCGGAAGACCGTCCTCGAAGACCACGAGCGACGCGACGACGTCGGTGCCCTGCACGTGCGAGATGTCGATGCACTCGATGCGGAGCGGGGCACTGTCGAGGTCGAGAGCTTCCTGGATGCCTTGCAGTGCCGCCGATCGAGACGTGAAGTCTCCCGCGCGCTTCATCTTGTGTTGCTGCAGAGCCTCGATCGCATTGCGGTGCACGGTCTCCGCGAGCGCACGCTTGTCGCCACGACGCGGCACCCGCAGCTGCACGGCACTGCCGCGCAAGGAGGACAGCCACGCCTGCACCTCGTCGGCGTTCGGCGGCAGCACCGGAACCAGCACCTCACGCGGCACCGCGTTGGTCGCTCCGTCCTCCGTCGACGCCGACAACGATGCCTGCTCGCCGTAGAACTGGGTCAGGAACTGCTCCACGAGAGCCGGAAGGTCCGATGCGGTCGCCTCGTCCGTCGTCGCGTCGGCCTCGTCGTCCACTTCGTCTGCGGCAGGCGCCGCGGCGTCGATGACGTCACCGGCCTTCTCGACCACCCATCCACGCTGACCGCGCACTCGGCCGCCGCGCACGTGGAACACCTGGACGGCCGCCTCGAGCTCGTCGCTCGCGAACGCCACGAGATCCGCGTCGGTGCCGTCTCCCAGAACGACGGCCTGCTTCTCCAAGGCGCGGCGCAGCGCCCCCACGTCGTCGCGCAGGCGTGCGGCGGCCTCGAAGTCGAGGTTTTCCGACGCGGTCTGCATCTTGCCCTCGAGCTCGCGGACCAGCTTGTCCGTCTTGCCCGAGAGGAAGTCGCAGAAGTTCTCGACGGTGGCGCGGTGTTCAGCGGCGGACACACGGCCCATGCACGGTGCGGAACACTTGTCGATGTATCCGAGCAGGCAGGGACGACCGATCTGGTTGTGCCGCTTGAACACTCCGGCCGAGCACGTGCGCGCGGGAAAGACTCTCAGGAGCAGGTCCAGCGTCTCGCGGATGGCCCACGCGTGGGCGTACGGGCCGAAATACCGGACACCCTTGCGACGCGGCCCGCGATAGACGAAGAGCCGCGGGTACTCCTCGTTCAGAGTGACGGCGAGCATCGGGTAGCTCTTGTCGTCCCGGTAGCGGACGTTGAAGCGAGGATCGAACTCCTTGATCCAGTTGTACTCGAGCTGCAGCGCCTCCACCTCGGTGGTGACCACCGTCCACTCGACGCTGGCCGCGGTCGTGACCATCTGCCGCGTACGGGGGTGCAGACCGGCAATGTCCGCGAAGTAGGAGTTGAGACGGCTGCGCAGGCTCTTGGCCTTGCCGACGTAGATCACTCGACCGTGTGGGTCGCGGAATTTGTAGACACCTGGCTCGACCGGAATGGTTCCGGTGGCCGGGCGGTAGGTAGCAGGGTCGGACACACCCCCACGGTAGTCGCCGGGTGTGACACCGTGCCCCGGGGCGACGAGCACCTCGGGCGGCAGCGATCGGTCCGATACCCGGCGGCGCCGGCCTGTTCGCGGTTTCATGGACACGTGACCGGACTTCCTCTGCGCCTCGTCGCCCTGACCGCCGCGACCGTGCTCGTCGCCACCGCGTGCTCGTCCACCACCGACACCGCCCAGGACGCGCCGACGTGTGTCGTCGGCGGCGGGGGAACACCCGTGACGGCAGAGCCGGGAACGGGTGCGGACGGCGCACCGGAGGTCGCGACCGGTTACCGCAGCGGCATGACTGCCGTGAAGACGGCGACGTACGCGGTGTCCACCGCCAATCCCGTCTCCACCGAGGCCGCCTGCGAGGTGCTTCGCGACGGCGGCACGGCAGCCGATGCGCTGGTCGCCGCGCAGACCGTTCTGGGCCTGGTGGAACCGCAGAGCTCCGGCCTCGGCGGCGGCGCGTTCCTGCTGTACTACGACGCGGAGTCGAAGAACCTGCAGGCGTACGACGGCCGCGAGACGGCGCCGGCCTCGGCCACCGAGAACTATCTCCGGTTCGTCGACGACGCGGCCGCCCCCGGAGCCCCGGCGAACCTGTCCGCTCCGCTGCCCGACGCGCGAGGAAGTGGCCGGTCCATCGGCGTGCCCGGTGTGGTGCGCATGCTCGACGACGTTCACCGCGACCACGGCGACAAGGATTGGAAGTCGTTGTTCGATCCTGCGATCACATTGTCCGACAACGGGTTCGAGATCAGTCCGCGGATGGCGTCGTCCATCGCGGACTCCGCGCAGAAACTGGCGCTCGATCCCGCATCGGCGGCGTACTTCCTCGAACCGGACGGCGCACCGAAAGCCGTCGGCACCGTCCTGACGAACCCGGCGATGTCCAAGACGCTCGGTGCGATAGCCACCGACGGCGCCGACGCGTTCTACACCGGCGCCATCGCCCGGTCGATCGTCGACGCGACCGCCGACACCACCGGCGGACGCACGCCCGGTCGGATCACGCTCGACGACCTGGCCTCCTACGAGGCCGAGGAGCGGGATGCGATCTGCACCCCGTACCGCGACAACGACATCTGCGGGATGCCGGGGCCGTCGTCCGGTGGCATCGCGGTCGCGTCGACGATGGGCATCCTCTCGAACTTCGACATGGCGAAATACGCACCCACCACGCTCGATGCCGACGGCGGGGTTCCCACCGCGGAGGGCGTGCACCTGATCGCCGAGGCGGAACGGCTCGCCTACGCCGATCGCGACAAGTACGTGGCCGATCCGGACTACATCCCGCTGCCGGGTGGAAGCCCCGACCGTCTGCTGGACCCCGGCTACCTCGAACAGCGGGCCAAGTCGATCGATCCGGAGCGCAGCATGGGCACCGCTCAGCCGGGAGACTTCGGTCCCGTTCCGCTGAGCAGCTACGCCGGTCCCGAGGCGGGCACGAGTCACATCAGCGTCGCGGACAGCTACGGCAACGTCGCCGCCATGACGACCACCGTCGAATCGGCGTTCGGCTCGTTCCACATGACCGAGGGGTTCGTCCTGAACAATCAGCTGACCGACTTCTCCGCGCAACCCGCGGGACCCGACGAAGTGCCGGTGGCCAACCGAGTCGAACCGGGCAAACGTCCACGGAGTTCGATGGCGCCGACCATCGTCTTCGAGCGTGGCGACGACGGCAGTCGAGGGGACGTCCGTCTCGTCACCGGCTCACCGGGCGGATCGGTGATCATCCAGTTCGTCGTCAAGAACCTCGTGAGCATGCTGGACTGGGGACTCGACCCGCAGCAGGCGGTCTCCGCGCCGAACGTGGGTGCGGCCAACGCCCCGACGACCAACGTCGGCGGCGAGCACCCGAACATCGACGCCGCCGCCGACGGGGCCGCCGATCCCCTGGTCACGCGACTGCGCGCCATGGGCCACCAGGTCTCGGTCGCCGACCAGTCGAGCGGGTCGAGCGCGCTGGTCAGAACCGACGACGGATGGACGGGCGGAGCGGATCCGCGTCGCGAGGGCGTCGTGATGGGTGACGGTGTCGGGTGAGCGCCTGATCGCGCGAACGGCAGGTCAGGAGACGGGCGTCGCGTACTTCTTCTCCAGGGCGCGGAACGTGCGGGCCGCGTGCACCGCGTACTCACGGTCGTTCGCCTGGATCGCCATCACCGGCACGTACTCGTCGTCGGGCAGCTCGACTCGCGCCCATGTCGCGCCGGCCGAGAAGGACAGGCCGCGCACCAGATCCCACGGGATCAACTTCTCGGTGACCAGATTGCGTACCAGCACTCCCTGCGCCCCGACCTTGATGCGAGGGCGCGTGAGCAGCAGAACACCGCCGGCCAGGCCGCATCCGATGGCGATCATCGCGACCTGATCGGCGCGCTGGAAGAACACACCGGTGTTGCCCGTCCTGAGCAGGATGCCGAGCGTCGTATGGATCACGACGAGAAGGACGGCGACCGCGATCGCATACTTGGCGCTCTTGCGCGGGTGCGCTTCGAGTTCCCACTCGTCCGCGGTCGGCGCGGCGGATCCCGACTCGGTCATGCCGATTCACCTCGACGAAGGCTTTCCAGTGTCAACGCCGTGTCCACTGCGGCGGCGACCGCCTGCGCGCCCTTGTCCTCGCGCGAGCCGGGCAGACCCGCGCGGTCGAGTGCCTGCTCCTCGTCGTTGACGGTCAGGACGCCGTTGGTGACCGGCGTGGACTCGTCGAGGGACACGCGCGTCAGGCCCGCGGTGACTGCGTCGCACACGTACTCGAAGTGCGGTGTCCCGCCCCGGATGACGACGCCGAGAGCGACGACGGCGTCGTGGGTGCGCGCCAACTGCTGAGCGACGACGGGAATCTCGATGGCACCCGCCACTCGCACGAGCGTCACGTTCTGCAAGCCCACCTCGTCCGCTTTGCGCAACGCACCGTCGACCAGAGCCGTGCTGACCTTCTCGTGCCACTGCCCGGCCACGATGGCGACCTGGAGCTTCTCCGCGCCCTCGAGCTGGAGCGACGGTTCACCCGCGCCACTCATCAGAGACCTCCCGCGTCGGGAGCCTCGACCGGCGTGTCGTACGCATCGAGCCCGACGAGGTCGTGACCCATCCGGTCGCGCTTGGTCTTGAGGTAGGTCAGGTTCTCGGCGTTCGCCCGCAGCGGCATCGGGACGCGCTCGGTAATGTGGAGGCCGTACCCGTCGAGGCCGACACGCTTGGCCGGGTTGTTGGTCAGCAGCCGCATCGACGAGATGCCGAGATCGACCAGGATCTGGGCGCCGATGCCGTAGTCGCGAGCATCCGCGGGCAGACCCAGCGCGAGGTTGGCGTCGACGGTGTCGGATCCTGCGTCCTGCAGTTGGTAGGCCTGCAACTTGTGCAGCAGTCCGATGCCCCGACCCTCGTGCCCGCGCATGTAGAGCACGACTCCGCGGCCTTCCTGCGCCACCATGTCGAGCGCCGCGTCGAGTTGCGGACCGCAGTCGCATCGCATCGAGCCGAAGACGTCGCCCGTCAGACACTCGGAGTGCACGCGGACCAGCACGTCGCTGCCGTCGCCGTCCGGGCCGGCGATGTCGCCGCGCACCAGCGCGACGTGCTCGACCTCTTCGTAGACGCTCTGGTAGCCGACGGCGCGGAATTCGCCGTGCGAGGTGGGAATCCGAGCCTCGGCGATGCGGACCACGTGCTTCTCGTGCTTGCGGCGCCACGCGATGAGGTCGGCGATCGAGATCAGCGCCAGGTCGTGGTCGTCGGCGAAGACTCGGAGTTCGTCCGTCCGCGCCATCTCGCCTTCGTCCTTCTGACTGACGATCTCGCAGATGACGCCGGCAGGACGGAGATCGGCCATCCGGGCGAGGTCGACTGCGGCCTCGGTGTGACCCGGACGGCGGAGCACTCCGCCCTCCTTCGCGCGCAGCGGCACGACATGTCCGGGCCGGGTGAAGTCGTTCGCCCCGGTCTCGGGGTCGGCCAGCAGCCTCATCGTGGCAGCGCGATCCGACGCGGAGATGCCCGTGCCGATTCCGACGCGTGCGTCAACGGTCACCGTGTACGCGGTTCCGTGCTTGTCCTGGTTCGTCGAATACATCGGAGGTAGACCGAGGCGGTCACAGTCCTCACCGGACAGCGGCACGCAGAGGTATCCCGATGTGTACCGCACCATGAAGGCCACCAACTCGGGTGTTGCCTTCTCTGCGGCGAAGATGAGATCGCCTTCGTTCTCGCGGTCCTCGTCGTCGACGACGACGACGGCCTTGCCGGCGGCGATGTCGGCGACAGCGCGCTCGATGGTGTCGAACCTGGTCACGCCGTGCGCTCCCCACGTCTGCTGTCCGCAGTCTCGGACAGATCTGTTTCTTGCTTCCAGCCTACGACCCCTACGCGAGGGGCCCTTCCTCTACTCGGCGGTCTGCAGCCGCTCGACGTACTTCGCGATCACGTCGACCTCGAGGTTGACCGGCGTCCCGGGCTCGGCCGTGCCCAGCGTGGTCAGGGACAGGGTGGTTGGAATCAGGGAGATTTCGAAATACTGGTCGTCACCCTGACCGCCCAGCGCCGACACCGTCAGCGATACTCCGTCGACCGTGATCGATCCCTTGTGCACGACGTACCGGGCGATGTCGCGCGGCAGCGAGATGCGCACGACGGTCCAGTTGTCCGACGGGTTGCGGGAGAGCACGATGCCGGTTCCGTCGACATGTCCCTGCACCAGGTGTCCGCCGAGCCTCGACGCCAAGGACGCCGCACGCTCGAGGTTGACTCGACTGCCCACCGCCAACGCCTGGAGCGACGACCGATCGAGAGTCTCCTGCATCACGTCCGCGGTGAACGCTCCGTCGACCACGTCGACGACGGTCAGACAGACTCCGTTGACGGCGATCGAGTCCCCGTGGGACGCATCCGACGTGACCAACGGCCCGCTGACCGTGAAACGGGCTGCGTCCGAGAGGTCTTCCTTCGCGGTGATACTGCCGAGTTCCTCGACTATTCCGGTGAACATCCGTCCATCCTTACAGCACTCGCGGGACGAGCTCGAGGAGGATGTCCTCCCCCAGTTCCTGCATCGACACTCGTCGGAACCTCAGTGCGTCCCCGATTGTTCCGACGCCCGTGCCGCGCACCGCCGAGGGGCCCTCGCCCAGCACCATCGGCGCGATGTAGGCCATGACGCGGTCGACCATTCCGGCCCGGAGGAATGCGCCGACGAGAACGGATCCGCCCTCGATCAGCACGTCGTTCACGTCGGACAGAGCAGCCACCACCTCGAGCGGATCGCGGGTCCGGATCAGCCGGGTAGGCGCGGAATCGTCCAACACTCGTGCCGTCGGCGGGATGTCGCGGGTGCCGACGACGACGCGCAACGGCTGACGCTGCGCCGGTGACCCGTCGGGCATCCGAGCGGTGAGCGCCGGGTCGTCGGCCAGCACGGTGCCGGTTCCCACGACGACGGCGTCTATCCGCGATCGCTCGGCGTGGACGTGCTCGCGTGCCGTCTCCCCCGTGATCCATTTGCTGGTGGAGTCCGGCGCCGCTGTCCGTCCGTCGAGAGTCGCCGCGTACTTCCAGGTGATCAACGGTCTCCCGGTGCGCTGGCGGTGCAGCCACGCCCGGAGAGGACCCGCCGCGGCCTCCTCGGCCAGAATCCCCGAGTCGACCACGACGCCGGCGCGAGCGAGAGTGCCCGCGCCTCCCGCCGCGAGCGGATTGGGGTCCGACAGCGCGTGCACGACGCGAGCGATCCCTGCGTCGACGAGCGCGACCGAGCACGGTCCCGTGCGTCCGGTGTGGTCACAGGGTTCGAGTGTGACGACGGCCGTACCACCGCGCGCCGTCTCGCCGGCCTGCGCGAGCGCCACGATCTCTGCGTGGGGGCCGCCCGGAGCCGACGTCGCACCGACGCCCACGACCCGGCCGTCCGTGTCGAGAATCACCGCTCCGACGGGCGGATTGGGCGTGCTGATCCCCCGAGCCGACTCCGAGGCGAGGATGGCCCGGCGCATCGCCGCCTCGATCGGGCTGTCGGTCGGGAGCGACATCACGGCGCGCTGAGGTGCGGCGACGCGGCTGCGGCAGCGGCGCGCAGCGACCGCACGGCCTGCGCCGGATCCTCGGTGGAGTAGACGGCCGATCCGGCGACGAAGCAATCGATTCCGGCCTCGGCGGCCTGCTCGACGGTGTCGGCATTGATGCCCCCGTCGATCTCGACGACGAGACGGAGTTCACCGGAGTCGACAAGGCGCCGCACGGTCCGAGCCTTGTCGAGCACGGACGGCATGAAGCTCTGTCCGCCGAATCCTGGTTCGACACTCATGATGAGCAACGTGTCGAAGTCGCGCAGGATCTCGAGGTACTGCTCGATGGGGGTTCCGGGCTTGACCGAGAGGCCGGCCTTCGCGCCGGCCGCCCTGATGTCGCGGGCCACCGCCCGCGGGTCGTCACTTGCCTCCGCGTGGAACGTCACGTTGTAGGCGCCGGCCTCCGCGTAGGGCGGGGCCCAGCGGGCCGGATCCTCGATCATGAGGTGGCAGTCGATGGGGATGTCGGTGGCCTTCAACAGGCTCTTCACGACGGGCAACCCGAGAGTCAGGTTGGGAACGAAATGAGCGTCCATGACGTCGACGTGCAACCAGTCGCTGCCGGCCACGGCAGCGGCCTCGTCAGCGAGCCGCGCGAAATCCGCGGACAGGATGGACGGAGCGATCATCGGGTGCGCTGGAGTCTGGTCGGCCACGAGCGGTCAGCCTAATAGATCGGGGTCCACACCCAGAACGGCGTCGTCGATGTACCCGGCCAGCAGATACTGTCCCTCGTCGGTCGGGTGGTCACCGTCGTCCTGGATGATCGTCGGGTCGGCCAGCCACCCGGCGTCGAGGGTGTCGACGTAGTCCAGTCCCGCGGACAGCGCGGCCGTTTCCACGGCGGCGTCGACGTCGAACATCGCGTCGCTGACATCGCCCCCACTCCAGATCGGCCCGATCACGACGATGCGCGAGCCGGGTGATCGCTCCTGCAACTCGGCGTACAGGTCACCCGCGTTCGACAGCACGTCCGACGGGTCCGCGTCGGCGTCGTTCTCACTGCCCACCACGAGAATCACCGACGGTTCGCCGTCGGTCGCCAGCGGCACCTGGTCGGCGAAGGTCCCCAGGTAGTCGTCACCGGCGACGTATCCCGCGCCGCCGAGACTCGCATTGGTCACCGCGAAGTCGTGTTCCTCGGCCAGGATGTCGGGCCACACGACGTCGTTCATCGACCCGGCCGAGAACGAGTCGCCGATCACCGACACGGTCACTCGTCGAGTCGTGACGGCGTCCTCGGTGGCCGCTGCGGTCTGCTCGGCCATCACGCGGTCGACGTGATCGGTGGGACGAGGCTGACTCTGCCCACCCGTCGAACACGCAGCCGACACCAGCACTGTCGCCCCCACCACCGCGGCGCGAGGCCACCGGTGTCGGTGGGAACGTCGGGACGATGTCACTCCCCTGTTGTACCCCGAGGTCGTTACCGACCCGTGACGACCGCGCGTCACACGGCCTTCCGCAGTGCCGCGAAGAACATCGCGTCGGTGCCGTGCCGGTGCGGCCACAGCTGCACCGAGGTCCCCGACGCCGCGCGGGGCACCTCCGGGACCAACGTCGACGTGTCGAGGGGGGTCAGTCCGTGCCGCCGGATCGCGTCGGCGACGACGCCCACGGTTTCCGAAAGGTGCGGTGAGCACGTGGAGTAGACGATCACGCCGCCCGGACGCACCAGGTCGACCGCCGCCGCGAGCAACTCCCGCTGCAGCGTGACCAGTCCCGCCACGTCCGACGCCTGCCGACGCCACCGAGCTTCGGGGCGGCGCCGCAGGGCGCCGAGACCGGTGCAGGGGGCGTCGACGAGGACGCGGTCGTATCCCGCCTCGAGGCCACTGTCCCGACCGTCGACGGCGTGCACGGTGACGGGTAGATCCCGCACGGTCTTGCGGACCAGATCGGCCCGGTGCTCGGAGGGTTCGACGGCATCGACGGTGGCACCGTCGATCGCCGCGATGGCGCCCAGCAGAGCAGCCTTCCCGCCCGGTCCGGCACACAGGTCGAGCCAGCGGCCACCGTCCGGCCCGTCGAGCTCGGCCAGCGTCAGCGCGCGTGCGACCAGCTGGCTGCCCTCGTCCTGCACGGCCGCGAGACCCTCACGGACTGCGTCGAGGCGACCGGGGTCTCCACCACTGTCGAGGTGTACTGCGTAGGGAGACCACTGACCCACCTCGCCGCCGGTGATCGACGCCAGCTCGTCCGCCGAGATCTCGCCGGGCCGGGCGACGAGGTGCACCAGAGGCCGTGCGTCGTCCGCCGCGAGCGCATCGTCGAGTTCGCCCGCATCGGCACCGAGCGCGTCGTTGAACGCCTGCGCGATCCAGGTGGGGTGGGCGTGACGGAAGGCGGAGTGCGCGACAGGATCACGATCGGCCGACGGCGCGAGCAGCTCGATCCATTCCTCGCTCGAACGCTCCGACACTCGTCGAAGGACCGCGTTGACGAAACCCGCCTGGCCCTGGCCCGCCTCGCTCCGGACGATGTCCACCGACGTGGCAACGGCAGCGTGGGGCGCGACACGGGTGCGCAGTAACTGGTACGCGCCGAGGCGGAGGACATCCAGAAGCCGACCGTCGATGTCGGACACCGGCCGCGACGCCGCGTGCTCGATCACGGCATCGAGAATGCCCTGTGCGCGCGCCGAACCGTAGGCCAGCTCCGTGGCCAACGCCGCGTCACGCTCGTCGAGCTTGCGGTCGCGCAAGAGCCCTGGCAGAACCAGGTTCGCGTACGCATCCCGCTCCCGCACCGCGCGCAACACATCGCGCGCCGCGATCCTCGCCGGATCCAGACCCGCATCGGCCGGATTCGGGCGACCGGGTTGCTTCGGCCGGGAATTCCCCGACCGCGACTTCCCGCCGGCCTTCCCGCTGCCCCCTCCCGGCCGGCCTCCGGCCTTCCCGCCGTTCCTCTTCCGCTGGCCGCCACCGCCGGCTCCGGGCGTCTGTTCGCCACTCATCGCGCGATCGCTCCGTTCACATCGCGGGCGCCGCGCGCCCAATCCGTCGCTGCCATCTGCTTCTTCCCGTGCGGCTGCACCGTTCCCAGTGCGACAGCCGTCGTCCCGGTGCCCACCAGCACCACCTTCTTGCGCACCTCGACCACACCGGGTTCGAGTACGTCCTCGGTCATCGTCACCGGACCGACCTTGACGCGGACGTCACCGATCTCCGTCCACGCGCCGGGCGCCGGTGTCACGCTCCGGATGTGGCGGTCGACGAGATGCGCGGCGCGGGAGAAGTCCACCCTCGCGGAGTCCACCGACACCTTGGGCGCGTGCGACACACCATCCGTCGACTGCGGAACACCCTGCAGCGCACCCTCTTCGAGCCCGTCGAGCGTCGACTCGAGCAACACGCTCCCACTGTCGGCGAGGCGGCCGAGCAGATCGCCGGCAGTGTCGGTGGGTCGCACACGTTCGGTCACGATGCCGAACACCGGCCCCGTGTCGAGGCCCTCCTCGATGAGGAACGTGGAAGCACCGGTGACGTCGTCGCCTGCCGCGATCGCGGCCTGGACGGGCGCCGCACCGCGCCACGCCGGCAGCAACGAGAAGTGCAGATTGACCCAGCCGAACCGTGGGATGTCGAGCACCGAACGCGGCAGCAGTGCGCCGTACGCGACGACGGGGCAACAGTCGGGGGCCCATTCACGCAGAGTCGCGAGGGCCTCGGGATCGGACGGCTTGGCGGGCTGCAGGACCGGAATCCCGTGATCGTCCGCAAGCTGCGCAACAGGTGAGCGTACGACCTTGCGGCCTCGCCCCGCGGTGGTGTCGGGCCGGGTGAGGACGCCGACCACCTCGTGCCGACTCGACTCGAGGAGTCGTCGCAAGGACGGGAGAGCAGGCTCGGGAGTACCGGCGAAGACGAGGCGCACGCCGTTCACCCTATGCGGAGCGGATCGACCTGGATTCGCAGCGCCGACGCCGTCTTCTTCGCGCCCACCACAGCGCGCGCTTCGCCGAGCGAGCGCGACAGTGCCCCACCCGAACCCCGAGGTACCCGCACCAGCATCCGTTCGATGGCCGCCGACGAGTCCGCATCCACCTCGCTACCGAACGGCAGTCGTTCGCCCGGAGGGAGATCCACCGGGCCCAGGGTCACGGCGTCGTCCGGCAGCCGGGCGGAGTCGAGCAGCGCATGCAGCGCTTCCGACGTTCCGTCCACCGCGGCGATGTGCACGGCGGGCGGGAATCCGACCTCGGTGCGTTCGGCCAGTTCGACCTGAGCATGTCCGACCGGATCCCACCTGACCAAGGCCTGGACGGTGGCTAGCGACGAGTCGGCGACCACGACGACTTCCCCGCCGTCCGACGACGGTCGGACCAGAGCGGCCGCGCCCATCCAGCGACGCAGAGTCTGTTCCGTGGCACGCAGATCGGCTCGGCCGAGCAGGGCCCACCCGTCGAGCAACAGTGCTGCTCCGTAGCCGCCGTCGGCGACGGGTTCGGCGCCGACGGTGGACACGACGATGGCGGGACCGGCGGGCACGGTGTCCAACACCGCGGAGCCGCCGGACTGCCGCACGGTGACCCCGCTGAACGCGCGACCCAGTTCCTCCGCGGTACGTCCGGCGCCGACGACGACGGCACGCAGGGCGCGGGACCCGCAGGTGGGGCACGAATAGGCGGGATCGGCCGTGCCACACCACTTGCAGGTCGGGCTGCCCGCGCCGTCGGCACCGGCTGCCGACGGGAGCGCCAGCGGTCCGTGGCACCGACGGCAGCGAGCCGGAGTTCGACACTTGCTGCAGGCCAGGGACGGAACGTACCCGCGGCGAGGAACCTGTACGAGCACCGAGTGTCCGGCCGTCAAGGATGCTCGGGCTGCGGCGAAGGCGATGGCCGGTAGTCGGGCCGCCCGCGCGCCGGGGTCCCGCGCGAGTGCGTGATCACTGTCCGCCAGCGCCACGATCCGCGGAACCCGCGCGCGCACCGTGTCGCGAGTAGCGACCAGATCGTGTGCCCACCCGGTGTCGACCAACGCCTGGGCTTCCGCGGTACGCGAGATTCCGCCGACGACGGCAGCGCAGCGACTGCGGTGGGCGCGCAGAAGCGCCACCTCCCGAGCGTGGGGGTAGGGAGCGCGTGGCTCGGAGAGCGAATCGTCTCCGTCGTCCCACACGACGACGAGGCCAGGATCACGTACCGGCGCGAAGACCGCGCTGCGGGTACCCAGAACCACGCGGGCGCTTCCCCGTGAGGCGGCGAGCCAGCGTCGGTAGCGTTCGGCCGGCCCGAGACCGGCCGCGAGCGCCACGACGGAGGAGTCGTCGAGGACAGCACGACATGCAGCATCGACCCGGTCGAGGTCACGCTGGTCCGGCACCACGATGATCGCGCTGCGGCCGACGGATGCGGTGACCGCCGCCAGATCGGCCAACCGGGCGGGCCAGTCCTCCCCCGGGAGTGCCTGCCACACCGCTCGGGGCGCTCGGTCGTCGGCGAGCGCGTCGAGGAACTCGCCGCCGTGCCGGTAAGCGCTCCACCCGTCGCGACGCAGGATCGGCGTCGCGTGGACGCCCTGCGAGACCATCTCGTTCTCGACGCGAGCATGCCGTGGAGGAATCGCCAGACGCAGGACGTCCGAGCGCGTTCCGGCATACCGCGCCGCCACGGCCTCGGTGAGACCGAGCAACTCGTCGTTCAGAACGGGTTCCGCGGACACCACTTTGTCGAGGAACCCGAGTTTGCCCGGATGCTCGCTGGCATCCATTCGTTCGAGCAGGAACCCGTCGACGAGCCGACCCGCGAAACGGACACGCACTCTGACGCCGGGCTGCGCCACCTCGTCCAGGTCGGCGGGGACGAGGTAGTCGAAGTCGCGATCGAGATGGGACAGCGCGAGCATCGGAAGCACCCGCGCCACCGGGGCGGACGGGGCCGGTGCGCGCACACCACCCGCGGCGGCTGCACTCACCGACCCCGACCCCCTCAGCTCTCGAACACTCCTCGTGGAATCGACCGGACTCGGCTCACAGGCCGGCGGCGGACCTCAGCTTGTCCGCGCGGTCGGTGTTCTCCCACGGCAGATCGATGTCGGTGCGGCCGAAGTGGCCGTACGCGGCGGTCTGCGCGTAGATCGGACGCAACAGGTCCAGGTCACGGATGATCGCGCCCGGACGCAGGTCGAAGACGTCGTTGATGGCCGACTGGATCTTCACGGGGTCGACGTTCTCCGAGCCGAAGGTCTCGACGAACAGGCCGACCGGCGCTGCCTTGCCGATGGCGTACGCGACCTGGACCTCGACGCGCTCGGCCAGATCTGCGGCCACCACGTTCTTGGCGACCCACCGCATCGCGTACGCGGCACTGCGGTCGACCTTCGACGGATCCTTGCCCGAGAACGCGCCGCCGCCGTGGCGGGCCCAGCCACCGTAGGTGTCGACGATGATCTTGCGGCCGGTCAGGCCCGCATCGCCCATCGGTCCACCGAGAACGAACTTGCCCGTGGGGTTGACGAGCAACCGCACCGACGAGGTGTCCAGCGAATCGTGGGAGAGCTCGGACAGCACCGACTCGAGGACGTGCCGGCGGATGTCGGGAGTCAGCATGTTGTCGAGGTCGATGTCGGCAGCGTGCTGGGTGGAGATGACGACGGTGTCGAGGCGGACTGCCTTGTTGCCCTCGTACTCGATGGTGACCTGGGTCTTGCCGTCCGGACGCAGGTACGGCAGCACCTCTGTCTTGCGCACCTCGGTGAGCCGACGGGACAGCCTGTGCGCCAACGCGATCGGCAGAGGCATGAGCTCCGGCGTGTCCTTGATGGCGTAGCCGAACATCAGGCCCTGGTCACCGGCGCCCTGACGGTCGATCTCGTCGTCGGTCAGACCTTCGACGCGCGACTCGTGCGAATTGTCGACGCCCTGAGCGATTTCGGGCGACTGTGCTCCGATGGCGACGTTGACGCCGCAGGAATTGCCGTCGAAGCCCTTGGCCGACGAGTCGTATCCGATCTCGAGGACCTTCTCGCGCACGATGTGCGGGATGTCCGCGTATGCCGTGGTGTTGACCTCGCCGGCGACGTGGACCTGGCCGGTGGTGACCAGTGTCTCGACGGCGACGCGGGCGCGCGGATCTTCGGTCAGGAGCGCGTCGAGAATCGAATCGCTGATGGCGTCACAGATCTTGTCCGGATGCCCCTCGGTGACCGATTCGCTGGTGAAAAGCCGACTTGCGGACGTGCTCACAGATGTTTCCTCTCGTACACGCATGACTGAGTGTGTCGACATGATCGAACGGCTCCCCGAGCTGATTGTCGACGATAGCGGGGCCCACCGACGTCTCGGGCAGTGCGGGTCACCTCGAGTCGTCGGCGCTCGTACAGTCTTCACACAGGGACGACGAGTCCGCGACGGGAAGAAGCGCCACGAGCGCATCGAGCACTCGCGACGACATAAGGGCTTTGGATCCGTGTTCGAGAGCCGTCTCGGTCCCGTCCGCGGACAGAATCCACCCGTCGTTGACATCCATCTCGAAGGCTTTACCCTCTCCGACTGCATTCACAACCAGGAGATCGCACTTCTTGCGTGCCAACTTCGCGCGGGCATGGGTGAGGACGTCGCCGTGCTCGTCGCCGGTCTCGGCGGCGAAGCCGACGATCGCGAGGTCGCCCGGCAGCTCGCCGGAGTCACGGGAGGCCACCAGACCGGCCAGGATGTCCGTGTTGCGCGTCAGCGCGATGGTGTCGGGCTCGTTCGCGCCCTTCTTGATCTTGCTCGCCGCGAGGGTGGTGGGACGGAAGTCGGCGACGGCGGCGGCCATGACGACCGCGTCGACTCCGACCGCTGCCGCGGTGACGGCTGCGCGCATGTCCTCGGCGGTGCGGACCGTCTCGACGCGCACTCCCGCAGGCGGCGCGAGGTCGCTGGTGTAGCCACTGACGAGCACGACGTCGGCACCGCGTTGGGCGGCCACCCGGGCCAGGGCGTAGCCCTGCTTGCCCGAACTGCGGTTTCCCAGGAAACGCACCGGATCGAGGGGTTCGCGTGTGCCGCCGGCGGAGACGACGATGCGGCGGCCCTCGAGGTCGCGGGGCAGCGCATCGGGCCGTTCGAGGAGGAGTTCCGCGATACCCGCGATCTCGTCGGCTTCGGGGAGACGGCCGGGGCCGGTGTCCTTGCCGGTCAGACGACCCGATGCGGGCTCGATGACGGTGACGCCGCGCCGGCGGAGCGTGGCGACGTTGTCGACCGTCGCGGGGTGTTCCCACATCTCGGTGTGCATCGCCGGGGCGAACACGATCGGGCACCGAGCGGTGAGCAGCGTGGCCGTCAGCAGATCGTCCGCACGACCCGCCGCGGCACGCGAGAGGAGGTCGGCCGTGGCCGGAGCCACGACGACGAGGTCGGCGTTCTGGCCGAGCCGGACATGCGGCACCTCCGGAACGTCGGCGAAGACTCCGGTGTGGACGGGATTACCCGACAATGCTTCGAATGTGGCTCTGCCCACGAACTGCAGAGCCGATTCCGTCGGTACGACGCGGACGTCGTCGCCCGCCTCGGTGAAGTGTCGGATGAGGCCGCACACCTTGTAGGCGGCGATTCCTCCCCCGACTCCGACGACGACGTGCCGCCGCGGCCGCTGCGCTCCCACCGAGGGAGACAGGGAACTCACTCGCCTTCGACGTGCTCGAGAAGGTCGGCGTGGATCTCGCGCAGGGCGATGGACAACGGCTTCTCCTGCAGACCCGGCTCGACGAGGGGTCCGACGTACTCGAGGATTCCGTCACCGAGCTGGTTGTAGTAATCGTTGATCTGACGCGCGCGCTTGGCTGCGTAGATGACCAGTGCGTACTTCGACGACGTGCGCTCGAGCAGCTCGTCGATGGGCGGGTTGGTGATGCCCAGCGGGGTGTCGTACGTCGCCACGTCGATACTGGTGAAGGAATCGGACACATTCGCCAAGGGACTACTCACAATGCTCCTGAAGATTGACCGGGGCGGATGCTCCGGACATGAAAACTGAACGACTTCCGTGGGTGACGGCCCCGAACTAAGCGTCCGGAGCGCCACCGACCAACAAGGATACCAACTCGGCGCAAGCCCGCTCGACATCGTCGTTGACGATGACCGTGTCGAACTCGCTCTGAGCCGCCAATTCCTCGCGCGCCGTCTCGAGTCTGCGCTCGATGACGTCCTGCGGTTCGGTGCCCCGTCCGGTCAGTCGACCCACCAGGGTCTCCCAGGACGGCGGTGCCATGAAGACCAGCAGCGCCTCCGGTGCTGCGGCTCGAACTGCCCGCGCACCTTGGAGATCGACCTCGAGCAGAACGGGTTCACCGGTGGCGAGAGCGTCGCGCACCGGCGCGGCGGGAGTGCCGCTGCGATGCAGTCCGCGATGGATCTCGGCCCACTCGAGCAGCTCTCCGTCGGCGATCATGCGATCGAACTCGGCGGAGTCGACGAACCGGTAGTCCCGGCCATGGATTTCACCGGGTCGGGGTGCACGTGTCGTCGCCGACACGCTGAAGTACAGATCGGGAAGCTGCTCGCGCACCTTCGCGACCACACTGGACTTACCGACGGCGGAAGGGCCGGCCAGTACTACCAGCCGACCCCTCCTGAACGACGTGTTGTCGCTCGACACTGCCGTCGACTCGTTATCTGTCGACACGGTCCTCGTCAGGCTTCGAAATCGAACCTGGCGAGAAGCGCCTTGCGCTGACGGTCGCCCAAGCCACGCAGGCGGCGCGTCGGCGCGATCTCGAGCTCGGTCATGATCTCCTGAGCCTTGACCTTGCCAACCTTCGGCAGGGCCTCGAGCAGTGCGGACACCTTCATCTTGCCGAGAATCTCGTCCGTCTCGGCATCCTTGAGTACCTGCTTCAGGTCGGTGCCGCCGCGCTTGAGGCGCTCCTTGAGCTCAGCCCTGGCACGACGTGCAGCTGCCGCCTTCTGCAAAGCAGCAGCGCGCTGCTCGTCGGTCAACTGGGGAAGGGCCACGGTTCCTCCGTCTCGTCGGTGAATCTCTTGTGCGTTCGTGCTGCGCCACGGTGTGGCATGCATCACTTGTTCTGGTGGATCCAGTCACTGCCACCGGATTGACCAGCGGCGATAGCGACCGTACCCGTCGGAGGGCGCCGATTGCGAACCCGCCCCCCGCGGCCGTGTCGGTCCGGCGGTGGGCTAGGCGAGCGCGTCCTCGACCTGCTCGCGCACCCGTCTCGCCGCGTCCCGCAATTCCGCGACGTCGGGTCCGTGCCGAAGCACGTCGCGGGAAGAGTTGGGCAACAACAACTCTGACGATCCGCCGAACAAGCCCGGCAATTCCGCCGCCGTCGCCCCCTGGGCGCCGAGACCCGGCGCCAGAATCGGCCCCGAAAAATTCTCGAGATCGAGCCCGTGTCCGCGTGTCGCGCCGACCACGAGGCCCATGACGTCGTCGTTCAGGCGGGTGTTCACCACCACGGCCTCGTCCACGACGGACTGCCCGACGCTGGCTCCGCCGTCCGTGACGGCCCGTTGCAGGCCCGCGCCGTCGGGATTGGACGTCCGCGCGAGCACGAACAGCCCGCAGCCGTGCTCAGCAGCCTGCTCCACGAACGGGGACAGCGCACCGACCCCGAGGTAGGGCGAGACCGTGACTGCGTCCGACGCGAGAGGTGACGACGGTTCGAGCCATGCCCGCGCGTATGCCTCGGAGGTACTGCCGATGTCGCCGCGCTTGGCGTCGGCGATCACCAGCACACCCGCCGAGCGCAGATCGGCGATCGTGCGCTCGAGTACGGCGAATCCGCCGGACCCGAACCGCTCGAAGAACGCCACCTGCGGCTTGACGACGCCGATGTCGTCGGCGAACGCCTCCACGCAGATCCGTGAGAATCGCTCGAGCCCGTCGACCGAGTCGTCGAGACCCCACGAGTCGAGCATCGCTGCGTGCGGATCGATGCCGACGCACAGTCGGCCTCGCGCCCGGACGGCGGCCGTCAGACGCGAACGCCAGACGCCGCCGACGGGCGTCGCCGGAGTCACCGGGCCGTGACCGGCTCGGTCGTCGCCGACGGTCCGGTCCCGGCGCGCTCGTACGTCGACAGAGTCCGATGCAGGTCCTGCAACGACTGCACACCGATGTCGCCCCGGATGCTCGCCTCGATGCCCTGCACCGCGGCCGCGGCGCCCTGCACGGTGGTGATGCACGGGATGTTGCGCGCCACCGCGGCACTGCGGATCTCGTAGCCGTCGACGCGGGGCCCGGAGTTGCCGAACGGTGTGTTGAACACCATGTCCACCTCGCCCTCGCGGATGAGATCGACGATGGTGCGCTCGCCCTCGGCCAGCACGTCCGAGTGCTTGCGCACGACGTCGCTGCGGATACCGTTGCGCCGCAGCATCTCTGCGGTGCCCTCGGTCGCGAGGATCCGGAAACCCAGATCCGCGAGTCGCTTGACGGGGAACACCATCGAGCGCTTGTCGCGGTTGGCGATCGAGACGAAGATCGACCCCGTCGTCGGCAGCGAGCCGTAGGCGGCGGTCTGTGACTTCGCGAACGCGGTACCGAAGTCGGCGTCGATACCCATGACCTCGCCGGTCGACTTCATCTCCGGGCTGAGCAGGGTGTCGACACCGCTGCCGTCGGCCTTGCGGAACCGGTTGAACGGCAGCACCGCTTCCTTGACGGCCACGGGAGCGTCGAACGAGGAGTGCCCGCCGTCGCCCGTCGCGGGCAGCACACCGTCGGCACGCAGTTCGGCGATGGTCGCTCCCAACGCGATGCGCGCGGCAGCCTTGGCCAGCGGCACCGCCGTCGCCTTGGAGACGAACGGGACCGTTCGGCTGGCGCGCGGGTTGGCCTCGAGCACGTACAGGATGTCGTCCTTGAGCGCGTACTGGACGTTGAGGAGTCCGCGGACGCCGATGCCGAACGCCAGCGCCTCCGTCGAGCGGCGGACCGCGTCGATGTCGGTCCGACCCAGCGTGATCGGCGGCAGTGCGCACGCCGAGTCGCCGGAGTGGATGCCGGCCTCCTCGATGTGCTCCATGACTCCACCGAGGTACACCTCGGTGCCGTCGCACAGCGCATCCACGTCGATCTCGATGGCGTCCTCGAGGAACCGGTCCACCAGGACCGGGTGCTCGGGTGTCAGCTCGGTGGCACGCGAGATGTAGTCGTCCAGCGACGCCTCGTCGTAGACGATCTCCATGCCGCGCCCACCCAGGACGTACGACGGCCGGACCAGCACCGGGTAGCCGATCTCACCGGCGATGCGCTTGGCGCCCTCGAAGGTGGTGGCGGTACCGAACTTCGGCGCGGGAAGCCCCGCCGCGACGAGGACCTCGCCGAAGGCCTTGCGGTCCTCGGCCAGGTCGATCGCCTCGGGCGACGTTCCGACGATGGGCACACCGGCGTCCTGCAGGCGCTGCGCGAGACCCAGCGGGGTCTGACCGCCGAGCTGGCACAGCACGCCGACGACTCCCGGTCCGCCCTCGCCGGACTCCTTCTCGGCGAGATAGACCTCGAGCACGTCCTCGAACGTCAGGGGCTCGAAGTAAAGCCGGTCGGCCGTGTCGTAGTCGGTGGAGACGGTCTCGGGATTGCAGTTGACCATGACGGTCTCGAACCCGGCCGCGGACAGTGTCGTCGCAGCGTGGACGCACGAGTAGTCGAACTCGATGCCCTGTCCGATGCGGTTGGGGCCCGAGCCGAGGATGAGCACCTTGCCGCGCTCGGTCTGGGGCGCCACCTCGGACTCGGCGCCGGGATCGAGCTCGTACGTCGAGTAGTGGTACGGCGTCCTGGCCTCGAACTCGGCTGCGCAGGTGTCGACGGTCTTGAACACCGGCCGCACGCCCAGGCGGTGCCGCAGCGACCGCACGCCGTCCTCACCGGCCAGCTCGGGACGCAGTGCGGCGATCTGCCCGTCGGACAGTCCGGAGTGCTTGGCGCGGCGGAGCAGGTTCTCGTCCAGAACAGGGGCGTCGAGCAGGCGACCTCGCAGCTCGACCAGACCGGCGATCTCGTCGACGAACCAGGGGTCGATGCCCGACGCGGCGGCGACCTCCTCGACGGTGCCGCCGAGGCGCAGGGCCAGTTCCGCGTCGTAGATGCGTCCCTCGGTCGGAACCTTCAGATCGGCGAGCACGGCATCGAGATCGCGCGCGCGATCCCCCGCCAGCACGTCGTCCGACAGTGTCCAGAAGCCGGCGGCCTTGGTCTCGAGGGACCGGAGAACCTTGCCGAGCGCCTCGGAGAAGTTGCGGCCCAGACTCATCGCCTCGCCGACCGACTTCATGGTGGTCGTCAGCGTGGGGTCCGCGCCGGGGAACTTCTCGAAGGCGAACCGGGGCGCCTTGACGACGACGTAGTCCAGCGTGGGTTCGAAGCATGCCGGAGTCTCGCCCGTGATGTCGTTGACGATCTCGTCGAGCGAGTAGCCGACGGCCAACTTCGCCGCGATCTTCGCGATCGGGAAGCCGGTCGCCTTCGACGCGAGGGCGCTCGACCGGGAGACACGCGGGTTCATCTCGATGACGATCAGGCGACCGTCCTTCGGGTCGATCGCGAACTGGATGTTGCAGCCACCCGTGTCCACCCCGACCTCGCGGAGAATGGCGATGCCGAGGTCGCGCATCGTCTGGTACTCGCGGTCGGTGAGCGTCATGGCCGGCGCGACGGTCATCGAGTCGCCGGTGTGCACGCCCATGGGATCGACGTTCTCGATGGAGCAGACGATGACGACGTTGTCGCGGTTGTCGCGCATCAGCTCGAGTTCGAATTCCTTCCATCCGTAGATGGACTCCTCGATGAGCACGTTGGCCGACGGCGACGCCGCGAGGCCGCCGCCGGCGAGGCGGTCGAGATCCTCCGTCGTGTACGCCATGCCGGAACCGAGACCGCCCATGGTGAAGCTGGGGCGGATGACGACGGGGAGGCCGAGTTCGGCGACGGTGTCGTGAACCTCGTCCATCGTGTAGCAGACGCGCGAGCGTGCGCTCTCGCCACCGACCTTCGCAACGATGTCCTTGAACTTCTGCCGGTCCTCGCCGCGCTGGATGGCCTCGAAGTCGGCGCCGATGAGCTCGACGTCGTACTTCTCGAGGATGCCCTGCTCGTGCAATGCGACCGCACAGTTCAGCGCGGTCTGTCCGCCGAGAGTCGCGAGGACGGCGTCGATCGGGTGACCTTCCGCCTTCTCCTTCGCGATGACCTTCTCCACGAATTCCGCGGTGATGGGCTCGACGTAGGTGGCGTCCGCGAATTCCGGGTCGGTCATGATCGTCGCGGGGTTCGAGTTCACGAGGCTGACACGCAGCCCCTCCTCGCGCAGCACGCGACAGGCCTGGGTGCCCGAGTAGTCGAACTCGCAAGCCTGGCCGATGACGATGGGTCCCGATCCGATGACCAGGATGTGCTGGAGGTCTGTGCGCCGTGGCATTACTGGCCGGCTTTCTTGTCGAGGAGCTGCAGGAAACGGTCGAAGAGGTACTCGGCGTCGTGGGGACCGGCCGCGGCTTCGGGGTGGTACTGCACCGAGAAGGCCGAGTCGTCGAGCAGGCGGACACCTTCGACGACGCCGTCGTTGGCGCACGTGTGGCTGACCACGGCGCGTCCGAACGGGGTGTCGAACTCCTCCCCTGCCTCGCCTTCGAGCGCGAATCCGTGGTTCTGCGCGGTGATCGAGATGCGACCGGTGCCGTGTTCGATCACCGGGATGTTCATGCCGCGGTGTCCGAAGGTCATCTTGTAGGTGCTGCGGCCGAGGGCGCGACCGAGGATCTGGTTGCCGAAGCAGATACCGAACAGCGGCGTTCCGTCTCCCAGCACCTGCTCGGTGAGCCGCACGACGGAGTCGGCGGTCGCGGGGTCACCCGGCCCGTTGGACAGGAACACCCCGTCCGCACCGAGCGCGCGCACCCGATCGATGTCGGCGTCCGCCGGAACGACGTGCACACGGATACCGCGCTGCGCGAACATTCTGGGGGTGTTGGACTTGATGCCGAGGTCGACGGCGACGACGGAGTAGCGCGCCTCGCCCACCGGCTCGACGGTGTACCCGGTGTCGGTACTGACCTCGCCGGCGAGGTCGGCGCCCGCCATGCTCGGCTGGTCGCGCACCGTCGCGACGAGGGAGTCGACGTCGGAGAGGGCGTCACCGGAGAAGATGCCCGCTTTCATCGACCCGCGCGTGCGGAGATGGCGCACCACGGCGCGGGTGTCGATCTCGGCGATGCCGACGACGTTCTGTCGGTCCATCTCGTCGCCGAGTGTTCCGCTGGACCGCCAGCTCGAGCTGCGTCGGCTGATGTCCCGGATCGCGAATCCGGCGACCCAGATCTTCGAGTCGTCGGCCTCTCCTGTCGGTCCGACGGACTCGTTGTCCTCACTGTTCCACCCCGTGTTGCCGATCTGCGGCGCGGTGGCCACGACGATCTGCCGGTGGTAGCTGGGGTCGGTCAGTGTCTCCTGGTAGCCGGTCATCCCGGTGCAGAACACGGCCTCGCCCAGGGTGGAACCCCGAGAACCGAACGCGGTTCCGCGGAAGACCCGCCCGTCCTCGAGGACCAATGCCGCAGCGTCCTGAGTGCTCACGCGGTCTCCTTCTCGTCTTCGCTGCTGAAAGTGGTGTCGTCGACCCAGTCGGGGTAGACGGATTTGTCGTCGGCTCGGAAGCCGGTGTCGATCTCGGTGCCGGTGGGCAGTTCCCATCGCACGACCAGCAGGCCGTCCTTGGTCATGACCTTCCCGGCCAGCCCGCGCTCGGTGCGTATCGCCCGCAGGGCGTCCTGCGGCATCCAGATGTCGGTTTCCCCGTGACGTTCGAGCAGGATGCCCGTCTCGTACCGCGTGAGGGTTCCGGTGGCGCGATGGCCGATGTCACCGACGGCGATGCGGTTCTGCCAGCTCGGAGCCAGCGTCGAGCCGACGTAGAGGCCGGTGCAGGACGCCACGCGAACGTCGCCGAGGGCGTCCGGTGCGCTCGGAAGCGTTCCGATCGCGTCGCTCTGACGCTTCTGGCGGTTTCTCCACCCCCACAGGATGAGGGCGATCATCGCGGCCCAGAACACCAGGAATCCGGCGACCAGCAACACTCTGTCCATCTAGTTCACGCCTCCTGAAGGAGCAGCGGCGACACCGTCGCGGCTGGTGATGCGGCCACGCAACAGGGTTGCGGTGACCTTGGCAGGCAGTTCGAGTGCCTCGAACGGGGTGTTCGACGACAACGACGCCAGGGCGCGCGAGTCGACCGTCCACCGGACGTCGGGATCGACGACGGTCAGGTTGGCCGGCTCCCCCACGGCGATGGGCCGGCCCTGATCGGTCAGTCCCACGATCTCCGCGGGACGCTCGCTCATGACCCTCGCGACGCCGCGCCAGTCGAGCAGACCGGTCTCGACCATCGTCGATGCCACGATGGACAACGCCGTCTCGAGTCCGAGCATGCCCGGACGCGCCTGCGAGAATTCGCAGCACTTGTCCTGCTCCGCATGCGGCGCATGGTCCGTGGCGACGCAGTCGACGACGCCCGAGGCCAAGGCCCTGCGCAGCGCGTCGACATCGCTGCTCTCGCGCAGTGGGGGGTTCACCTTGTTCACCGCGTCGTATGTCTCGAGGCGGGAGTCGTCGAGGAACAGGTGATGCGGGGTGACCTCGGCGGTGATCGAGATTCCCTGCTTCTTCGCCCAGTCGAGAAGTTCGACGGTGCCGGCGGTGGACGCGTGGCAGATGTGGACGCGCGCTCGCGCATCACGAGCCAGGATGGCGTCGCGCGCGACGATGGACTCCTCCGCCGAACGAGGCCACCCGGCAAGCCCCAGCCGCGCGGCGGTCGGACCCTCGTGTGCGACAGCGCCTTCGGTGAGTCGAGGTTCCTCTGCATGCTGTGCGATGAGCACGCCCAGGCCGGCCGAGTATTCGAGCGCACGCCGCATGAGCAGCGGATCCGCGACACAGTGCCCGTCGTCGGAGAACATGCGCACGGCGCCGACCCCGGCGTTCATGGTCGCCATCTCTGCGAGAGCAGTGCCTTTCAGCCCCACCGTCACGGCACCGACGGGGTGCACGTCGACGAGGCCGACTTCCTGTCCGCGTCGCCACACGTGGTCGGTGACGACGACCGAATCCGCTACCGGCGACGTGTTCGCCATCGCGAAGATGGCGGTGTATCCACCGAGAGCTGCTGCCGCGGAACCGGTCTCGATCGTCTCGGTGTCCTCGCGTCCCGGTTCACGGACGTGCGTGTGCAGGTCGACGAAGCCCGGCAGGAGAACTCCCCCACCGCCCTCGACCACCTCGGCGTCGTCGGGCGCGGACACGTCGGCACCGATGGCGTCGACGATTCCGTCGGTGATCAGCACGTCGACCGGCTCACCCTCGCCGTACGGGCGCACTCCCCGGATGATCACGGAGCCGCTCATCACGACACCCCCGATGCGGTCGTGCCCGAGACGTCGGACCCGATGAGGAGACGGAACAGCACGGCCATGCGCACGTGGACTCCATTCTGGACTTGTTGCAGGACAGCGGTTTCCGGCGCATCGGCGACGGAGAAACCGATCTCCATTCCGCGCAGCATCGGACCCGGGTGCAGCACCACCGCGTGACTCGGGAGCATGTCGAACCGCTTCTGGGACAACCCGTAGCCGATGGAGTACTCGCGGGCCGATGGGAAGAAACCGCCGTTCATCCGCTCGGCCTGGACCCGCAGCATCATGACGGCGTCGAGGGCGGGCAGTTCGGCGTCGAGTGACGACGCGACCGTCACGGGCCACGTCTCGATGCCGACCGGCAGCAGAGTCCTCGGCGCGACCACGATGACGTCCGCGCCCAGCGTCGCCAACAGGAAGGCGTTGGACCGTGCGACGCGACTGTGCAGCACATCGCCGACGATCGCGATGCGACGCCCCTCGATCCCGCCGAGACGCTGGCGCAGGGTCAACGCGTCCAGCAGTGCTTGTGTCGGATGTTCGTGGGTGCCGTCACCGGCGTTGATTACGGCCGGTCCGGAACCGTCGGGAAGCGCGGTCCACTGCGCGATGCGATGCGCCGCACCCGACGCTGGATGGCGGACGATCAGAGCGTCCGCACCCGCCGCGCGCAGCGTCAACGCCGTGTCCCGCAGAGATTCGCCCTTGGACGCCGACGAACTGCTCGCGCTGACGTTGATGACGTCGGCACTCATCCACTTGCCCGCGACCTCGAAGGACACGCGTGTGCGTGTCGAGTTCTCGTAGAAGACGGTCATCACCGTCTTGCCGCGCAACGTCGGCAGCTTGCGGACGTCGCGTCCCAGCAGTGCCTGTTCGAACCGCTCCGCCTCGTCGAGGATGTCGGTCGCATCGCTGCGACTCAGATCCATCGTCGACAACAGGTGCCTCGTGGTCACGAGATCTGCACCCCGTCTCGGCCGTCGTGCTCGTCGAGCAGTACCGACACGTCCTCGGTGCGCGCCGTCGGTACGTTCTTGCCGACGTAATCGGCGCGGAGCGGAAGCTCGCGGTGACCACGGTCGATCAACACGGCCAGTTGGACAGCGCGGGGACGACCGAGGTCGCGGAGCGCGTCCAGCGCGGCGCGGACCGAGCGACCCGAGAACAGCACGTCGTCGACGATCACGACGAGCGCGCCGTCGACACCCGTATCGGGAACGGACGTGCGTTCGAGGGCACGGTGCGGCTTGCTCCGCAGGTCGTCGCGGTAGAGCGTGATGTCGAGGGATCCGACCGGAGGACGGGTTCCGGAGAACTCCTCGATCCGATCCGCCAACCGCGTGGCGAGGATGGATCCGCGTGTCGGGATGCCGATCAAGACGAGGGGCGCGGCGTCGGGCGAGCCGTACGCGGTCTTCTCGATGATCTGATGGGCCATCCGGGCGACCGTGCGGCCGACATCTGCCGACGACAACAATTCCCGGGGCTGGGGTGGGGTACCTGGCTCGTCTGAGGACACGAGAGTGGGTGACCTCCTTCTCCGCCTCACTGGACGGATCGTTAAAGGAAATCTGGCGCGATCAGCATAGCAATGCGACCGGCCCTCGAATCAGCTCGAGGTGGCCGGCCGGGCGTCGTCGTCCGTGGTATCCGTCACGTCGTCGGTCGTGACGGCCGCCCGCTCGGAGGCGGGTCTGGCTGCGGCGGCGGCACGGACCTGCGGAGCCACGAGCACGATCTGGCCGAGAACACCGTTCACGAAGGACGGCGAGTCGTCGGTGGACAGCTGCTTGGCCAGTTCGACGGCTTCGTCCACCGCGACGACCGGGGGCACATCGGTGGCGTTGAGCAGCTCCCACACCGCGACCCGCAGAATCGCGCGGTCGACGGCGGGAAGCCTCGCCAACGTCCACTGATGCAGGTGATCACCGATCACCGAGTCGACACGGTCGAGGTTCTCCGCGACACCCGTGACCAGTGTCGTGGTGTAGGCGTTGACCGGGGCCACCGTCTCCTCGTGAGCGGAGAGCTCGCTCCGTTCGGTCGCCAGAGTCACGGGATCGAGATCCCGCGCCTCGGCCTCGAACAGGAAGTCGACAGCGCGCTTACGTGCCTTGTGACGCGCGCCCAGTTTCTTCGTCGCCGGCTTGCCCGCGCCCGCGGACCGGTCCGGAGTACCAGCAGTCTCGCTCACTCAGGAATTCACGCGCCCGAGGTAGTTGCCGTCACGCGAGTCGACCTTCAGCTTGTCGCCGGTGTTGATGAACAGCGGGACGTTGATCTCGGCGCCGGTCTCGAGCGTTGCCGGCTTGGTGCCACCGGTGGAGCGGTCTCCCTGCAGGCCCGGGTCCGTGTGCTGCACGATCAGCTCGACGGTGACGGGGAGCTCGACGTAGAGCGGCACGCCCTCGTGCATCGCGACCTGCACCTTCATGTTCTCGAGCAGGAAACGCGAGACCTCGCCGATGGTGGCCTCGGCCACCGAGATCTGATCGAACGTGTCGCCGTCCATGAACACGAAGTCGGTGCCGTCGTGGTACAGGTACGTCATGTCGCGTCGGTCGACCGTCGCGGTCTCGACCTTCACGCCCGCGTTGAACGTCTTGTCGACGACCTTGCCGGACGTGACGTTCTTGAGCTTGGTGCGCACGAAGGCCGGACCCTTGCCGGGCTTGACGTGCTGGAACTCGATGATGGACCACAGCTGGTTCTCGATGCTGAGCACAAGACCGTTCTTGAAATCACTGGTGGAAGCCACTTGCTTCGCGTCTCCTCTGTCATGTCGGTTGTGCGTGTCGTTCGTTGAAGTTCCCGCGAGGCCCCGCGAGAGGCCTACAGAACGGTGAACTCTTTGCCGGTGAGTGTGAGCAACTCCGGCTCGCCCTCTCGGACGATGAGCGTGTCCTCGATCCGTACGCCTCCGCGACCGGAGAAGTACACGCCGGGCTCGACCGTCACCGCTGCACCGCAGAGCAGTGTACCGGTGGATGTCGCACCGATTCCCGGCGCTTCGTGGATCTCGAGCCCCACGCCGTGGCCGAGGCCGTGCAGGAACTTGTCGCCGTGGCCGGCCGCGACGATCACGGACCGCGCCGCTCCGTCGACGGCCTGCACGTCGGCGCCCGGCGCGACAGCGTCACGTCCGGCCGCCTGGGAGCGGGCGACCAGGTCGTACAGCTCACGCTGCCACTCCGCGGGCTCGCCCAGAACGTAGGTCCGCGTCATGTCCGAGTGGTACCCGTCCACGGTCGCACCGAAGTCGAGTTTCACCAGATCGCCCTGCTGAAGAACGGCCCGCGTCGGACGGTGATGGGGCACCGCCGAGTTGGCGCCCGCCGCGACGATCGTCTCGAAGGAGATGGCGTCCGCACCGAGTTCGAGCATCAGGAACTCGAGATCGGTCGCGACCTGCTTCTCCGCACGTCCCGCCGAGATACCGCCGCGCTCGATCAGGGCCGCCAGAGCCGCGTCGGCAACGCCGCAGGCAGCACGCAGCGAGTCGATCTCCGACTCGTCCTTGACCACCCGCAGCTTCTCCACCAGACGCGGGAGTCGACGAAGCTCGACGCCTGCTGCCGCGTCCGTCCACGACTGGTGCTCGTCCACGGACACCACGTGCGACTCGAAACCGACGGTGAGCGCGCGGTCCCCCGCGGCCCGACCGTCCAGAGCGTCCTGCAGCAGACGGGTCGGCCCGGCCCGATCGATGACGGCCCGGAGATCGGGCACCTGCTCGCCGATCTGGGTGACGTATCGACCGTCGGTGCACAGGACGGTCCTCGACTCGTCCGACGCCGAATCGTGCGTGTCGATCAGAAGAGAGGCGTTACTGCCGGTGAACCCCGTCAGGTACCGGATGTTCAGCAGATCGGTCACCAGCAGCGCGTCGACCTCGCGCTCGCGGACCAGTTCGCGAAGGGCATCGCGTCGTGCGACGCGGTCGGGAGAAGACATCCTTCGAACTTACTGACCGATCACCGTCTCGCCCGGAGCGCCCCGCGGGAGACGAATATGTGGGCAGACACACATGGCCGCGGCGGTGGTGATTACTGTGTGCAGCATGACTGGGTGGGTTGTACGTGGTGTGGGGATGGCGCTGGTTCATGTGGTGGCGCGAGTGCTGCTGGCGCTGGCGGTGAGCTCATGGCCGTCGCAGGGATCCGTTCTGCGGATGATCACGCTGGTCGCGGTCGTTCTCATTGCCTTCGTGTGGGGCGGAATCGACGGCATCTCCTCGCACCGGCGCGGTGAGGACGGCGACAACCGCACCGACTTCACCATGCTGTGGCTGAAGGCCTCCATCGTCGCGGGCCTTCTCGCCGGGCTGGTCTCGTGGCTCTTCACCGCCGTCGCGAACATCGCGGTGAGCAGCAACACCATCTTCTTCGAACTGACGTCCGGGGCCGCCTTCACCATCCTGCTGGTCTTCGTTCCGGCCGTCATCGCGGTCACCATCGGCCGCTGGCTCGCGGGCCGCGGGGACAAGAAGTCCGAGAACCTGCGCCCCGGCAAGACGGAGAAGTCCGACGACAGCCGTGACCGTGTCGGCGCGGGCGCCCCTGCCGGTGCGGCGAACCGTCGCGGTGAGTCCGATGCCGACACCGAGGTCTTCGCGCCCGTCGGCGACCAGCGTTCGTCCTCGCAGGGGCCCAGCCTGTCGAAGGGCGACCAGCAGCGATCTGCGTGGCAGGAACCCAGCTAGAGCGTGCAGAACGAGACACCCCGACCGGCATTCCGGTCGGGGTGTCTTTCTGTTCGGGGTCTGTGGATCGTCGGGTCAGTGGATCAGCGAGTCCGTGGATCGGCGGGTCAGAGGAAGACCGAGGCGGTGGACGGACCGTCCTCGCGAGCGATCGCCGAGTAGGCCGCGGCCAGCAACGCCGGGTCCGGCCCCTCGAGGCGTCCCGGCTTGGCCAGGTCGTCCAGCACGACGAAGCGCAGCAGACCGTTCCGGTTCTTCTTGTCCGTCTGCATTCCCGACAGGAGATGGGAGAACGCGTCCGGGTCGTACGTCACCGGCAGACCCACGGACTGCAGGACCGTCCGGTGGCGGTCGGCGACGGCGTCCGACAGTCGGCCCGCGAGTCGACCGAGTTCGGCTGCGAACACCAGACCCACCGACACAGCGGCACCGTGACGCCACTTGTATTTCTCGCGGCGCTCGATCGCGTGCCCCAACGTGTGGCCGTAGTTCAGGATCTCGCGCAGATTCGATTCACGCAGGTCCGCCGCGACGACGCGCGCCTTCACCTCGATCGATCGGCGGATCAGCTCCGGCAGGACGTCGCCCTTCGGATCGAGCGCCGCTGCCGGATCGGCCTCGATCAGGTCGAGGATCACCGGATCCGCGATGAACCCCGTCTTGATCACCTCGGCCAGCCCCGCGACGATCTCGTTGTGGGGCACCGTTTCCAGCGTCACCAGATCGACCAGGACGGCGGCCGGTTCGTGGAACGACCCGACCAGGTTCTTGCCCGCGTCGGTGTTGATGCCGGTCTTTCCACCCACCGCGGCATCGACCATCGCCAGCAGCGTCGTCGGCACGTGGACGATGCGCACTCCGCGCATCCAGGTTGCGGCCACGAACCCCGCGAGGTCCGTCGCGGCGCCGCCGCCCAGGCTGACCACGGCGTCACTGCGGGTGAGGCCGATACGCCCGAGGACTTCCCAGCAGAAGCCGGCCACGGCGAGGTCCTTGCCGTCCTCCGCGTCCGGGATCTCGATGCGATGGGCGTCGATCCCCTTGTCCGCCAATGCCGCCCGGACCGCCTCGGCGGTCTCGGCGAGCGGCGGCTGATGGAAGATGGCAACGGTGCGGGTGCCGTCGAGTTGTTCGACCAACTCGGTCAGCAGACCGCGGCCGATGATCACCGGATACGGGTTCGCCGTCCGGACATCGATGCGTACGGGTTCTGTCACGAGCGCTTCTCCTCGGTTGATGGCGGGTCGTGCGGGGGGCGGGATCCGGTCGGTCGTGCCGCACTCGGCGGTGGCGTCCGAGGATCCGTCGGAATCGGTCGACCACCCTTGCGCCTGATCCGACGGCGCGGCGTCGAGCGGGTGGGCGGGGTGGGTGCGGTATCCGCACGGTCCACCGACGACACGCCGAGACGACCCAGCACGGTGGTGACGACGCGGGCCGGGCTGCGACCGTCGGTCCGGATGCGATGCGTAGCCACCGCCCGGTACAACGGCCGACGGATGCGCATCAGTTCTCGGTACTTCGCACGGGGATCCGCACCCGCGAGAAGCGGACGCGTCGCGGAGGCAGTGGTGGCTCCGGTCCGCCTCAGACCCTCGCCGATGCTGATCTCGAGGTACACCACGGTGTGCCCCCGTAGTGCGTCGCGGGTCCGCGACGACAGGATGGCGCCTCCACCGAGCGACACGATGCCCGGGTACGACCTCAGCGCCTCGATGACGACGCGTTCCTCGATCGCACGGAACTCCGCCTCGCCGTCTTCGGCGAAGATCTGCGGGATGGTACGGCCGGTCTCACGTTCGATCGCGACATCGGTGTCGTAGACATCGGTGCCCAGCGCACGAGCCAACCGACGGCCGATGGTGGATTTTCCGGCACCCGGCGGACCGATGAGAACAGCCCGCGGCACGACAGGCTGCCCGGACTCCCCGGGAACATGCGGCCGGCCTCCGGCCTCCCCGGGCACATCCGGCCGGCCTCCGGCCTCCCCGGGAACATGCGGCCGGCCTCCGGCCTCCCCGGTCATCGGGGTGGTCGAGCGTGCGCGTTCTCGATGTAGCGAGCGACGTTGCCGGCGGTCTCGGAGACGGAGTCGCCACCGAACTTCTCCAGCGTGGCCCGGGCGAGCACGAGCGCGACCATGGTCTCGGCGACCACACCGGCCGCGGGGACAGCGCACACGTCGCTGCGCTGATGGATGGCCACCGCGCCCTCGCCGGTCGACATGTCCACCGTCGACAGGGCACGCGGCACCGTCGAGATCGGCTTCATCGCGGCACGGACACGCAAGGGAGCGCCGTTGGTCATGCCACCCTCGATACCGCCCGCACGGTTGGTGCTGCGGACGATGCCGTCGGGTCCGGGGAGGATCTCGTCGTGGGCCGCGCTGCCGCGGCGTCGGGCGGTCTCGAAGCCGTCGCCGACCTCGACGCCCTTGATGGCCTGGATGCCCATCAGCGCTGCCGCGAGCTGGGCGTCGAGTTTGCTGTCACCGCTGACGAAGGATCCGAGTCCGACGGGCAGTCCGTGGACGACGACCTCGACGATGCCGCCGAGTGTGTCGCCGTCACGCTTGGCCGCTTCGATCTCGGAGATCATCGACTGCTCGGCCACCGCGTCGAATGCGCGGACCGGGCTGGCGTCGATCGCCTCGAGGTCACCGGCGGACGGCTCCGGCCCCTCGTACGGGTCGGAGGCACCGATGGAGATGACGTGGGAGAGAACGTCGACGCCGAGCACCTGTTTGAGGAACTGTCGCGCGACCGTACCCACGGCGACACGCGCAGCCGTCTCACGGGCACTGGCCCGCTCGAGGACCGGACGTGCATCGTCGAAGCCGTACTTGAGCATTCCCGAGTAGTCCGCGTGACCGGGGCGAGGACGGGTGAGCGGAGCGTTGCGCGCCAGGTCTGCGAGGACAGCAGGGTCGACGGGATCCGCGGCCATCACCGTCTCCCACTTGGGCCACTCGGTGTTGCCGATCTCGATGGCGACCGGGCCACCCAACGTCGACCCGTGGCGGACACCACCGATGACGGTGACCTTGTCCGCCTCGAACTTCATCCGCGCACCGCGGCCGTAGCCCAGGCGTCGACGTGCGAGCTGAGCTCCTATGTCCTCGGAGGTCACCTCGACTCCGGCCACCATGCCCTCGATGATCGACACCAGGGCAGGGCCGTGAGATTCTCCGGCAGTGATCCATCGCAGCACGGCTCGATCTTTTCACGAGCCGACGCTCACCCACGCCACCAGGGTCGCCGCGCACATCGACGGACCGTGCGGAACAGCACGATCGACGGGGCCCGACGAGCCTCGGCCGGCTCCGGAACCGGCGATCCCCAGCACTGCGGTAGCCGTCGGCGCCAGGATCGCGGCCGCCGACCAGCTGCTGCCCCCGGCCGACGCCGCGAACGCACCCAGTGGGAGGGCGAGTTTGACGTCGCCGAATCCGACGCCGCCCCTGCTCACCAGATGCACCGCCACGTACAACGCGACGAGCAGTCCACCTCCGACAAGCGCCGCGACGACGAATCCGTCCCACACCGCGGCGGCCAGAACGGCCCCGGCGCCGGTCAGCGTCAGCATGTCGGGCAGCCGGCGGCACGAGTAGTCGACGAGCGAGAGGCAGACGCACCAGTAGCCGATCGCGGCGAACGCGTCACCGGATCGCACGCCGCAGGCGACGGCGAACACCGCAGCGCACGCCACGGCACACAGCAGCGCCGTAGCTCTGCCGGCCGACCCGATCCACTGCGCGACGACGGTCGGAGCGAACCAGCCCGCCCCGAAGCCGATCAGTGCGACACACGCGACAGTCATCGGGCGACTCTCGCACGAGCGATCCGTCGAACCACCTCGCCGAGAGGGTGCCTGTGGATAACTCGCGAGTGGTGTTTCTGCTCCCCTCGCACGAGTTCTCGGCGGGATCCCGCGCAGCAATGGCCCGAGAGGAGCGGAAACGCCACAGGTCGGGCTACTGCCGGTCCGGCCGTCAGAGAGCCGCTGCGAGCGCCTCCGCCATGTCCCGACGAGGCGCCGGCATGCCGGTGAACTGTTCCACCTGACCGAACGCCTGGTTCAGCAGCATCGACAGTCCCCCGACCACGACTCCCCCGGCGCGTGTGACGGCGTCGGCAAGCGGGGTGGGCCACGGGTCGTAGATCGCGTCGAGCAGGAGCGGCGCCGCGGACAACGCCTCGGCGAAGGGCGCGGCACCGTCCGCGGGAACCGTGGACACCACGGCAGCGCAGTCCGACACGGCGGTGGAGATCGCCGACGCGTCGAAGCCGACCCACACAACGTCGAGTCCCACGGCGTGACCGCACGCGATCGCACCCTGTGCCCTGCTCTCGTCGCGGGCGATCACCCGCACCGACCGGGCTCCGAGCGACGCCAACGCCACCAACGCCGGCCTGGCCGTTCCACCGGCGCCGACCACGACCGCGGTCCGCCCGGTCAGGTCCGTCAGACCGGCGTCGGCGAGTGCTCCGGTGACACCGTCGACATCGGTGCAGTCCGCCCGCCACCCGGACGGACTACGGACGAGCGTGTTCGCCGATCCGACGATCTCTGCTCGTTCCGTGCGTTCCGTGGCGAACTCGAGGGCGGCGAACTTGTTCGGCATCGTCACCGACAACCCCACCCATTCGGGACCGAGACCGCTCACCAGGCCGGGGAGCTGCTCGGCGGTGCACTCGATGCGGTCGTAGGTCCATCCCGACAGGCCGAGTGCCGCGTAGGCCGCTCCGTGCAGTACCGGCGACTTCGAATGCTCGATCGGCGATCCCAGGACCGCCGCGCGGCGGTCGTCCGAGGTCACCGGCCGCTGTCGAGGAATCCGCCCTCGACCTTCGTGATGTTGTCCAGGTGCACCTGGTAGTCGTCCGTGAACAGCGTTTCCCCCGCCGCGTTGATGGTGACGAAGTAGAGCCAATTGCCGGCCTCGGGTGCTTCCGCTGCCTGCACTGCTCCCACACCGGGCGAGCAGATCGGCGTCGCCGGCAGGCCTTCCTTGGCGTAGGTGTTCCACGGCGTGACGCGCGCACGGTCGTCGTCCGTCGTGGCCACCTCGGTGGTGTCCAGCGAGTAGTTGACGGTGGAGTCGAACTCGAGACGCTGGCCGATGGCGAGGCGGTTCAGGATGACCCTGGCAACCTTCGCGAAGTCCTGGGGCAGCGCTTCACGCTCGATCAACGACGACGCGACCAGCACCTGGTACGGATCGAGACCCGATGTCGCACCGGCGTCGAGAAGGCCGGTGTCCTCGTACACGGTGGCGCTCTCGGACACCAGCTGACGGATGATGTCGGTGGGAGACGCACTGGGATCGAAATTGAACGTGCCCGCGGCGATGAGGCCCTCGAGCTGACGGTCCCGATCCGGGACCTGGCGAACCGCGTCGGTGGCCCAGTCGGCGACACCGAGTGCCGACGGGTCCTCACCGGCTCCGGCGAGGTTCAGGTCGTCGTAGCTCACACACGGAATACCCTCTCCGACAGCACAACTGGCCTCGGAGATCAGCGTGTAGATGCCTTTGCGGAGCGCACCGGTGTTGACGTCGGTCGAGTCGTGGAGCTGTCGACCCTCCGCGATCTGGATCTGACCGACGCGGGAGGTCGGATCGACGAGCGTGGCGACGGCGTCGGCCGCGGTCATCTGGGACTGCAGCCGGTAGAAGCCGGGCTGTACAGCGTTCATGGCCGTGTTCTGCACGGCAGCTTCGTAGAACGCGGCGGAACTGGCCGTCACGTCCTTGTCCGCCATCGCGGTCGAGATCTCCTGAGCTGTGTCGCCGGGGTTGACCTCGACGACGACTGCGGCGCCACCGGGGCCCGGATAGTCCTCGGCCTGCGCGGCGCCACCGCCGAACACCTTCGACACTCCCCACACCCCTCCCACGGCGACGAGCCCGAGGAGCACCACGGCTCCGAGGACCCCGATGATGCGCGAACGTCGCT